>OZ240688.1:973125-1297500 GCA_965199205.1 Acidisarcina sp.
GAAGTCATAGCGCCGCCGCGGCAGCTTGCCCACCACGTCCGCCCATTCCAGGTCGATGAAGTGCTCCGGCGCCTGCTCATTGCTCAACTCCGGCTCGCCTGGCGAACGCCACCGGTCCGGCTCCGGCCCCAGGTACTCGATCTCGTCAATCGCCGCCGGCGTCCGCAGAAACGCCGGCAGATCCGCCGGAAGATGCTCCGCGGCCAGCCGGTTGATCATTCGGTGGCCATCGCTGCCCCAGCCAAAACAAGCCTGTGCAGGCACGAGGAAAAGCAGAAGCATGGCGGGCATGCTACGCCGGCGAGGGAAGAAAAAAGGTCTCACAATATTACGGAGTATAGCCAATTCGCTCGCCCATGCGAGTGACTCCGCCGCCCCTTGCACGGGCAGGCGCCCATCACTCCTTCGGCACAGTACCCCTGACTCTCTCCACGCGCCTGACGGATCGAATTCAAATGCAAACGCGCGTGGCGCGCGCCCTCGAACCGGCTGATCTTCGCTCCGGACAGAGTTTCCAGCTCGCCCTGAGCGTGGAGGGGCTGGCGCGCAGCGAATCGTCAAACATCGCGCAGCGAATCGTCAAACATAAGAACTTCGAAGATCTTCTCTCTAGGGCCGACACCCTGATGTTTCGTGACAAGGCCGCTGCAAAGTTCAAGGCGCCAGAACCGGCTCAACCCCCCGCGGATCTGATCGTGCCCCTGACTGCCCCCTGACTGCCGAACATGGAGCCCCCCATTCCACTCATGGAGCCCGCCATTCCACTCATGGAGCCCGCCATTCCACCATGGAGCAGACCCGGTGCCCCCCCCCGCGGCCACTCCGATTCGTTCTCGCGCCGGCGCGATCCGTGCTCGTTCGTTCTCGCGCCGGCGCGATCCGTACTCGATCGGCAGAGCTGCGAAGGGCGGCATTCTACGGCAACCGGTGCCGTGCCGCGGAATCCCCGGCGGCGCGAGAATTCACCGGAGTCTGCGGCTTTCTTGATACCATGAGAGTGTCATGGCAACCAAGAAAGAACTCCTCACCACCCCCATCCAACACATCGACATCAAGCAGCACAACGTCGTCGCACTCGTCGACGCCATGCAGCACCTGGCCTTTAGTTCCCGTGACCTCTACCGGGCGGCCTCCATTTATGAGCGCATGCTGCGCGACACCGATTGCGGCGTCATCCTCACCCTTGCCGGCTCCATGGTCTCCGCCGGCATGAAACAGGTCATCATCGACCTGCTCCGCAACAACATGGTCGACGCCATCGTCTCGACCGGCGCCAACATCGTCGATCAGGATTTCTTCGAAGCCCTCGGCTACAAGCACTGGATCGCCGACGATCTCTACAAATCCGGCACCGAAGACGGCACCCTCCGCGAACTCATGATCGATCGTATCTACGACACCATGATCAACGAAGAAGAGCTGCGCGACTGCGACGACATCACCGGCCAGATCGCCGACTCGCTCGACCCGCGCCCCTACAGCTCGCGGGAGTTCATCCGCGAAATGGGCGCCTGGCTCGAGCGCAACGGCAAGACCCCGGAACAAGGCGGCGTCGACTCCATCGTCTATGCGGCCTGCCAGCTCGACGTCCCCATTTTCTGCCCCGCCTTCAGTGACTGCTCCGCCGGCTTCGGCCTGGTCATGCATCAGCACAAGCGCGGCGACAAACCCAAGGTCTCGATCGACTCTGCCAAAGACTTCTACGAGATCACCCAGCTCAAAATCGCCAACCCCACCACCGGCCTCTTCATGCTCGGCGGCGGAGTTCCCAAAAACTTCGCCCAGGACATCGTCGTCGCCGCCGAGATCCTCGCCGAAGACGCCCCCATGCACAAGTACGCCATCCAGATCACCGTCGCCGACGTCCGCGACGGCGCGCTCTCCTCGAGCACGCTCAAAGAAGCCAGCTCCTGGGGCAAGGTCGACACCGCCTACGAGCAGATGGTCTACAGCGAAGCGACCCTGGCCTTCCCGCTCATCGCCGGCTACGCCTACCACAAGAAAGCCTACGAAGCCCGCAAGGCCAAACACTGGGCCCGCCTGCTCGAGCCGGTTACGGCCTGACCTTCGGATTGACAGAGGAAAAGCTGGTTTCCGAGGACTTCACCCCCCGAAACCAGCCCTTCGATCCACCCCATCCCAACCAAAGCGCAAAATCAAAAATTACCGCAAAATCGAAATTGTCATCCCGACCGAAGCGAAGCGCTCTGCGTCCTCGACCGTCATTTCCCCCCCGCAAAAAGCCGCCTCGTCTCCGCCGACTTAGCTCTCAAAAAAACCTGTCAAGTACCCTGCGAGTAACTGCATAGCCTAAGTCACTGATAATAAGGCTAAAATAGGCCAATCGATCTTGGCATGGTGAACCTGCTCAAACTGGTAAAATAGAGATAGAACAATACAACTAAGAATCAGGGATAGAACAAACAAGCCAAACCATCATCCACCTGGCTTTGCGCCAAACTGTTCCCTCTCGCCAATGCCCGGCAAAAGATAGGGAATAACTGATCCGCCAACCAACCACCCACAGAGTCCTCATGCCAGCCCTGAACAGGAATGAAGAGGATCCATAACGTTCGTTATTGAAATGAAAGAATCCCCCGTAAATTCCAGGGAATCGGCCTCAACTCCTGACCGCCGGCGTCTCGTGACCTAATGGAATGAGGATTTTACCTGTAAGTCATGGATTATCAAGGCTTAGTCCGGCATGGCGCCCCGTAAGTGCCTTGACTATGAGGGTTTTAGAGGAAAGAGGGGGGGAGGGGGCACACGACCGATCCGTCTCTCTCTGAGAACTCAAACCAGGGCTAGTCCCGTGATTAACTCGCTACAAATTTCCTCTATCTCGGCGCTGCTCAGGCGATTGGAAAAGGGCAGCGCCAGTGTCCGGGCCGCCTCTGCCTCGGTAACTGGAAGCCGGACCGGCCCCAAAGCATCCAGGCGATAAAAAGGCTGCAGATGAACGGGAGCAAAGTACCGTCCGCAACCAATGCCTCGCTCCAGAAGATAACTCCTGACGGCGTCTCTCTTGCTGGAACTGAAATCCGCCTTCAACCGGACCACATAGACAAACCAGCTCACCTTCGCATTTGGCATCGATTGCAAGGGAAGCACCAATGGAGCAACGCCGCGCAAACGGACATCGTATTCGGCAGCAACAGCAGCACGCCGCGCCAGGATGCTCTCGATCCTCCGAAGCTGTGAGAGCCCTAAGGCACAGTTCATCTCCGATATCCGGTAGTTGTACCCCACTTCCGAATGCTCAAACCAGTCATCTGCGGGACGCCGCCCCTGGTTGCGCAACGACCGCAGCGTCGCTGCCACCTCGTCGTGCCGGGTGACCACCATGCCGCCTTCGCCCGTCGTCATCTGTTTGTTCGGGTAAAAGGCAAAGACCCCGGCATCGCCAAAACCGCCTGCTTTGGCGCCCTGGTACTCAGCGCCGATGGCTTCACAGGCATCTTCGATCACCTTCAGGCCGTGGCGCCCCGCAATCGTCAGAAGGGCCTTCAGATCGGCCGGTACGCCAAACGTATGCACCACCATCAGCGCCTTCGTCCGCGCCGTAATCGCCCGCTCCACGCAAACGGGGTCCATGTTCAAAGTCACCGCCTCGATGTCGGCAAAGACCGGAACCGCGCCCACATAACGAATCGCATTTGCCGCCGCAATGAATGTGAAGGACGGAACAATCACCTCGTCGCCGGCGCCGATCCCGAGAGCCAGCAGCGCGAGGTGCAACCCTGCCGTTCCCGAACTCACCGCAACCGCATGGGGCACATCCACGTAAGCCGCGAACCCCGCTTCAAACTCGTTTAGCACTGGTCCAAGGCTCAACCGCGAGCCCCGCAGTACGCTGACCACGGCCTCAATGTCCTCCTCATTGACATCCGGAGCCGAGAGCGGAATGCGGAGATCGCTCACGACGGAATCCCGGTCGCCTGCTTGATCAGTAGTTTCGGCCCCAACGGCACGGAGGTAAGCACTTCAACAATTCGCGTCGAGGCATGGCCGTCGCCATAGGGATTGATCATGCCGGCCAGCGATGCCCGGAACTCGGCGCTTCTCGCACGCCCGATCGCCGTAACGATCGCCCCCGCGTTGGGAGCAACATCGATAACGTTCCGGGCTCGCTCCCGCCCTTTCTGCCGCATGCCGATATTCACCGTAGGTAAGGCAAAAGAAGCCGTCTCCATAATGCCGCTGCTCGAGTTACCCAACAGCAAACCGGCATGCGCCAGCAGGCTCCAGTAGCTCAACGCATCGAGATTCGTAAAGATGTGTCCGTCGCCCCGGTCCGCGACAAACGCCTTCGTCCGCTCGATCAGGCTGCGACTTCCGGCATCGGAATTCGGATAGCAGAACAAGACTTGGCCTTCCGTACGGGAAAGCGCCGCCAGGACAGCATCGAACTCTTCAGTTGTCTCGGTCAACAGCGTAACCGGATGATAAGCAACCAGCAGCGCATCCGGCTTGATCGGAGTTCCGATCCGCTTCTCCAGTTCCTCGCGGGAATAAAGCTTGCTCTTGACGAGATGATCCAAAGAAGGAGCGCCCGCACGATGCACCCGCCAGGCCTCCTCACCCATCGCAATCACCCGGGCCCGCGCAGCATCGGTCGAGGTGAAATGAATGTGGCTCATCTTGGTCAGGGCGTTCCTGACCGCGTCGTCGATCGCGCCTTCGCTGATCTCGCCGCCTTCAATATGGGCGATAGGAATTCGCAGCGCAAGCGCCACCGAAGCAGGGGCCAGCATTTCATAGCGATCCGCAATCAACAGCAGAAGATCGGGACGCATGCTGCCGAGTAAGTCGGCAAGGCTTAGAGTCGCCAGTCCGATCGTCTTCGCCATCCCGATATCGGTATCGGAACTAAGCAGGCATTCGACGCGGCCATCGATGGTGAAGCCGTCCTTTTCAATCTCGTGAACCGTCGAACCGAACTCAGGAGAAAGATGAGCTCCAACCACAATCAGCTTGAGCGAAACCTCTGCATGTTTTTTCAGCGCTCGCAGCGGCCAGTAGAGGTGGCTGTAATCGGCGCGCGACGAGGTGACTACCGCAATCGTTCTCACGGTCGCACCTCTTCAGGACCCGTCGCTGAATGAACCGAACCGCTCGCCGCTTCATAACCCGGCGCCAACTCTCTGACGATTGTCATCGTGGCGGCGAAATCGAACCTGGCAATAGAACCTTCCAGCCTCTCGATCGCGACAGCCATCTCTGCTGCACTTGGATGTGGGCTGGCAACCACACGCATACCATCAACCCCCTCCGCATCGACCTGTTCATCCTCTGAGACAAGTCTCTCGCTGAGCTTGTCGCCGGCACGGTGGCCAATGAAGGCAAGCTCAGCGGTTTCTCCATCCTTGCTCCCAGACTTCTTCGCGAGAAACTTCGCAAGGTCGACGATGCGCAGGGCCTCGCCGCAATCGGCAACCAGGATCCTGCCCGTTACCAGGCTCGCCGCAGCACGCAGCACAGCGGCCTCGGCCTCCTCAGGAGTAAGAAAGTACCTCTCGGCCGCCGGATGAGTCACGGTCAGCGGCAAACCTCGTGCCACCTGCTCCAGAAAAATAGGCACCACGCTGCCCGCACTACCCAGAACATTCCCCAGCCGCACCGCATTCATCCGGACCCTCTTGCTTGCATGAGCCAGAACGACCTGCTCGGCAATCCGCTTCGAGGCTCCCATGACGCTCCGCGGACTCGCAGCCTTATCCGTCGATAGCATTACCAGCTGACTTACCTCTGCTTCCAAGCCCGCAAGCACCAGCCGGTAAGTGCCGATCGAATTATTTGCCAACGCACTGAACGGATTCTGCTCCATTAGAGGCACATGCTTATGGGCCGCAGCATGCAACACCAGATGAGATCGATGCACTTTGAATAAACGCTCCATCAGACGCGAATCAGATACGCTGCCAACCGCCGGCACGACCGCCGTCCCGACCGGACTCAATGGCAGCAGTTGGCGATAACACTCATAAAGAGCGCCTTCCGACGAGTCCAGCAGCACCAGCACGCGTGGCTTACCTGCAAGCACCTTTCGCGCCAGTCCCGAACCGATCGATCCTCCCGCGCCGGTAATCAGGATGGACCTGCCACTCGCAACCGATTCCGCCAGCCCTGGGTCAAGAGCGACTGGGCCCCTGCCAAGAAACCCGGTCCAGTCAATTTCCATGAAGTGGCGAACCTGATGTCGCTATCGGAGGCGGCATATACCCGAAATCGTCATCCAGCAGCTCGGCAACCGCCAGCACGACTTCATCCTGGTAAGGGCGGCCCGCAATCTGCACCCCGATCGGAAGTCCCTCCGCCGAGCGGCTCACCGGTACGACCGCAGCCGGCGCACCAAGCAGGTTAAACCACTGCGTAAACCGCATCGCGCTGAAGTACTCCAGAGTCTCTCCCTCCACCAGCCACTCACGTTCGCCATGGCGGAAGGCGGGAATGCTGCAGACAGGCGTGACGATCGCCGCATACGGAGCAAGCTCCTCCAACAACGTGGCACGAACGATGTCCCACTCCATCCAGGCGGCGAGCAGTTCCTCTGCGCGCAGAAGAGGTTCCGCGCGAGCTACTTTCAGAAAGTAATCAAAGGTGCTGCTTAACTCTTCCTCTTTGCCGCGGACCATCGGCTCCAGCAACATGCGTCCACAGCGGATAAAAAAGATCCACCACAGCTTTCGCGCCGCCTCGAGAGTCTGCGATCGAAACGGCTCCACGCGAAATCCCCTTGCTTTGAGGGCCTGGGCCGCTGAACGCACCGCTAGCCTCGTCTCTTCGGAGACAGGAACGAGACCATCGTCTTCGAGCACCGCGATCGGCTTCGCTCGCAGATCTTCTCGCTGAATATTCGGCGGTTGAAACGGCGTTCCCGTCGGATCGAACACTTCGCTACCCGACAGGCTCTCGAAGAGCAGCCGCACGTCGCCCATCGTCCTCGCCATCGGCCCCACGGAACCCAGGATCGAGAAAGGGCCCGTCGAAGCCGCCAGATGTCCCTTGCCCGGTATGCGCCCGGGAGTCGGCTTCAACGAACAGATTCCACTGAAGTGCGCCGGCTCGCGCACCGATCCGCCACTATCGCTTCCGACGCCCCCGGCTGAGAGTCCAGCAGCAATGGCTGCAGCCTCACCGCCGCTCGATCCACCCGCAGTATGCGCCAAGCTGTAGGGGTTCGCGGCCTTGCCGTACAGTAGGTTGTCCGTCTCGTAAGCCATCAGAAATTCCGGACAATTCGTCGTCCCGAGAATCACCGCCCCAGCCGCCCTCAATCGCTGCACGACGACAGCATCCTCGCCGGCAACGAAGCCTCGATGGAGCACGCTCCCTGTTTCGCAACGATAACCAGCGGTCGAGATGGAGGACTTCAAAGTCACGGGCAAGCCCCGCAGCGAGCCGATCGGATGCGGAGCTACCCGGTCCGCCTGCTCAGCTGCCAGTAAAGCCCGTTCGGGATCGATATGCGCGAACGCGCAAAGGAGCGGATTCAGCCGTTCGATCTCTCGAATATGCTCCTTGGTAAGTTCCACCGATGAGATCGCACGATCGCGCAGCATCTGCAGCAGTTCTTCAGCTGGCTTTATTGTTAGTTCGCTCAAAATCTCTTCTCAGACCCCGCCAGCCGCCCTTGTGACCCACAATGCACGACATTTAACATTAGCAGGGCGGCACAGAAGAAGCAGAGGCGCTGCCAGCCAGCTCGGGACATCACGAACTTTATGGATCGTGCAGGCGGAACGAAGAAAGTTGAAGCGATGGCCACCACCCGAAAATCGGCAAATAAAGCGAAAACAAGAAACGAGTGGCAAGTCTTTCAGCAGTTCCGTTCCCGCGCTTCGTTGACCCTGTTGACGTTCAGGCTCGTGACTTTCTTTACTGCATTCTCTGCATTCGCAGCCTCGGTTCCAGCCGATCTCAAGAGTGCGGCCCGCCCGAACAACCTCGGTGTCGCCTACATGAATCAGCAGCGTGGCGAAGATGCGCTTGCTCAGTTCAAGCTGGCGATCGCCGCCGACAACTCTCTCGCCGTTCCGCACCTCAATGCAGGCATCGTTCTGCTGGTGCTCCAGCGCCTCGGCGAGTCCCAGGCGGAACTCGATCGCGCCGCCAAGATCGATCCTGTCAATCCTCGCGTCTGGTACAACATCGGTCTGTTGCAGCGAGCGCAGAGCAACTGCGAGGGCAGCATCAGCGCCTTCCAGCAGGTAGTCAAGATCGACCCGGCCTCCGCCGATGCTCACTACTTTCTCGGCTCGTGTTATCTCGAGAAACAGGAGTTCGCCAAGGCCGCAGATGAGTATCGCGCGGCCATCCAACTGAATGGCATGCATCCGTCTGCAGAGTTTGGCCTGGCGAGGGCCCTGCAGCGCTCCGGCAATCCGGCCGAAGCCCGCGTCCACCTGGCTCGCTTCGAACACATCACCCACGAAAAACTCGGCCCGGTCATGGCGCCGACTTACGGAGACCAGGGAAGCTATTCGCTCGCCGAAGAGATCAAGTCCGCATCTCCGCCCGTCGGCCCGATGATCCCGATCACCTTCGCCAGCATGCCGCTGCCGCCCGTCCCCAAGGAAGCTGCAAGCTCGTCCTCCGAACCCGGCGCACCCGGCGGCGGCATGTGCCTCATCGACCTGGAAGGGAAAGGCAGACCCGATCTGCTCGTGATGGGCGACGGGAGTAACGCCGTTACTTACTACCGCCACCGGCCAGATGGAAGCTTCGAAATCGCCTCGGCGAAGAAGCTGGGTCTGGCGCTCAGTGGCCGGGCGATCGCATGCGCGGTCGGCGACTTCGACAGCGACAACCACCCCGACCTTGCGATTGCCATGAGCGATCGAGTCCTGCTTTACCGTAACGCTGGCGATGGCACCTTCACAAATGTCACGGAGAGAGCGGGCCTCACTCCCCGGAACACCCCGGCAGGTCTGACCTTCCTTGACTTCGACCATGACGGCGACCTTGACCTGCTCATCACCGGCGCCCCGCGG
This sequence comes from Acidisarcina sp., assembly GCA_965199205.1. Taxonomy (GTDB): domain Bacteria; phylum Acidobacteriota; class Terriglobia; order Terriglobales; family Acidobacteriaceae; genus Acidisarcina. The sequence goes on from OZ240688.1 coordinate 982,119, forward strand.
GAAGGCAGTTCCGCGGCAACCTCCAACGTCCTCTGGCGCAACAACGGCAACCAGACCTTCACCGAATGGACCGGCCCGACAGCTCTGGGCGGGGTTGGCCACACCACCTCGGCCATCCTCTCTGACCTGAATAACGACCGCGCCGTAGACATTGCCATAGCCGGCGGAGAGGAAGGCGTCACTCTCTACACGAATCCTCGCGAAGGTAAGTTCCTCCCGGCGTCCCTTTACCCCAAGGGCGATCTTCCGCCCGCGGTCGGCCTCACCGTACTCGACTTCAACAAAGACGGTTGGATGGACATCGCCGTGACCCACTCCGGCGCGCCCGGCCTGACGCTGTGGAAGAACGTGGACGGCAAGCGTTTTGAGCGGGTGGCACTGCCGGACCTCGACGCAAAACGCGCATGGGGAGTGACTCCCATCGACGTTGACAACGACGGATGGATCGACCTGGCTGCGATCGTTGAAACGGCGACTGGCGTCGGCGTCCGCGTACTCAGGAACAAGGGCGCCGGAGACTTCGAAGACATCAGCAGGCAACTTGGCTTCGACCGACCTCTTCCGCCGACGGCACGCTCGATCGCCGCTCTGGATGCTGACGGAGATGGCGATGCAGACCTGCTCGTCTCGACCGCTGGCGGAGTTCCTCTTCTGTTCCGCAACGACGGCGGCAATCGCAATCATTCCGTACTCATTGATCTCCAGGGCAATGCCGACAACAAGACAGCTATCGGAACGAAGGTTGAGGTCTTCGCCGGCGGCCTATGGCAAAAGTGGGAGGTGCCCGGAGCGAGCGGTTACTTGAGCCAGGGGCCATCCACCGTCCTCGCCGGCCTCGGCGACTGGACCGAGCCCGTCATCGTCCGCATGCTCTGGCCGACCGGCGTACCGCAGGATGAATTGAATGTCGCCGCAAAGGGCACCGATGAAGTCAAAGAACTGGACCGGCGAGGCAGCTCCTGCCCGGTCGTCTTCGCCTGGAATGGCGACAACTACGAGTTCATCACCGATACCATCGGGGCTGCGGTCATCGGCCACTGGGTCTCGCCCTACGCTCGCAATATTCCCGATCCCGACGAATGGATCAAGATTGAGGGTGCGCAGCTGAAATCAAAAGACGGTTTCTTAAGTTTGCGGATGGGCGAGCCAATGGAAGAGGTGAACTTCGTCGATCAGGCCCGTCTGGTAGCTGTCGACCACCCCGCAGGCAGCGCAGTCTACCCGAACGAGCGCTTCAAAAATGATCCACCGTTCCCCCAAAAGCAAACCATCTATAGTGAGCACAGCCGTCCCGTCGCCGGGGCATGGGACAGCAACGGTCTGGATGTCCTCACAACCGTCAGCAAGGCCGACCATCAGTATGTTCGCGATTTCACCAACCTGCCGTATGCAGGGTTTGCGAACACCCATACCCTCACTCTCAACCTCGGTCCCTGGTCGCCGGACAAGCCGCTTCGCCTGCTGCTTCATGGCTTCATCGAATACTTCAGCGCCACTTCGCTCTATTCCGCCTGGCAGGCTGGGCTCGCGCCGATCTCGCCTTACATCGAGGCGCAGATGCCCGACGGCGCTTGGAGGCGAATCGTCGACGACATGGGCTTCCCGGCAGGGCTGCCGCGCACCATTGTGGCCGACTTGACAGGGCGCATGCCGGCCGGAACCACCCGCATCCGGATCACCACCAATCTGCAAATCTACTGGGACCAGATTCTCATTTCCAATGAACCGAATCGTCCTGAGCTGGCGCGGGAGACCGAGATCCCCCTCGCCTCAGCCTCTTTGGGCTTCCGGGGCTATCCGCGCCAGATCGACGGAGCAACTCCCGGTGATCTTACCTACCACTATGACGAGGCCAGCGCCACCGGGCCTTTCGTCCGCCAGCGTGGACCCTACACTCACTATGGTGATGTCACTTCCCTGTTGACGGCGATCGACGACAAATTCGTGATCTTCGGTAGCGGAGAAGATATCGACGTCGAGTTCGATGCCTCTTCGTTGCCGCTGCTGCCCACCGGGTGGAAGCGCGATTACTTCTTCTATGCCAACGGCTATGTGAAAGATATGGACTACTACGAAGCCATGCCCTTTACTGTCGCCGCCATGCCTTTCCACGAGATGAGTGGTTATCCTTATACGGCCAGGGAGCACTTTCCGGAAAGCAGCTCGGCTCTCGAGTATCAGCTCGACTGGAACGACCGCTTCGAGTCAGGGAAGATGGATCAGACTTATCGTTTCGATTATCTTCCGCGGCACTCTGTGCCGATCCTCCCGTCACAGGGCCACTGAGGCGGTCATCGGTCCCTTGCTGACAGAAAGCATCGTTTCGCGACCAACGGATCAGCTCGCTCTATAAGCATCCGCAGGAGTGACGGACCACAAGCTCGACGGGCAGAACGATCTTGTTGCCCGTCTCCGGCGCCTCTGGTAACAAAAGCCTGTCAAAAAGAGCACTGGCGGCAACCCTTCCGATTTCGTACGACGGCTGCCGCACGACTGTCAGGGTAGGGTTCAAAACCGCTCCCAGTTCGAAGTCGTCAAAGCCCACAATTGCTGCCCGGTCGGGGATAGAAATGGCGAGTTCACTCAGCGCCAGCAGCGCATAGCGCATGGTCAGATTGTTTGCGCAAAAAAAAGCAGTTGGCGAATGCGCCCCCTGCAGGAGCGTCGCAATCGCTGGAACAACCGAGTCCATCGAACTGCAGTCGAGGTATGGTTCAGGCTGGAGTCCGCTTGCGTCGAGGGCCTGGCGATATCCCGCAAAACGTTCGCTCATCGTGTAGAGATCCTTCGAGAGGCCGATGCAGACAATACGTCGATGGCCGTGCTGAATGAGATGTTCCACCGCGAGCGCTGCACCGCGTCGATTTTCGACCAGCACCGAGTCGAACCGGTCTACGGGCGCCGGCCGGTCCAGCGTCACAATCCGGGCATCGACAAACTCGGGGCGCTCTAGATAGGAGTGGGCCTGCCGAGCCGGGATGATCACCATCCCCTCCACGTGGCGGCGAAGCATCTGGCAAGCTTCCCGGTCTTCGAGTTCCGGGTCTTCAGTCGAAGTTGTCACAATGACGGAATACTCATGTTCCTTCGCCACCGTCGCGATCGCATGCGCGCAGTAGGCGAAAAACGGGTCATATAGGTAAGGAACAATGACGCCGATGGTCTTGGTTTTCAATCCCCGAAGCGCCCGGGCGACTTCATTCGGCTGGTAGTTCAGCTGTTCGATTGCTTTGTGGATTCGCTTCGCCGTCTCTTCCGAGACCGTGACGGATCCGCTAAGCAGCCTTGAGACGGTCATCGTCCCGACACCCGCCAGCTTCGCAACGTCTGCCATCGTCGCGCTACGTTGCATCTTGCTCCAAACCAATCGGTCGCATATCTGGCGCGCGGCGTCCCGATTGACACAGGGACATGTTGTCCCATATAAAGGCTGAAATGATAACGCTATCATAGCCCGCGTGATTTAGCGAGAGATCCAGCATCTGTCTTTGAGCAGCTCTAGTTCGATAGATTTACCTCGAAATGAGGAGATAACTTGACCGGACTCTCGCAAAGCAACCCTCCTCTGATCGGCCGGACTCTCATGATCCTCGCCGGCGGACTCCTTTCTTCCACACTTCTCGTCGCTCAGCCCAATCGACACCTGCCCCAGGCGCCGCTCTCGTATGGACCGTATAACGCCGTCTTCCTGCCTGACGGTGATGGCCTGATCAAGCCGGTCGAGCCCCTGGATTCTATGCTATTGGCAGACGCGCCGTGGACGATCTCCTGCTGGTTTCAGCGATCGGACATGAGTACCGCGACCACGTTGATCGCCGGTGTTGGAAATCCGAAGGAAGAAGACTCGCGCTACATCGGACTCCGCGACAACAGGCTGGTTGTATGGATGGGTACCAGCACTACCTTATTCGCGCCCGGCGTCCTCACGAAGAACTCATCCGGTTGGCACTTTGCTGCCGCAACCTTCGACGGCAGAGTTGTCCAGCTGTACGAAGACGGGCGCAGGGTGGCAAGCACCGAACCAGCCATCCTGGGACGGGTTAGCCCGTTCCTGCAGATGGCCCCTGCCACGCTGCCGCCCTCCGCAGGCAAGCACTTCGGGGGAAAGGTTGCGGGCTTTTCGGTTACCGGAACAGCCGCAACCAGCGCTCGATTAAGCGAACTGGCCGCTCAGCCTCCCGACTTCACAATCCTTTCCTTTGAAGACGGAACCCCGCACTGGCCGGTCCAGACCAGGGGCCAGGCAGGCTATTCGCAGCCCCAAGATCCCTCAACCATGCCCAGGACGAAAGCCCCGTTCTCAAAGCCGGTGGCGCAGCCGGTCACCAGCGCTCCGGCACTCAAGGAGAATAGCAAGGACAACTGGACCATAGCAGGCGGCTGGAAGCTCACCCCGGCGCCTCAGGTGACTGCTGATGGCGAGACGATTTCTCAAGCCGGCTTCGACAGCCATTCCTGGTGGGATGCGACCGTTCCCGGCACCGTGCTGACCACCATGATCGATCGCGGAGTCTATCCTGACTCCGATTACGGCCTGAACAATCTCGTCATCCCCGAAACACTCAACAAGCAGGATTACTGGTACCGCGTAGAGTTTCCCACCCCGAGGTCGTCGGGAAACAAACTCCTTCTCACGCTCAATGGCATCAACTACGCAGCCGTAGCCTGGCTCAACGGACAGCGGCTCGGCGACATCAAAGGCGCTTTTATTCGCGGCGCCTTTGACATCACCGGTCTTATCTCTCCAGGCCATACGAACTCCTTAGCCATCCGCATCTCTCCCCCTCCGCACCCCGGCGTTCCCAATGAGGAGTCGATCAAGGGCGGTCCCGGCGAGAACGGCGGCATGATGGTAATCGATGGCCCTACCTTCATGGCCACCGAGGGCTGGGACTGGATCCCCGGCATTCGCGACCGCAATACCGGCCTATGGCAGGACGTCACTTTGACTGCCTCAGGAGCGCTTCGCATCGGCGACCCGCAGGTGATCACCAGTCTGCCGCTCCCAGACACCAGCAAAGCAGACATCCGCGTCGAGGTGCCCATTGAGAACCTGGCCCAAAAGCCAGTGAAAGGCACACTGACTGCCGCTTTCGACGATGTCTCCGTGAACAAGACCGTCATGATCGCTCCCGGGAAAACAACCATCGAACTAACACCCGCCGAGTTTCCCCAGCTCACCGTGCAGCATCCGCGGCTATGGTGGCCAAATGGCTATGGCAAGCCCGAACTACATACCCTCAAGCTCTCCATCTCTGCTGACGACGTAGAGTCTGAGACCAGGCAGCTCCGTTTCGGCATTCGCGAGGTCACTTACGAACTCAGCCTCTATGACGCGGCCGGGCATCTTCGCCGCGTCGAAGTTTCGCCAACCACGGCCAGGCTGCGCAAGGAAGAGATCGTCGATGTAAGCCACGAGGGCATGAAAGAAATTCCGCACGGATGGGTCTCCTCGATCAGGCCGGGCGAGCAAGATTCTCCCGCCATTCACCCCGCCGAACCGACCGGCTCGACCGATCTCGTCATCAAGGTCAATGGCGTGAGGATTGCCGCCCGCGGCGGAAACTGGGGCATGGATGACTCCCGCAAGCGCGTCTCCCGCCAGCATCTCGAACCCTACTTCCGCCTGCATCGAGACGCCAATCTCAATATCATCCGTAACTGGGTCGGCCAGAACACTGAAGAAACCTTTTACGATCTGGCCGACGAGTACGGGCTGATGGTCTGGAATGACTTCTGGGACTCGACGCAGAACTATAACCTCGAAGCCCAGGATCCTGCCCTCTTCCTCGACAACGCACGAGACACGGTCCTGCACTTCCGCAATCATCCATCCATCGTCATGTGGTGCGGACGAAATGAAGGTGTGCCCCAGCCGGTTATCAATGAGGGTTTGAGCCGTTTGCTCACGGATTTAGACGGCACTCGTTATTACAGCCCGAGCTCCAACCAGGTCAACCTGCGCAATAGCGGCCCCTACCAGTACAAAGACCCGGCAACGTTCTTCGAGATCAATCGCGGCTTCTCCGTCGAACTCGGCGTGCCCTCGATGCCCACCCTTGAATCGTGGCAGCACTGGATACCCGAAGCCGACCAATGGCCGGTCAGCGATGACTGGGCGTACCACGACTGGCACCAGAGCGGAAACGGCGACGTCGCACCCTTTATGCTGGAAGTGGAAAAAGAGTTTGGTGCAGCCACCAGCCTGGAGGACTTCGAACGCAAAGCCCAGATGCTGAATTATGTCGACCACCGCGCGATCTTCGAAGGCTTCAACGCGCACCTGTGGACACCCAGCAGCGGCCGCATGTTATGGATGACACAGCCTGCGTGGCCCAGCAGTTCGTGGCAGATCCTCAGCTCCGACTATGACACCCAAGCGTCCTTCTATGGAGTCAAGAAAGCCTGTGAGCCCGTCCACGTGCAGCTCGACCTCTCCAACTACCAGGTTGACGTAGCGAACACCACGACCACGCCCGCCGCAGGCCTTACTCTCGAAGCGCGGGTCTATTCGCTCGCCAATCAGTTATTGCTGGAGAAGAAACAGGATCTACAACTATCCAGCGATGCCCTTACCCACGCATTCAAACTCGACTTAGCGCCACTCATCGAGAACCACGTCGTCTTCGTCAAACTATCCGTCGCCGACACCTCAGGAAAAGTTCTCTCCGATAATTTTTATTGGATAGGAGCCGACTCCTACTCTTACCGTCAACTAACCAGGCTTCACACTGCTTCCGTCTCCGTCCTGTCGACGACCCACGGAATCGAGAATGGGATGGAGAAGATCGGCATCGAACTCCACAACGAAAGCGACCAGGCCGCACTCGCAACCAAACTGACCTTAGAGAATGCCGCCGATAGCAGCCGCATCCTGCCCGCTTATTACAGCGATAACTACATCTCCCTGCTACCTGGAGAGACCCGCGAGGTCGAGATCGAATATCCAGCGGAACATCCCGCCAAACTCGCGCTGTACGGATGGAACGTCAAACCGCTTACTGTCCCGCTTCTCCGGCAATAGCGAACAGGAATAGAAAACTATGCGCACATTTGTCAAAATCTGGTCCTTAGCAGCCCTGACCGTGGCAATAGCTGCCGTCTTCACCCCCGCCCGCGCGCAGTCGACTGACTCGGACCTCGCTTTCGCCCGGGCCAGGAAGCTGCAACACGGCATCAACGCCAGCATCTGGTTTGCTCAGCATCCCAGCGACTATTCGGTCGACTATCTCAGGACTTTTACGACCCCCGACGACATCGCCCTCATGGCGAAGCTCGGCTTTGACCACGTCCGCCTGAGCGTCGATGCCGATCCGCTCACTGACTGGCAGCGCGGACGCGGCAACGGCGCCGCGTTCATGACCGAACTCGACCGCGTGGTCAAGACAATCGTCGATGACCATATGACCGTTATCATCGACATTCATCCTGAGAGCAAATACAAGGCCCCCCTGCGCCAGGGTTCCGCGCCAGTACAGCAGTTCACCTCGCTGTGGCGCGCACTTGCAACGCACTACGCAGCCACCGATCCCGAACACTTCTACTTCGAGATCATGAACGAGCCCGAGCAGGACGATCCGTATCGCTGGCAGGGCATTGAGAGCGTCGTAGCAGCGGCGATCCGGGAGGCGGCGCCGCAGCACACCATCATCGTCGCCGGCGCGCGCTGGTCGGGCCTCGAAGACCTACTCGCCTTGCAACCCATCGCGCTCAACAACGTAATCTACACCTTCCACGACTACGAACCTTTCCCCTTCACCCACCAGGGCGCGACCTGGACGAGCCCCGAAGTCCAGCCGCTCCGCGCAATCCCCTACCCCTCCACTCCCGAAGCCGTTACGCCTAAGCTCACCGAAGAACCCAGCCTCAGCGGCGAGTTCTTCCTCAACCAGTACGGACTCGGCCGCTGGGACGCTTTTCGTGTCGAGAACACTATCGAGTTTGCCGCCAAATGGGGCAAGCTGCATCATGTGCCGGTCTATTGCGGAGAGTTCGGCGTCCTGCGCTACTACGCCCCACCGGAGATGCGCGCCCAGTGGCTCCATGACATGCGTGTCGCCTTCGAAAAGAACAACATCGGCTGGGCCATGTGGGACTACCAGACCAATTTCGGCATCGTCGCCAAGAAAGATGGAGTGACCACTCCCGACACCGCCGTCGTCAAGGCACTCGGCCTAAGCGGAAAGTAGCAGCCCAGAGCCTCACTCCGCCTCTAGCGATAAACTAGAAGAAGCATGAAGCGCGTATACATGGACGCCAACGCAACCACACCTCTAGACCCAGGGGTCTTCGAGGCGATGCGCCCATACATGCTTGAGAGCTACGGCAACGCCTCTTCGATCCACTACCACGGCCAGCATGCCCGTTCGGCGATAGAACAGGCGCGCGAATCCGTCGCTGCCCTGCTCAACTGCCGCGCTGCCGAAATCGTCTTCACCAGTGGCGGCACGGAAGGCGATAATCTCGCCGTCTTCGGGCTCGTTCAGCCTGGCGACCACGTCATTACTTCCTCGATCGAACATCACGCCGTCCTGCATGCGGCGGAGCGTCTTCAGCAGCGTGGCATCGAGGTGACGTTTCTCCCGGTGAACGGCGAGTCTGTCGTCGACGCGGAAGGCGTTCGTCGCGCCCTCCGCCCCAACACCAAGCTCATCAGCATTATGATGGCGAATAATGAGACTGGCGCGATCCAGCCGGTTGACGAGATCGGCCGCATCGCCGCCGAGGCAGATGCCTACTTCCATACCGATGCGGTGCAGGCCGCCGGCAAACTGGCCATCGATGTCAAGACGATCGGTTGCGATCTGTTAACCATCGCCGGCCACAAAATGTATGCGCCGCAAGGAACGGGCGCTCTCTTCGTTCGGCGCGGGGTCCAGATCGAGCCGCTGTTTTTTGGCGGGACCCACGAACGCCAGCGCCGCGCCGGCACCGAGAATGTCGCAGGTATCGTTGGCCTGGGCAAGGCCGCCGAACTGGCGCTGGCCGGCCTTGGCAGCCTGGAAGCCAAGCCCGTGCCGGGAGACATACCGCGAATCGCCGCTCTTCGCGACCGCCTCGAGGCTGGACTACTGCAGCGTCTCGACAACATCGGTGTCAACGGAGGCCGCGCCCCGCGCGTGCCCAACACCACAAATCTGTGGTTTGGCAATCTTGAGGGCGAAGCCCTGGTGATCGCGCTCGACCTCAAGGGACTTGCCGTCTCCGGCGGCTCCGCTTGTGCCTCCGGCGCGACCGAACCTTCTCACGTCCTCACCGCCATGGGGCTGACTCCCGAGCGGGCGCGGGCCAGCCTGCGCTTCAGTTTAACCAGGCATTCCAGCGAGGAAGATGTCGACTTTGCGCTGGACAGGGTGCCGGCAGCTGTTGAGAGGCTCCGCGAGATCGCTCCGGTCTTTGCCGGAACTGCGAGCTGAAACCGCTTTAAACTGGAGATCGCAAGATAGCTGGAGGTTGGTAATGAAATCTGCGGCCGCTGCGTTTCGCTGTTCTCTGCTGCTCACGCTGCGCTGTTCGCGCCTGCGCTCTTCTCGCAATACAACCGTGTCGTCTATTCCGGCAAAGGCTGCTGGGAAGGTTATTGGTGGTTTGACCCGGCCGGCCCCCACAAAGTTGACTTTTCTCCCGTTTACCTTGCAATCGGCGAACATACCCCAAAGCAATCGAGCTTCAGGACAGGCTGCTTCGACGATCGCCCTCGAGCGCCGGCAGATTCACACCTGGGTGCAGAAAGCTGATGCGGAATGCCTCAATTGCGGCGGCCTGGGCACGGCGACCGCCAGCTTCCAGCTGGTTCATGGCGTCGCGAAAGCCGCTCAAGTCACGTTCGAGCCAGACGCGGATCACTGAACTGCCGGAGCAGCGATTCGATTTTCCGCCCCAATCGCGAGATACTGGGAGAATGCAGTCCGCGCCCAACAATACGATCGCCGTCGCCATGTCCGGCGGCGTCGACTCGTCAACTGTCGCCGCCATGCTCAAGGCTGAGGGCTACGATCTTGTCGGCCTCACCATGCAGCTCTGGAACCAGCGCCGCCTTGCCGGCAAAGAGGGCATGCCGGAACAGGTTCGCGGCCGGTGCTGCTCGATTGATGATGTTTACGACGCGCGACGCGTCGCCGAAGATATCGGCATTCCCTACTATGTCGTCAACCACCAGGAGCGCTTTGAGCGGGATGTCGTAAAGCCCTTCGTCAAGGAATATCTTGCCGGCCGCACGCCCATCCCCTGCTCGCTCTGCAACGATCATTTGAAGTTCGATCAGCTGTTGACGACTGCCCGGCAGATCGGCGCTGACCGCATCGCTACCGGCCATTATGCGCGCAACGAGTATGACACGCAGAGAGGGCGATGGATCTTGAAGCGCCCGGCAGACACCGCCAAGGATCAGACCTACTTCCTCTTCGGCCTCACGCAGCAGCAGCTTTCCCGTACTCTTTTTCCACTTGGAGCCTATACCAAGCCACGAGTGCGCGAGCTAGCCCAGGAACTCGGAATCGCCTCGGCCAATAAGCCCGACTCCCAGGAGATTTGTTTCATACCGGGCGGGGACTACAAGAAGTTCATCGAAGCCTATCTCGACGAACAGGGTGAAGAGATGCCCGACTCCTCCGGCGAACTGGTCACCACCGCCGGTGAGGTCCTCGGGCGGCACCGCGGAGTCCACAACTTCACTGTCGGTCAGCGTAAGGGCCTGGGTGTCGAGTCGCCAACCGCGCTCTACGTGATCCAGATCGACCAACCCTCGGCAGGAGGAACAAACCGCGTCAGGGTCGGCGCCGAGGGCGAACTCATGACCGCAACGATGCATGCTCGCCGCCTGAACTGGATCAGCATTCCAGCATTGGTTGGAGAGTTGCGGGTTCAGGTGAAGTTGCGCCATCGTCACGAGCCGGCATGGGCAACCATCCGCATGACCTCATCCGATGAGGTTCTCGCCGTTTTCGATGGGCCGGTGCGGGCGGTAACTCCCGGCCAGGCAGCCGTATTTTACGACGGCGACGAAGTAGTAGGCGGAGGTTGGATCAGTTAGCTCAAGGCCGATCCCATTCCTAATCTGTCCTTCACCCCTAGAGTATGCGCGTCCGCTGGGACTGATCGATACCGGCGCGTTTTACCGGGCCTGTAGTTCTATAGGAAGGCGTCGGCGCCTCTTCTTCCAATCCCTCTAAGATCACGACAATTTCCGGTTCAACCTCATCTTCTTTGGCCGCGGAGTGAAGCGGCTTCTCTCTCAGCACACTCAGTCCGGCCTTCAAACCGTTCCATAGCCCGCTGAACTGACGAATCGGTACCTCGATGCCCCGCTGAATACTCGCGCTCGCATGAGAGATACCGTCGAGCGTCCCGCTCACCATTTCATCCACCCGTGCAGTCTGGGCGCGCGTGCGCTCGAGAACGTCATCGACGGAACCCCTGATATTGTGCGACTCGTACTTCAGCGTCTCGCTGATCTCGACAAGATTGGCCGAAATGATCTTCAGCTTGGGTCCCATTTCCTCGAGCGTGACTCGCGACGATGCAATGAGCGGGAAGGCATTCTCAGTCAAATGATTGATGACCAGTTCGAGCTTCTTCTGAAATTGTCGCAACCCGAGGGCCATCCCCAGCAGGATGCAAGCCTGCATCAGCACGCCGATAGCGGTGGCAGCGGTAAAGATCACATAGATATATGGCGAAATATCCGGATGCATGCGGCCGTTCTCCCTCAAGACACTCTGTCACAAAACCATGCGCGGAGAAGACCAGGGCAGCTGCCTTCTCCGGATACGAAGGCCGGCTACACTGGTCTTTCAGGGTCGGTAACTCTATCTACGCGTCAATATCCACGCACAAATGTTACTGCATGACGCTACAGGCCTGTACCGTTCGGGGTAACAGGACCGGCGGTCGTCTGGTATGCGGTCTTCCCTGCATCCACCGCGGCCGCGACCTTCTCCTTCTGCTGCTGAACATATTCACGGCCCTGATAAACGGCCTGCTCGACCTGCGAGCGGCCCTTATCGACATACGACTTGCCTTGTTCTACGTAGTCGCTTAGCTGTCCTTTACCCTGCTCCACCAGGGTGGAAACCTGGTCAGCCGTCTCCCGCGAACGCTGCTTCAGATATTCGGCGCTGTCTCGAGCACTGTTGGCTACGTCCTCGCGGGTCTCGCGGCCGGCCTTCGGAGCATACAACACCCCGAGAAGTGCTCCCAATCCCAGTCCCGCGACAAACCAGCTGAATCCACCACTTTGCTTTTCTTCTGTCATAGCGCTTTCTCCTTAAATTCAATCTCTGCCGAAACACGAAAAGCTTTGCCGTGCATCAATCGGCTCAACACGAGTATAGATGCCGTGACGGCGGCTGTTGCTGCCAGCCGAAACCGGAATTCGGGAAAACTCACCTGCCAATGCGGCTTTCTCAATTCTTGGCCGGAACCAGCCCCATCGGATAGTAGCCCATTCGATGGCGAAGCCCGTAAGCCTCGCCTCCCGGAACCCCGCTCAATGAAACCGAGATGGTCCGAAAATCAGGAGCGTCGGAGTGGCGGGACGGATAATAGCCCAGAAGATATTGAGTTCGCAGGTCGTCAGAAACTTGCTGAAAAGCCTTATCCAACTGATTCGATTCGGCATAGTAATGCTTTCCGCCGGTCTCCTGCGATAGCGTGATCAGCGCATGCTCTCCGCCGGTATCGCGCCCGGCGTCAGCCGCAATCGGGACATCGATGATGCTGTAAACCAGGACTTCCGAGCGCAGCGCCTGTTCCAAAGCCTTGGGGTAAGTAACTCCATGAACAGTATCGTCGCCGTCTGAGATCAGTACCAGCACCTTACGGCCGGGCCGGCCGCCGAGGCTTTGCGATGCGAGATAAATCGTGTCATAAAGGGCGGTCGCCGGTCCTGGCCGAAGCCGATCCAGTCCACTATCTATGTGGTGAAGGTTATTCGTAAACGGCACCACTTCGCGCACGTCGGAGGAGAAGTCCATCAAATCAAGTTGGTCCACCGGCCGCAGCAGGGCGTGAACAAACTCGTGCGCCGCATGTTCCTCAATGCTTATATCTTTGTGGACAGTGCCACTTGTGTCGATCGCCAGCACAATCGAAAGCGGCATCTCCGACTGATGATCGAAGACTGCAATCTTTTCGGCATGTCCGTCTTCCATAAGCGTGAAATTGCCCTGGGTCAGGCCGGGGACCGGCGCACCCTTTTCGTCGGTGACATTGACGAAGACATTCACCAGGTGAACGTCGACATGGATCGCGGGTGGCGCCGCCCTTTCAGGGCCACTGGTTGACTGCGCGGGGCCGGTAAGAGGGCCGATACCGATATTCGAGCCGCCGCCCTGGCAAAAGGCCGCCTGAGAAAACAAGGCCAGGCAGAAAAGGAGCGTGGAAAAAAAAGTCGTTCTCATTCGGTACTCACAGCTTAGACTCCCATCGTCGGCATTTGTGTTCTCCACCTTCGGCGGTACCAAGATCCATGCGCCCTCTTTTCTCAAATGAGACCGGCTTCGATTACCGCCGCACTTGCTTTTCTCAACGAAGACGCTGGCGGCTTCGTGCTACTATCGGCTTTCGACCATGAAAAGCATCTCCCTTTGCCTGCCCACTCTCGTGCTCGCCGCGTTGACACCGGCCGCACTCTCTGCCCAGACGACCCCGCCCGTCACGCCGAAGACGGCGACCCATCGGCCGGCGACAACAGGTGCAAGCGCATCGGCGGAGATGAAACTTCCGGCCAACATTCCCCCGGCTCACGGCATTCCCAAGACGATCTTCGCTCTCAAATACATCGATATCAAGGTGGGAACGGGCGAGTTGGCCAAGCCGGGAATGAAGTACACAGTCCATTACACCGGATGGCTGCATGACGGGACCAAATTCGATTCGTCGGTCGATCGGGGAACGCCCTTCGATTTCATGCAGGGTGCGCACCGCGTCATTCCAGGCTGGGACGACGGTTTTAAGGGAATGAGGGTCGGCGGCAAAAGGCGGCTTTTTATTCCCTACCAACTCGCGTATGGCGAGTCCGGACGATCCTCGATTCCTCCCCAGGCGGACCTGATCTTCGATATTGAGCTGCTCGCGCAGGTAGACCCCAATGCTCCTCTCCCGCCGGCCGCCCCCGCACCGGGAGATACCACCGCCAAACCGCAGTAGTCCGGCGCAATTGCGATCTGTTCACGACGAGCCGCCGCTCGCCAACTCTAGGATCATGGCAGCGATGTCTCGTGCCGCGTCCGGCTTCGCCAATGCTCTGGCGCTTGCCCCCATCTGGGAAAGAACGGTTGGATCCGAGAGACATTCCACCAGCAGCCCCAGCAGTCTGTCATCGCTCAGATCGTATTCAAGCAATAGTTTAGCGGCCCCTCCGGCGGCCATTACATCGGCATTCTTCCGCTGATGATCATCGGTCGCCTTCGGAAACGGAACAAGCACCGCCGGCTTCCCTGCCGCACAAAGTTCCGCCACCGTACTGGCCCCGCTTCGCGCCAGCACAAGGTCGGCAGACGCGAAGCGCGCCGGCATGTCGTCCAGGAAGGCATGAACCTGCCATCGCGCCGGATCGGCGCCCGAGCTCTGGTAGGCCGCCGCCGTCGCCTCGGCAACCCGCGCTCCGGCCTGATGCAGGATCGTGAGCTTCGGAATTCGGTCGAGCAACTCTCGAGCGATCCTGGGCAGCGTCGTGTTGAAGACTCGGGCGCCCTGGCTACCTCCAAAAACAAGCAGGTGGGGTACGCCGTAGAGCTTCGGCTCGAGAGTAAAGAATTCCCTCCTCACCGGGATCCCCGTCACCCTGGCATTCCGAAAAAAAACACAAGCCGGCGCGAAACTGACAGCCGCCGCACTCACCCTCTTGCCCACCAACCGATTGGCCAGGCCAGGCGCTGCATTCGGCTCAAAAGCCAGCGTCGGAATGCGCTTGAGCAGCGCGGCAACCATTGCGGGTCCTGACGCATAGCCGCCAACACCAACCACGACCTCCGGCTTGAGATTACGTAGAATCTGCAAACACCGCTGGATGCCAAGCGGCAGGTCAAGCAAGGTGCGCAACTTCGTGGCGAGGGTGACGCCCTTCAACTGGCCGACATGGATCAATTCCAGTCGATAGCCTGCTTCGGGCACCAGTCTGGTTTCAAAGCCGCGCGCCGTTCCGACGAAGCGGACCTCCGCCCCATAAGTGGTTCGAAGCTCATCGGCGATAGCCACAGCGGGAATGACGTGGCCGCCGGTGCCTCCGCCTGCGATTAGCACACGCAAGGCAGTCAGTCGATCTCCTTGGTGATGTTCAACAGCGCGCCGATCGAGAGCAGGGTAATGAACAGAGAAGTACCGCCATACGAAATGAAAGGTAGCGTGATTCCCTTGGTCGGCACCAGAGCAAGAACGACGCTGATATTGAAAAAGGCTTGGATAAGGATGGTCGTCGTGATACCAAAGGCAAGGAAACGGGCAAACTTGTCCTGCGAAAGAAGTGCCGCCCGCAGCCCGCGGTACCCGAGCGCGACAAAGAGCGCCACCACGATCAATGCGCCGGCCAGGCCGAGTTCTTCAGAGATATTGGCAAAGATATAGTCGGTATGCGACTCGGGAAGATAAAACAGTTTCTCTACCCCTTCCATATATCCGCGTCCAAAGACGCCACCCGTACTGACAGCAATCAGAGACTGGTTCATGTGGTAACCGGTTCCAAGAGTATTCAGGTCCGGGTGAAGAAAGGTAAACAAACGGTCCCGGCGGAATTTCACAAAGAGCAGCATGTACGCAAGCACCGGCGCCGCTGCGGCTGCCGCCAGTGCCAGGTACTTCACTTCAATGCCGGCGAGGTATAGCATCATTGCCGTCACCGCGGCGCAGACCAGCGCGGTACCGAGATCCGGCTCTTTGATGATGAGCAGGATGAAGAGCAGGCTCGGCAAAGCCGCCGGGATGATCGTCCCCCGCCAATCGTTGATCATGTGGAGCTTGCTCTGCAGGAACCAGGCCAGAAACAACACTAGTGCGGGCTTGGCCATCTCCGACGGCTGCAGCGAAAATGGGCCGGCTTTAATCCATCGATGGGCGCCGTGCGAGGCCGGCATCACAAACACCGACAACAGCAGCAGCGCCGTGACGGCAACGAAAGGAAAGACCACTCGCGGTTGGTTGTACTTCCGGTAATCCACCTGCATCAGCACAGTCATAGCCCCCAGGCCAAGCACCGCCCACACGGCCTGCTTGATCAGGAAGCTGTAGGGCGAACCGGAGGCGGACTCAGACGTGATTGCTGACGCACTGAAGACCATCACCAGCCCGATCACCACCAGGATGAGAGTGGTGCAAAACAGCACTTTGTCGACCCCTACGCGTTTTGCCATGCCGGCAGACCCCTTTCCGCGGTCACGAGTTGCTTGAATGCGCGTCCGCGCTCTTCATAGTCTTGAAACTGGTCAAAGCTGGAACAGGCAGGGGCTAATAACACGATCTCCCCCGGCATCGCCGCTTCAGCCGCCCTGTGGACTGCCTCGGCCAGCGCTCCGCAGCTGGTGATCTGGACGATACCCCGAAGCTGATCCTCGATCTTGGCCGCCGCAGACCCAATGGTGTAAACCATCTTCACTCGCTCTTGCAGCAGCCGGTTCAACTGTGTGTAGTCCGAACCCTTATCCTTGCCGCCCAGAATCAGATGAATGCCTCCCGGGAAGGAAGCAATCGCCTTTGCCGCCGCGTCGACGTTGGTCGCCTTTGAATCGTTGTAATACTCCACACCGTGGTGGCTCAGCACGAACTCCAGCCGGTGCTCGACCGCGCGAAAACTCTCCACTGCCGATCGAATCGCAGCGGATTCGACCCCCGTAAGACGCGCAGCGCACACGGCCGCGAGGACGTTCTCCACGTTATGCGCACCTTTCAGAGAAATTCCGGCCAGGCCAACGATGCTCTCCGGTTCAGGCTCTGCCGAGGTCTTGAAAACAATCTGCCCGTCCTTCAGGTAAGCTCCCTGACTCACCGGCTCCGTCCTGCTGAACCAGAAGACCCGCGAAGACGCCCGTCCCGCAGCCCCCCTCGCTACTGGATCATCCCAATTCAACACCAGTGCATCTTCCGCGGTTTGCCGCGCAAAGATCTGTGCCTTCGCGGCGATGTAGGTCTCGAAGGTGATATGGCGATCAAGGTGGTCAGGGGTGATGTTCAGGATGACTGCGATCTCGGGACGGAATGTTTCGGTGGTCTCCAATTGAAAGCTGGAAACCTCCAACACCGACCAGCCCTCATGGGTGCTGGTATCGACCAGGCCAATAACAGGCAAGCCGATGTTACCCCCCACCGCAACCGGCAAACCAGCCGCTTCAAGAATGTCACCGCAAAGACGCGTGGTCGTCGTCTTACCGTTCGACCCGGTAATCGCAAGCACCTTGCCCTTCAGATGCCGCGCGGCCAACTCGACCTCTCCGATTACGGGCAGTCCCAGGCTTCTGACCAGTGCGATCTCCGGCGTATTGAGCGGCACGCCAGGGCTGACGACGATCAGGTCCTGCCGCCGAAAAGTGAGCAGCCCATGGCCCCCGGCCTCGACGGCAATTCCTTTCTCAAGCAGCGCCGGAATTTCCTTGGCCAGGGCCTCCGCGCTTCGCACATCCGAGACCGTCACCTGCGCTCCCCGGCGGCGTAGAAAAAGCGCCGCCGCCAGGCCGGACTTTCCCAAACCTACTACTAAGACCTTCTTGCCTTTGAAATCCATAAATCCCGCAATCGAGAATGCGTCGCGCCTTCATTCTCCCATGCAAAAGCCCTGTGGATCATCGCTCAATCCGCGCTCACCGCAGTTTGAGCGTGGTGAGTGCAAAGAGTGCAAACACCAGCGCGCCAATCCAGAAGCGAGTGATCACCTTCGACTCTGACCAGCCGATCAGTTCGAAGTGGTGGTGCAGTGGCGCCATCTTGAAAATCCGCTTGCCGTGACGCAGCTTGTAACTGCCCACCTGCAGGATCACCGAGAGTGCCTCCAGCACAAAGATTCCGCCAATAAAAGGCAGCAACAGTTCCTGCTTGATCACCACGGCCACCGTGGCGATCGCTCCTCCTAGCGCCAGCGATCCTACATCCCCCATGAAAATTTCCGCCGGATGAGCGTTGTACCAGAGAAACCCGATACTGGCGCCCACCATCGCTCCACAAAAGACCGTCACCTCTCCGGCCAACGGCATTCTCTGCAGTTCCAGGTAGTCTGAGAAAACGACATGGCCGCTCACGTAGGTCAGTACCGTCAGTGCGCTCGCCGCAATGATCGTGCAGCCGATCGCAAGGCCATCCAGGCCATCCGTGAGATTGACGGCGTTGCTCGACGCCACCAGTACCGTGACCACAAAGGCGACGAACGGCAGAAACGCCAGCAGCGCAAGATGCGGAATGCCCCCGAGAATATGCCACGCAAGGTCAGGCCGGAAGCGCTTCACGAAAGGCACCATCAGGTGCGTCGAATACGATCCCTCTTCCTGCATGGCGATCAGGGCTACCGCGACAGCGATACCCGCCAGCACTTGAAAGCCCATCTTCGCCTTCGCGGTGAGCCCCAGGCTTCGGCGCCGGACCACCTTGATGTAGTCGTCCGTAAAGCCGATCGCCCCGTACGCCAGCGTCGATCCCATCACCAGCCACACAAAAGGGTTCGAGAGATCGGCCCACAGCAGCGTTGGCAGCAAGATCGCAATACAGATCAGCAGGCCGCCCATGGTGGGTGTCCCGGCCTTTTTCTGATGGGCTTGCGGCCCATCATCGCGGACATACTGGCCGATCTGGAACTCCCGCAGCTTTTCGATCACGTACGGGCCGATCATCAAGGCAATGAGCAGCGCCGTCAGACTCGCAAAGGCAGTGCGGAAGGTGAGATACCGGAAAATGCGAAACGGACGAAAGTACGGAAACAGCTTCTGGTACAGCAGCCAGTAGAGCAAACGTCCTCCGGCAAGAGTACGGGTTTGCTCCATCTTACTAGCTTGATCCACCACGGGGCGTCACTAAGTGGATGCTCCCGCCATCTGGAGCGCCATAAGGCCGCATATGGAGCCCATCTCCGTCCTGGAAATATTCCGTGCGCCAATGCTGCCTCCGTATGACTTCGGTGGTGCTGTCGGTACGATCCAGGCCAGCCTCAACCTCATTCATTGAACATTCATTTTCTTGTGGTTTCATCAGGAAGGCGTGTTACTTTGGTTCCAACGCGCGGCCCATGATCGTTCCGGGTGCCCCAAGCTGGAAATTTGTTTGACTATGGCCGAACAGGACTCGGCCTCCTGTAAGCAAGCAAACCAAAGCGAAGCAGGACCAAGCTTCCACAAAGCTGGCGACAGTCGCCCGGCAAAACCTGTCGCTAGGCAATTCTAGGAGAATGTGATGCAACAACTGAGAATCTGGAGCAGCTTCGCGCTGTTTGTCGTCATGGGCATGGCATCGGTGCATCTTCTACTCGCCCAGACCACGACCACCGGCGCGATCAATGGAACCGTGAATGATCCGAATGGCTCCGTCGTCGGGGGCGCCCAGGTAGTCGTCGCGAACGAGGGAACAAACGCCGTCACCACCCTCACCGCCGATGGCGAAGGCCTTTTCACCGCCGGCCAATTGCAGCCCGGATCCTATACCGTCACCATCTCTTCGCCCGGCTTCAGCCAATACAAGACCAGCGCCGTACAGGTTGAGGTCGGCAAGACAACCACCCTTGCACCACGGCTGGCGATCTCCTCCGCTGGCGCAACGGTGGAAGTGAGCGGCGCAGCACCCCTGATTAATACGGAGTCGCCGGACTTTTCAACCAACCTGACTCTGCAGACCATCGACAATCTGCCCATCAATGGCCGCCGCTGGTCCGACCTCACTTTGCTCACTCCAGGTGTCGTTGCAGACGCCAACGGCTTCGGCCTGCTCTCCGTTCGCGGCATGAGCCCCCTCCTCAACAATGTGCAGATCGACGGGGCCGACGACAACCAGGCCTACTTCTCTGAAGAACGCGGGAGAACTCGCGAAGGCTACTCCACCCCCCAGGTGGCCGTTCAGGAATTTCAGGTGAATACCGGCGTCTACTCAGCGGAATATGGCCGCGCAACCGGAGGCGTCATCAACTCCATCACCAAGAGCGGCAGCAACCAGCTTCATGGGCAGCTCTATTTCTACGATCGCGACAACGATTGGGGCGCCAAAAACGCCTTCACCAAGCTGACCACCTTTGACGCAGCCACTGGCGATACCACCACCATCCAGTACAAGCCAAAAGACTGGCGCAAGCAGTGGGGATTCGGTGTGGGCGGCCCGCTCATCAAGGACAAGCTCTTCTGGTTCTACACCTACGACGGCTACAAGCGGAATTTTCCCGGTACCGCGGTTCCATCGAACCCCGCCGCCTTCTTCCAGGCTCCTGATGCGGTCATCCCTGCCGGCTTCAATTGCGCCACCATTCTTTCCACTGCTGGAAAGAGCCAGCCCGCCAATCCGGTCGATGGTCAGGCTTGCGCCCTCCAGGCGCGCCTGGGGTACGCGACTTATGCCCAGGCGGTCGCGCTCTACAACACTGGCCTCGCTGCCATCGCAACCAACCTCGGCCCGGTAATCCGGACCGGCGATCAGACCATCAACATGCCCAAGCTTGATTGGCAGGTCAACGAAAAGAACCGCGTCAGCGGCATCTACAACCGCCTGCGCTGGGCCTCGCCGGGCGGCGTACAGACGCAGGCCACGAACAATTACGGCATCGACGGCTTTGGTAACGATTACGTCAAGCTCGATTACGGCCTCGCGAAACTCGACACCATTGTGTCGTCCAATATCGTGAATGAAGTCCGCTACCAATATGGGCGCGAGATTGACTATGAAACCGCTCAGCCGGTCAGTGCCTATGACAGCCAGTTCGTAGGTGCGAATGCATTCCAGGGGCTTCCCCCCACCATCTCACTGCAAAGCGCTAACGGCTTCAGCGATAGCATTCAGTACTACTCTTTCCGCGCAGCTTATCCGGATGAGCGCAAGTGGCAGGTCGCCGACACCGTCAGCTGGACCCGTGGTCAACACAGCTTCAAGTTCGGCGGCGACATCGTGCATAACTACGATCAGATTAATAGCCTCGGGCTGGCCGCTAACACCCCCAACGGAGAATATAGCTACACCTACCTGGGTAATTTCTTCGCGGATATAGCGAACCCAACCGGCACCTGCGGTTCCAATGCCAGTGAGTACAACACCGGCACGGATCCCTGTTACGCAAGCTTCGGCCAGAACTTTGGTCAAGCCTACTTCCAACTCAACACCGTCGACTACGGGTTCTTCCTGCAAGACGACTGGAAGTTCACCCCGCGCCTGACCTTCGATCTCGGCATCCGCTACGACTACGAACAGATTCCGGGGCCATACCAGAACCTCATCCAGCCCGTCGGCACATTTGTGCCGCTGCCTCAGTACACGCAGAAGCCCGACGACAGGAACAACATCGGGCCCCGGGTCGGTTTCGCCTACGACGTCTACGGACACGGAAAGACTGTAGTTCGTGGCGGCTTCGGCATGTACTACGGACGGATCGTCAATGCGACGATCCTGACCGCCTACTCGCAGACTGGCTCTCCCGCCGCACAAGTCGCCGTAACCTTCAAAAATAATCAGGGTGGTCCGGCGTTTCCGGGCATCGAGCCACAGAACTATTCGCCGACCAAGCTCGCGGCAGCTAACGTGCAGTATTTTGGCAAAAACTTCCAGAACCCCCAGGCGATGGAATACGATCTCACCCTGCAGCAGCAAGTCGGTCGCGGCACCGTCTTTTCCATGAGCTATCTCGCAGCGCTGAGCCGCGAGCTGCCCAACTTTGTCAACACCAACCTGGTCAACACGCCCGCCCTCAACAACAACAGCACGAATGGCACGGGCTATACCCTGGTCAACTACACGGTAACCGGTCAGGGCGGAGCGGCCGCGACCGGAAATACCTGCGGGCCGCTGCAATGCGGAAGCACTTATACCGCGAAAGTCTACAACGGCTACATCAATCCAAACTTCGCCGCCACGACCGAGCTCCTCAGCAACATCAACGCCAGCTACAACGCGCTGGTTGCCGAGGTCACCAACCAATCCTCCAGGTACGCCAGCTTCGATGCCAGCTACACCTGGTCCCACTCCCTCGACTTCAACCAGAACGAATCCACCCAGGCCTCGACAAACCAGCCCCTTGATCCAAACGGCAGCCTGCGCTCGCAATATGGCAACTCGGCGTTCAACGTCCCCAATCGCTTCATCGCCTACGCAACTTTCAAATACCCGAAGAGCTTCGAGGGAGCGAAAAGCTATCTCCTGGATGGCTGGAACGTCAATCCGATCGTCCAGATTCAAAATGGCCTTCCCTATAGTGTGGCCACTACGGGCTTTCCTAGCAGCGCTTCTGTGAGTTCCGCGTGGAATGGCGCCGGCGGCACTCCCGCTTACCTTCCAGAGCTTGGCCGCAACACCTTCACCCTGCGTCGCGATGAAGTATTCGATGTGCGCCTGGAAAAGCAGATTCCCATCCATGAGCACTACACGCTGCAGCTCTTCGGTGAGTGCTTCAACGTCTTCAATCACCAGAACTACACATCGGTCAACAGCACCGGCTACACCTTCGGCGGTTCCACCTCTGCTGACACCACCAAGGGCTATACCGGACCGCAGACCTATTCGACGCAACTGCAATATAGCCCTACGTTCGGAACTTATACGAATTCCAATAGTAACTACGCCTACAGCCCAAGGCAGATACAAGTTGCCGTAAGACTCTCTTTCTGAAAATCGGAAAGAGAAATGCATTGGATCGACTCGAGCAGCTTCTTTATCCCGAGACAAGCTGCTCCATCTTTATTACTCTTGCCCAGGTCTTATGCGACTCGATGCTCACCAGCACTTCTGGCAGTACAGCCCCGTCGAACACACCTGGATGTCCGAAGGAATGGCGGCTCTCAAACGCGACTACCTGCCCGAGCAACTCGAGCCCCTGCTCAAGCAGATCGCCTTCGACGGTTGTATCGCCGTCCAGGCACGCCAGAGCCTGGAGGAAACACGATGGCTTCTCAGCCTCGCCGCAAAGCACAGTTTTATTCATGGCGTGGTCGGATGGATTGATCTGCGTTCGCCAGCACTGCTGCAGCAGCTCGAAGAGTTCTCCGCTTCTCCAAAGCTCGTCGCTGTCCGTCACGTCTTGCACGACGAGATTGACGATAACTTCATGCTGCGACCGGACTTTCACCAGGGCATTGCTCATTTACATAACTTCGGCCTTGCGTATGACTTGCTCCTCTTTCCCAGGCATCTGGCCGTAGCCTCACAGTTGGTCGAAAAGTTCCCGCAGCAGCAATTTGTTCTCGATCATATCGGCAAACCACAGATTTCCTCGGCACTACTCTCTCCGTGGCAAGAGGATCTTCGAAAGCTGGCGCAATTCAAGAACGTCTCTTGCAAGCTGTCAGGAATGGTTACCGAGGCCAGGTGGAACCGATGGCAGGCAGATGATTTTCGTCGCTACCTCGATGTCGTCCTCGATGCTTTTGGTAGCGACCGGCTGCTCATCGGCTCAGACTGGCCCGTCTGTACACTCTCTGCAACTTATTCAGCCACCATGAAGATCGTAATCGACTACATTGACAAGCTCTCAGGGCAAGAACAGGACGCGATCCTTGGCGGGAACTGCGCTCGAATTTATCGCGCCGCCCTTCGTCCCCGATCGCAGGCTCCCACCGCCGAGGGGGAGCTGCCCGTGTAACCCTGCCGTGCAGCTCGCAGCCGTTTCCAGAATCATCAGGCGAGAGCGTTCGTTGCGATCACACTCTTGTAAAACTCTGAACTCAATTTTGGAGTACGTTTCTGCGTCTTGAAATCGACATAAGTGATACCAAACCGCTTTTCATATCCATCGGCCCATTCAAAGTTATCCAGCAGGCTCCAGAGGAAATAGCCCTTCACCGGAACTCCCTCCGCCGTGGCGCGTTGCAGTTGGGTAAGATAGTTTCGCAGATACATCACGCGGTCCGAATCGTAGATGTGACCGTCCGGCGCCACCTGGTCGTCTGACGAAGCACCGTTCTCTGTAATGTAAATCTCTTTGACGCCCCAGACTTCGGCCGCCAGCTTAGGCGTCCAATAGAGAGCTTCCGGCCCAAGCGTAAGCCACGGCGACGCCATGTGAGGAAAAGACGATGGATTCTTCACCATCGTGTAGCCAAGTTCATCACTTGAGGCCCGCACGTAGTTGGCGGTATAGATGTTCAGCCCGACAAAATCCATGGGGCTGCCGATCACCTTTAACTCTTCGGCGGTAAACTTCGGCGCCGCTGCTCCGAGCCGCTTCAGGTAAGCGTCCGTATACTTCCCTTCCATCACTACTGTCAGGAACATCGCGTTCTCTTCGCGAAGGGCAATCTTGGCGGCCGCGATATTCTCTTTTGTTTCCACCACCGGGGTCGTGGCAGTCGAGTTATCGGCGATGCCGATCTTAGTCGAACCAGGCACCGCCGCACGAATCGCTTGGACAGCCATGCCATGGCCGAGCACAACGTAGTGGGTGAGCTGCGCCAGTTTCGCCGGGTCCAGCTTCAGCCCAGGCGCATGATAGCCGGTGCCATACCCGAGTTCCACAAACGTACGCATCTCATTCATCGTCATGAAGTGCGAGATCCGGTCTGAGAGCTGGCCGGCCGTGTAGTGGCAGTAATCGGCAAATGCCTTGGCCGTATCCCGGTTCTGCCATCCGCCTTTGTCTTCGAGTGCCTGGGGCAGGTCCCAATGATAAAGAGTGCAGTAAGGGGCGATGCCGGCGCCGAGCAGCGCATCGACCATTCGCTTGTAAAAATCGATGCCCTTCATATTGGGGGTGCCCGTCCCTTGCGGAAAGATACGAGGCCATGCGATAGAAAAGCGGCAGGTCTTGAGGCCGAGCGCCTTCATCACGGCCACATCTTCCCGGTAGCGGTGGTAATAGTCGTCAGCGATGTCGCCGGTGTCGCCATTGTGGGTCTTGCCCGGTGTGTGAGAAAAAACATCCCAGACAGACGCGCCGCGGCCATCCTCATGGACCGCCCCTTCGACCTGGTACGAAGCAGTCGCCGAACCCCAGAGAAAACCCTGCGGAAAGCTTCGCGGCGTTGCCGAAGTCAGCCCTCCCTGCCCCGAACCATCCAGGTTGTCGGCCGTCAGCGCAAGCGACGAAGGCATGAGGCTCGCCGCCGCGGCAAGACCACCGCTTACTTTCAAAAACTTTCTACGATCCATCAGGTTGACTCCGGCTTCTTCCAGAAGAAGTATAGTGCGGCCCTGCAGCGTATGGTAACTGGTGCAAGGGCAGATGGTGTTGCGGTCACGGCTTTTCCCGAAAACGGCCGCTGGCTGGTACAACTGCGGTGGAGCTACTGACCTCAGAAGCGCCACCTTGGAACTTCTCCACAAAAGGAAAGGCGAGTGATGTTCCAGCCTCAAACATATCCGGCCGCTCTCGCTCTGATGCTCGTCACCATGCTCTGTTGGGGTTCGTGGGCAAACACCATCAAGGCGTGCCCCGGCTACCGCTTCCAGCTTTTTTACTGGGACTACGTGCTCGGCCTGCTTGCCGGCTCGCTGCTCTGGGGGTTCACCCTGGGCAGCTTCGGCAGCACCGGCCGCCCCTTCTTCGCCGATCTCTTCCAGGCGAACACCACCCACCTGCTGCTGGCCATCGCCGGCGGCGTCATCTTCAACCTCGCCAACCTGCTGCTGGTCGCTGCCATCGATATCGCCGGCCTTGCCGTTGCCTTCCCCGTCGGCATCGGACTGGCCCTGGTGATTGGCGCCGTCAGCAGCTACGTGCTTGCCCCCAACGGGAACCCGAGAATGCTTTTCGCTGGAGTCGCTTTGGTCGTCGCCGCGATTCTACTCGACGCGACAGCTTACCGGCTCCGAGAGACAGAGCGCCGCGCCTTGAGTCTTCGCGGTCTCCTCATCAGCCTCGTTGCCGGCACGCTCATGGGCGCCTTCTACCCTTGTGTCTCTCGAGCAATGACCGGCGATCATGCCCTTGGACCCTATGCCATCACTCTGGTCTTCGCCCTTGGTGTCGGACTTTGCGCGATCCCCTTCAATTACCTGCTGATGCGGAAACCCTTGTCCGCAGATGGTTCGGTCGCGATGAGCGGCTACTGGCAAGCGCCGGGTCCGTGGCATCTTTGGGGAGTGGCTGGAGGCGTCATCTGGTGTACGGGCGCGGTCTTGAACTTCGTCGCCTCTCGCGCCCACATCGTCGGCCCGGCCGTCTCGTATTCCATCGGACAGGGCGCCACCATGATCTCCGCGGCGTGGGGCGTCTTCGTCTGGCGGGAGTTCGCCACCGCACCGCGCCGTGCGAAGACATTGCTGATCTGGATGTTTATTCTCTTTATCTGCGGTCTGACCGCGATCGCCCTCGCCCCGGTCTTTTAGTCGATTGCGGTCGCCGCTCAATTCAGGAGAACACATGGATCCCAGTCGCAAGCCAGTGGTCGTCGTCGGCAGCATCAACATCGACCTGGTCGCGAGTGCCGAGCGCATCCCTCGCGAGGGCGAAACAGTTTCAGGCCTGGATTTCCAGGTTCATCCAGGAGGCAAAGGCGCCAATCAGGCAGTCGCTGTGGCACGACTGGGCTATCCGGTGCGGATGATCGGCCGTGTGGGCGGCGACGACTTCGGCCAACAACTCAGAAGCAGTCTCAAACGCGCCGGCGTCGATGACGCCGGCGTCACCACCTCCGAGGGCCCCTCGGGAGTTGCCGTCATTATCGTTGCAGAGTCCGGTCAGAACAGCATCGTCGTCACTGCTGGTGCAAATGCCTTGCTGACCGCGGCCGACCTTGATGCGCAGATCGAAATCATTCGCTCGGCCGGAATCGTCTTGACTCAGCTCGAGATTCCCATCGACACTATCCTCCACCTGGCCGCCATGTGCTTCAAGGCGGCAATCCCTCTCGTGGTCGATCCTGCTCCGGCAAGAGAGTTGCCGGCAGAGCTCTTCGCAATGATCGACTGGTTGACTCCGAACGAGACCGAAGCCGCCTTTTATCTTGGAACCGAATCACAGACGGCCGGCTTCGACGATTCCGCGGCCGTAGCGCGCAAACTCCTGGCCCGCGGCGGAAAAGGCCTCATCCTGAAGCTCGGTTCTCGCGGAGCTTACATCGCAGCCACAGATGGGCCATCCGAAATGGTAAATGCCTTCCCCATCAGTCCCGTCGACACCACCGCTGCCGGCGATTGTTTCAACGGGGCCTTTGCTGCCGGGCTACTCATGGGCAAGAGCAGCGTGGAAAGCACCCGCTTTGCAGCCGCAGCAGCCGCGATTTCCACCACCCGCGTCGGCGCTCAACCATCCATGCCGACGTTGCAAGAGGTAGAAGACTTGATGAGCACCACATCGCAGTGAGGTTGCAGGAGAGGAAATCGCCTGTGGCTAGGCAAGCCTGAAGTCATCGTAGGCGAGACCGACTTCCAGGCAGATCGCCTCCACAGCCAACTCATGATCGGCGCGCTGCGGCAGCCCTGAGACCGTGACCGAACCGATCGCTCCGGCTCTTGCCACGCGCAGCGGAAAGCAACCGCCATGGCAGGCATAGTCCGCAACGGGTAAACCGTAGCGCTCCAACAGGTTCGATTTTTTCTCCTCCATCTCCAGTCCAACGGCATAGGAGCTTCGATAAAAGCGCGCCGTCACATTGCCCTTGCGGCGCACCCAGTCCACATTGTCAGGGGCAGTCCCGGAAAGCGCAGTGTAGAAAAGAGGCTGCCCAAACCGCCTCACATCAATTACGATGCGAGCGCTGCGTTCGACCGCCAGCGCACGAAGCCGGCTTCCCAGCTTCCAGGCTGTGTCCTCATCGAAGTGATCGAACTGGAGTTGTTGCTCCTGCAAAGCGATGCGTGCGAGATCCTCGACAATCGGCATGCTTTGTATCGTAAGGCAAGACTCATCTCCGCGCCTCTTCGCGGACCGCTGCACCTCGCGCCAAACGGCACAGATCGCGAACTGCAAATTAGCGAATCGACCGGCCCATCAGTCGACGTCAGAGGCATAAAGAGGCGCCAGGTGCCGGGCGCCGGTTGCCATGAGGTGGGCGATGGCTTGTACGCTCTCGATACCGCCCCGTGCCCCGACGCTCATGCAATTCAACGCAGCCGCAGCGCAGGCGAAATCCAGCTGCCTGTCGAGTGGCCAGCCTTGAAGCAGTCCATAGATGAACCCGGCATGGAAGATATCTCCAGCCCCGGTGGTGTCGACAACCGGCACACGGTATGCAGCGATATGATGAAAGTCCTTGCCGTCCCAGGCCAGCACTCCTTCTTCGCCAAGCGTCGCCGCAGTTAGGCGGCTGGCGTAGCGGCGCTGCATCCCTCGTAGAGCTGTCTCCAGGTCCGGCTCATTCATCAGCCGCGAGGGAAAATCACGGCTGACGATCAGGTAATCGATATTGCGAAGAAGATCGTCCACCCCGGGGTAAAGTTCGTCGAGGTCGGCGATCACTGGAATCCCTGCCGCTCGAGCCCATCGCGCTGCCTCGGTTGCAGCAGCCGTGTCGCAGCCGTCGACGTGAAGAGCGCGTGCGTTCACGATCCACTCCCGTTCCAGTTCGTCCGCCAGCAGGGCCAGCCGCTCGTCCTGCCGGCGAAGCACTGTCCTGTCGCCGTCGCCATCCACCAGGATCAAGGACTGCAGGCTATCCGCACCCGTGACCGTCACGATCCGGCTCTCCACGCCCGCTCGTGCGAATACCTCCCGATGCAATTCCGCAGCAGCATCGTCACCGAGTTTGCCGACATAGCGCGTGCTCATCCCCCAATGCTGGCAGGCGACCACGGTCGTCGCCACCTGCCCTCCGGGCAGCACCATAGGGTTGCGGTATTCCACCTTCGATCCAGATTTGGGGAAGTTGGGAAGGCTGATCAGGGTGTCGGTGGCGTTAAGGCCAACGCCCACCAGATCGACTGTGGATAATTCCATCATTCCTTCACTGTAAATGCAGTGTGAATATCCATCCTAATGATATTCTCCTTTTATTCGCCTGCGCGGCGCCCGGCTTTTCTCAACCGATGTCTATCTTCGATCCCCATTTCTCCAACGGTCATCGCTCCGAGAGCTCCTCTGGCATCGCTCTCCCCTCGCCCTTTCATCGCGACCAGAGCTCGTCGGCCTCATTGAGGCGGGAACTCGCCGCGCGTCATGCAGTGTGGGCAGAGCAACAGGGACTTGCGTATGAGCAGACCTTTGGCGCGGCTCCGACCATCATCTTCCGTCCCGATGCCAATGGGCGGCATGCAAACTTTTACCCGGCCTCGTACCGACGCATTCTGCGAAATCCTGACTGGTCGAAGAGACTCGCCAAAACTCATACGAGCGCAAGGCGCATCCTGGTAAGTCATGACACGGAGCGGCGAGAGCTGGATTCCTGCAATAGTTCAGACGCCTTGTTGATGAGCATCTTCTGTCACCCGTACGCCTCGAAGCCATCCAGCCGGCTGCGTGCTTTTCTGCATCTCGATGCGGCTGCGCCTATGGTCTTCGGCGTCAGGCCTCATATTCCGGTAAAAAACGGACGTATCGATACCACCGAGATCGATCTCTGCATCGGCGACCTGATGATTGAGGCCAAGCTGACCGAAACTGATTTCCAATCGGCGCCCCTATCGATGGCGGAACGTTATTGTGATTTCGATCGAATCTTTGATCTCAGCCTGTTGCCTGCAAAAAGAAACAAGCTCCAGTCCTATCAACTGGTGCGTGGCATCCTCGCAGCGCTGAGCCGAGAGACCACCCGGTATTGCCTCATCTGCGACGCGCGGCGCGGCGATCTCATCGCTGAATGGTATGCAGTCCTCCTCGCCATCCGGCCCGAGCGTCCTCGATGGCGCTGTGTCCTTGTGACCTGGCAGGAGATCGCCGCAAACCTTCCTCTCTCCGCGCAAAAATGGCTGCAAGCCAAGTACGGCATTGTCCCGAAAAAATAATAAGTCGTCATACATCAAGGATTCGGATGTTCATCAAGGGTTCGGATGTTTCGCCAATCTCCACGACCACATCAGGAAAGAGGTTGAGGTGAGATCGATGGCCGGTTCCGTCGTGCTGTAGGACTGCACGTTATCCTGAAAAACCGCAAGCTGGGATCGGTTGTAAGCGCCGTCACTCCCATTGAACTTCTTAAATGTATCCACGCCGCTCGCAGGACAGAGGATCATCCCCCCAACGACGCCACTTGTCGCATAACTCGTCGGCCCCTCCGTCGCAGCTCCCCAGAGGATCGGCGTACCGCCTGCTGTCCCGTCCAGCGCTCCCGCAAGATTCGCTACCTGGTGCTGGATGCAATTTGGAAAGGTACTGCCGTCCCCTACCAGGAAGGATGAGCCCCAGGAGTTCGCTCCCAGGATATTCGCCATCCAGCGCTGCGAGTAAACGTCATATCGCGCTGCATGCGTCAGCGAATAAGCCTCGCTCGCCATTACCGATAAGCCTCCTCCATGCGAAGTCGTGTCCCCATTGCTCCAGCCGACCCCAAAGCCCCATGCATCGTTGCCGGCCTGGGTTGTCGCCGCCTCCACCTGGTCGAGCAGCTGCTTCTTGATCGATCCTTGTGAGACCGCCAGCCCCTCAGGATCTCCCGCCTCTTCGAGCGCACGGTACAACTCGTAGTGTCCCAGGCCGCTTACGTCATAGAGATTCAATGTGTCCGAATATCCCGGCGTGTAGATCTTCTTGATGTAGTTCCGCGCAAACTGCGCAGCGTCTTGCAGGTAAATTTCTGGATCGCTTTGCGGCAATCCGGCAGGCATGTCCCCCTCCTGCTTCGCACAGCGCAGGGCACGGGCAAGTTCCGTCGCGCCTAATTCCATGTCATCGTCCCAGACCGTCTCCGGATATCCGTCAAACGGCACAGCCGTCACCAGGCACGTTGGGCATGATCCAGAGCCCACACCCGGCGCAGGATCGGGGTAGGAGGTATCCGCTGCCGCATAAACCTCCTCGGCTGCCTTCAGGCACTGGTGTGCAAGTCCCTGGTCGCGCCCTCGATTCAGCTCGTAGCAAAGCGCAAAGTCCGCTGCCAGCCGTCCAGCAAGATTGGGGCTGATCCGGGCACCCGGGAGCGTCGCAAACACTGGCCGGTTGCAGATGTAAAAAGTCGTCAATGGATCGCACGGCTCCGGGTCGCCATCCTGCTTGTAGTTGTCTGCCGCCTGCGGAAGCGTCCAGATGTCGTACTCGGTAATCAGGCAGTAAGGCGTACTCGCAGTGCCGCCGCAATATCCCGCGGCGGAGGAAGGATCGCCCTCGCCGTAATAGTTCCAGTCCTGCGAGTTATCCACCTGGTAAGCGAGCGTCTTTCTCGATCCGTCCCACATCTTCAAAAGCCACCGGATGCCAAACATCGCCTCCGCGCTGAAATCTGAAGACACCGGCGCCCCTGCGCCACTCTTCCCCGCGTAAGACACCGAATTCGGAGGAGCCGGAGGATACAGGGGAGCACCCTTGCCCATCTGCCCGGGAAAGTCTCGTACCCCGATTTCCATCAGCGCCGTCGTATAACTTACCGTCTCGACATATTTCTCATAGTCGCCCGCGTCCCACCATCCGCCCTCGGCGTCGATCGCCGGCAGCTTCGCCGGTGCGAGCGGCTTTGACGGAGGCACATAATTGATGAAGTCGTTGTCATCCAGCGGCGGTGTGTCATACAGCTTCGCCTCTTTGTCTTTCAAATGGCCGGGAGCGCTTCGCAGTGCGTTCTTGACGAAGTCGCTCCCGTCCCGCTCACTTTCATAGAAAAAGAGTGAGTTCACCAGCAGCCCGGGATAGAGCACCTCGGGACGATCTACCGCAAACGCTGGCGAACGCGCCCCCACCGGCCCCGTCACACGGATCGAATAGCTGTGCCCGCACGGCGCCGTAAAATCCAGCGCATACACATAGTAGGTAACTGTGGGACTGTGCGCCCAGGTACCCAGCAGGCCGCCGACCTTCGCGCGGAAGGCGGTATGTCCGTCTTCGCTCAGCACCTGGAAAGCCGCACCGGTCTCCACTGCAGTGGACATCAGGTAAGCGCGCGACACTCCCGCGCCGGCCTCATATCCGATCTGGCTCACACGAACATAGGCCGACTCCGCAGTCGCCCTTCGGGCCAGCAGGATCACCAGGGCAATGGCGGCGACTCGTACGAAACGCGGGGAGAAGTAGGGACCGAAGTGCAGCATTGGAAGCCTCCAGACGCCGGCAGTCGTGACTGTATTGAATCGTTTGAACCGCAAGAGTAGCGGCAACTTCTGCGTATGTCAACAAGAGTTCGCGCGCGCCGCCCATCGACCGTCCAATCAGCACGGCGCCCCGGCGGCCAGACTCGCAAACCGCGTCCCACCGTGCTAGTATCCCGTGATTGAAGGACACTCTGGGTGGCCTGCTACGGAAGCAAACGCACGGCCGCGGCCGGCTTACGGCTTGTGCCGTCCATCCGCACCAAACCCAAGTGAGAGTTTTCCTCCCCTCGAAGAGGTCACAATGAAGAATGGCCCCGTACGCGTGGGCATTATCGGCTCTCAGTTTCAGGCTGATTGCCACGCCGCTTCCATCAGCATGATCGATGGCGACATGTCCGTAGTCGCCGTAGCCTCGCCAACCGCGGCCAACGCGCGCGCGCTCGCCGGCCGCTACAAGATCCCCCGCGTTTACACGGATTATCGCGAACTCGCTGCCGACCCTGAGATCGAGGCCGTCACGATCACTGCGCCCAACTCGCTGCATTGCGAGATGACCATCGCGCTGGCGCAGGCCGGCAAACACGTCATATGTGAGAAGCCCCTGTGCGTCACTATCGACGAGGCTACCCGCATGATTGAGGCCTGCCGGGCCAATGGCGTCCTGCTCCTCTATGCGGAGGAGCTCTTCTTTACGCCGAAATACCTCAAGGCCAAAGAGATGGCCGACGCCGGGGCTTTCGGCAAGGTCCATCTCATCAAGCAAAGTGAAAAGCACTTCGGCCCCCACTCCGACTGGTTCTGGGACGTCAAGCGTTCTGGCGGCGGCGCGCTGCTCGATCTCGGCTGCCACGGCATCGCCTTCGCTTATTGGTTTCTCAACCGGCCCAAACTGTTGACCGCTTACTCCCATCTGGGAACCTACGTCCATGGCGACAAGACCCAGGCCGATGACGAAGCCGTCACCGTGATCGAGTTTGCCGGCAATGCCTTCACTATCATCGAGAACAGCTGGGCGCGGCGCGGGGGTATGGACGACCGCATCGAGGTCTACGGCGAGGGCGGCCTCACCATCGCCAATCTTCACATGGGCAACGCGCTGCCGACCTACAGCGAATATGGCGTGGGCTATGCCGTCGAAAAGGCTCCTACCACCACCGGCTGGACCTACCCCGTCTTCGAAGAGCTCTGGAATTATGGCTTCCCGCAGGAGATGCGTCACTTCGCACGCGCCATTCGTGGGCTCGAAGCCCCGCAAGCCACCGGTGAAGATGGCAAGGTGGTCCTCGAGGCCGTCTACGCCGCATACGCCTCGGCCGGACTCGGGCAGAAAGTGTCATTTCCTTACCACCCCACCGCCGAGCGGCCCATCGACGAGTGGCTGAACAGGAAAAAAGCATGACACCACTGCCGATGCTCGAAAATATCTTCGCCCAGCCGGACTCAAATCAGGCTCTCCTCGAATTTCATCAGGGCGCAGGCTATGCGGTTCTCAAAGCCTGCGCAGAAAAAATCCGCCATACCAGGGGACAAGTGATCGTCACAGGCATGGGTGCTTCGCTCTTCGCTGCGATTCCGGCAGTCAATCGCCTTGCGTACGCTGGTCATTCTGTCCAGTCCTTCGAGAGCGCGGAACTGCTGCATTACGGCAGCTCCGCCCTTCGCCCGGAGGACACCGGCATTCTGATCTCTCGCTCCGGGGGCTCGGTCGAAGTCCTTCGCCTGGCTGAAAAAATGCGCAGTGCCGGTATGACCCTGATCGGCGTCACGAACCTGCCCGGTACCGAACTCGAAAAGCTCTCCGATCTGACCCTGAGGATCGGCTCGGGCGCCGACCAGCTGGTTGCCGTGCAAACCTACACCGGCACAGTGCTGACGTTGCTGCTGCTCGCGGAAGAAGCGCTCGGCGCTAACGCGAACGCATTGATGGCATCCGCCCTGGCCACCCTGCCCACCCTGAAATCACACATCGAGGCAAGCTATCGGGCTAGAGAAAGCTGGCAGGAAATCTTCGATGGCGATGGAGCTCTCTACCTGCTCGGCCGGGGCCCGGCGCTTGCCTCCGTCTATGAAGGCGCCCTGCTTCTGCACGAGACCGCCAAGGCAGCAGCCGTGGGCATGTCGTCAGGTCAGTTCCGGCACGGTCCTGTCGAAAGCGTCTCCAGCAGTTTTCGAGCAATCGTCTTCGGCTCGCCAGCCCCAACGCAGCAGCTCGATCGCTCCCTCGCCGGCGATCTCGCGCAGATGGGCGCAACCGTCCGCTGGATTGGTCCCGGCGCTCAACCCGGCGATCGCCTCAAGCAAGCGCCGTCGCTTACGCCGTGGCCGCAGATTCCAGCTCTGCTCGCCCCGCTCTTCGAAATCGTTCCCATCCAGGTAGCGGCTTACCAGCTTGCCCTGTGGCGCGGTATCGTCCCAGGGGATTTTCGCTATGCTTCCGAAATCACCTCGGCCGAATCAGGCTTCCCTCTCTTCGAATCGAAGTCCTCGCCTGCATGAGTGAACATAATGGTGTTTTGGCAATTGACATCGGCGGTGGCACCACCAAACTCGCGCTCGTAGACCGCCAGGGCGGCATGCGGGCGTGGCAATCCTTTTCGACCGCTGCCCCCAGCGGGGATGCTTTCATTGAAAAGCTGCTATCCATCCTCCGTGAAATCGAGGCCCAGTCCGGACCGCCGCAAGAAGATCACCCCGGCGCCGCTTCTCCCGTTCTCGGCGTCTCAGTTGCGCTCGCCGGCTTTGTCAGCACCGAAGGAGCACTCGAATACAACGCCAACCTGCCTTGGCTCGAACACACGCCCATCGCTTCCGTCGTGAAGCAGGCGTTACAGTTGCCCGTCCACATTGAAACCGATTCCAATGCAGCCTGCATCGCCGAGTATCTTTACGGCCAGGGACGAGGATCAGAACGCTTCCTCTGCCTCACCGGCGGTACCGGCCTCGGCGTCGGCATGATCTCCGAAGGCAAGCTACTGCGAGTTGCGCACGGCTGCCTCGGCGATGCCGGACACATCGTCGTTCAGGCCGATGGTCCGGTTTGCAGCTGCGGCGGCCGGGGTTGTGCCGAGGCGCTCATCTCCACCGCCTCACTTGGCATTCGCTATGCAAAGCTCACCGGGCGTGGCAAAGCATCCTTTCGTTCCCTGGTAAACGACGGCGAACTGGGCAAACCCCTCGCTCTGACTTTGCTTGAGGAGGCCGGCTATTGGACCGGCATCACCGCAGCGTCGCTGGCAAGCATCTTCTTCCCTGACCGCATCGCCATCGCCGGCGGACTCTCCCACGCCGGAGATGTCTTCTTCGCTGCAGCCCAGGAGTCGTTCCTCGCTCACGGCGGCCGATACCCGCTTGCCAACGCATCGCTCGTCCGCGCATCGACTGGCGAACATGCAACCCTTTTGGGCGCTGCGGCCTGCTTTTTTCATCCGGAGCTTCTATGATCTCTGCGGAAGAAGTCTCGGCGCCGTGGAACCACCCGTAAACTAATCTCATCCAGGAGAAAACCATGGCTGGCCAAGGACCTAGTCGCAGAGAATTATTGCAGGCGCTGGCACTCGCTTCCGCCGCAAGTGCCTTCCCCGGCTTTTCGCGCTGGAACTACGCCCTCGCTGAGACCGCGATGGCGCAGCATCACGGCGACTCTGCCCAGCAGGCGCCCCGCACACCCTATCGCCCACAGTTCTTTTCTCCAGGTCAATACGCAAGCCTCGAGACGTTGGTCGATCTGATCCTGCCCGCAATTCCCCACCCGGCCGAGACCGGCAGTCCGATGCCCATCCTCCAGCCCGGGGCCAAAGAAGCGGGCGTTGCCGAATTCATCGATTTCATGGTTTCCAGCGACCCTACCCTGCAGGCGCCTTTTCGCGACGGCCTCGCCTGGCTCGACCAGGCCGCAGCGCCGGCAACCTCTTTCACCAGCTTGTCGCGCGAACAGCAGAACTCCACCCTCGAACGACTCGCCTACAAAGCAAAGCACAGAGAAGCTGAACAAGCCGGGCAGCAGTTCTTCCTGCTCCTGCGCAGGTACACCGTCATGGGTTTCTACACTACCCGGGTCGGCCTCGAGTCCCTCGACTATCCCGGTCTTCAGTTCTATTCCGCCTCACCCGGATGCACCCACGCCGGCAATCCTGAGCATATCGGTCTTTAAGTGAAATCAGTCCTCAAAGGAGCGCAGTGGATACCTACGACGTCATCGTAATCGGCACCGGAGCCGGCGGCGGCATGGCCATCAAGACGCTTTGCGCAGCTGGCCTCAAAGTATGCGCCCTCAATGCCGGCCGCCTGCTCGACCCTGCCAAAGACTTCCGCCAGCATCGCCAGCCCTACGACCTCAAGTTTCGCGGCTTTGATTCGCCGGCCCGCCGGGCGAAAAGCGTCGGCTACATGGATAGTGAATACGTCTCGCCCGATGTCTGGGAACATGACATCGCCTACTCGACAGCCGAAGGCACCAGCTGGACCTGGCCGCGTTGTAACGGTGTCGGTGGCAAGACAAACTTCTGGGGCCGCTCCTCCGCCCGCATGGCCGCGATCGATTTCAAAGCAGCCTCTCGCGATGGCTACGATGTCGACTGGCCCGTTTCCTACGACGACATCGCGCCCTACTACACGCGCGTCGAAGAGATGATCGGCGTCGCCAGCACCGTGCAGAACCGGCCATCCAACCCTGACGGCAAATACATCGATCCAATGCGCTTTCGCTGTATCGACTACATCCTCGAGGCGGGAGCGAAAAAGTCTGGCGTCCCTTACCTGCCCGATCGCATCGCCCAACTCACCCAGGCTCACAACGGCCATCCCGCCTGCCATTACTGCGGCAATTGCACCGAGGGGTGCGACGTCGGCGCATTCTTCTCGTCGCCTTACTTCTTTCTTCCCCAGGCGCACGCCACAGGCAATCTCGAGCTCCGCACCAACGCCGTCGCCCGGGAAGTCCTCGTCGACAGCGATGGCCGCGCCAGGGGCGTCGCCTACGTCAACCGCATCACTCACCAGGAGATCGAGGTCTATGCCAAAGCGGTGATCGTCGCCGCCTCCTGTGTCACGACCTCGCAAATCATGCTGAACTCAAAATCCAGCCACTGGCCGACCGGCATCGCGAACTCCAGCGGCCAGCTCGGCAAAAACCTCTGCGATCACATGTACGGAACATCCGGCTTTGGCTATCTGCCGCAGATGCTCGGCCAGCCGAGCTTTCCTGATAACGTCTCCACCGCCACCATCGCCTGGCTGCCCCGCTGGCAGAACCTCGACAATCCTAAGCAGGAGAAGTTCATCCGCGGCTATTCCATCTATCCAGGCGGAGGCTGCGACCAATTTCCCAGCTACTACGACGACATCGAGGGCTTCGGCGCAACCTACCGCACCGAAATCAAACGCCGCTACCCGACTCCGGCAAACTTTACCATCCAGGCTCCATCCCAGCGCTCAGACAGCAACTTCGTCGACATCGACCCCGAAAAAAAAGACATCTTCGGCATTCCCCAGGTGCGCATTCACTTTCGGTGGGATGAAAACACTCTAAAAATGTGGGAACATGGCAAGCAAGTCTGCGAGGAAATCTTCCATAACATGGGCGGCGTCTATCAGGGCCACGGTCGACCCGAATCGCCCGGCTGGAGCCTGCACGAGACCGGCACCTGCCGCATGGGCAACGATCCAAAACGTTTCGTCACAAATCGCTTCGGCCAGACCCACGACGTTCCAAATCTTTTCGCCTGCGATGCAAGCCTGTTTCTCAACTGCACCGATAAAACCACCACGCTCTCCGTCCTGGCATTCTCCCTGCGCGCGTCGGAGTATCTCGTAAAGCAGTTCAAGCAAGGTCTGCGTACTTCGGAGGCGCCAAGCCAGGGATGAAACCACTCACGCGACGTACCTTCGTCAAAGGCGCTCTCGCCTGCTCAACGGCTGCCGCCTTCGCAAGCAGCTCAAATTCCCCGATAGCCAACTTCCCCACCGATCCGCATGAGCGGATTGGTGTGGCGACTTACCCCTTCCGCGCATCGATCCTCGCTCCACGAAATACCGAACGCGATCCGGCCAAGCCAGGAATGGATCTGACTGCCTTCGCTAGGTATGTGAAAACCAATTTCAACGTGGGCGGCATTGAGCCGCTCGACTCTCACTTCGCGTCGACAGAGCCTGCGGAGATCGAGAAACTTCGCGCTGCCTTCGACGCCCTCGGCGTGAGGGTCGTCAACATTCCCGTAGACGAGTCCGTCGAGCTCTGCAGTGCCGACGAATCCAAACGTACTCTGGGAAACGCAAGATACCGGCACTGGATCGACACCGCCGCCCTGCTCGGCTCCCCCAGCATTCGTATCTGGATTCCAAAATGTAAAGACACGGCGGATCTTCCTCAGGCCGTCCGCGCACTCAGGCCGACCCTCGACTACGCCGCCACCAGAAACATCGTCGTCAACCTCGAAAACGACGATCCGGTCTTCTCCTCTGAGCCGCGTACCATCGCTGTCATTCAGCAGGCCCACACGCCCTATCTGCGAGCGTTGCCCGATTTCGGAAATGCTCTCATGACCGGCGATGAAAATTTCAATGCCGATGCCGTCCGGGGGATGTTCGCCTACGCCTGGAACATCGCGCACGTGAAAGACGCCGAATCGATCGGCGGCAAGCGCAAGACTGTTTCTCTCTCCAGGCTCTTCACCATTGCCAAGGCCTCAGGCTATCGCGGGTATTACTCCATGGAGTCCGATTCCGATGTCGACCCGTTCACCGATACCAGGCACCTCATCCAACAATCGCTTACCCTGATCTGAGTTCGTTCTCCAAACCAGCCAGCATGCCATTCGCAGCCTCAGCGCGAAGGGCCGCTTAAGCACGGAATGAGTCATGAACTGAAATTCGTCTCATTTCGAAGCACTTTTCTCCAGTCCCGTTAACACTTCGTCCAGTTCCGTCATCAGGGGGTTGCTCCCGCCGCGATCGAGAAATACCTGGTACATCGCGCGAAAATACCAAAGATGCCCTTCGCGTCCCCCGCCGTACTCCGACCAGACCTTCGGTCCTTCCGTCTTCAGTCGCCGCTCGATCTCCCGCCCGTTTGAGAGCTTGTCTGCCGCATACACCAGGCAGGATTCGGCCAACGCTTCGCGGCGAAAACGGTCAATCTGCCGCTCCTTCACCAGCCGCCATTTTGGCTTGTCCTCACCTTCGAACGAGTCGGTGCAATCCACCACCATCTTTGCCGTTCGCTCGCCAAACCGCTGCTCGATCAGGCGCAGTGTCGCCCGTCCGCCGCTCTTCTCCGGGCCATCGTGCAACAGCGCGGCAATCCCCTGGTCCTCATCGCCGCCCGTCCGCAACACCAGCGCGCAGACCTCGAGCAGGTGAGATAAGAAGGGCGCGCCGGTCTTCTTCGTCTGCCGCCCGTGGAGCTCGCCGGCCATGGCAACAGCCTCAGCAAACCTCATGGTCGGGCAGAATTTCAGTTCACCATTCCTGGAACTCGGCACCGGGCCAACTCCGCATCGCAAGGCTGAAAACCATCATGACAAGCGCCGCAGGCGTCGCTCTACGCCGTCTGCCGCAGGCTAAGCGGATAACTCCAGCATGCGACGGCTATCCATTCCGGCCGAAGCCTGCACTTCGGCCGCAATCTTTTTTAAGTCTGGCAGCACGTCTCCCAGTCGCGCCGCCTCGGCGCGGCGCGAGCCGAGAGCAAAGTAGAGGGCCCGGTAATGCTGGTAGAGCCGTTCATAAACCTCCACCGCCGCAGGCTCTGGATCATACGTGACATGATTCAGGCACATCTTCCGCTGCGCCTCCTCGACAGTGGAGAAGACACCCGCAGCCATCAAGGCAAAAATTCCGGAACCCAGGCTCGTCGGTATGCCGTCCGGCACCAGAATCGGTTTATTCAACACATTGGCGTATACCTGGTTCAGCACGGCATTATGCTGCGGAATTCCTCCCGCATTGATCACCCGCTCCACCGGAACGCCATTCTCCGCCATTCGCTCAAGAATGATCCGGGTATGAAAAGCCGTGCCTTCGATGGCCGCAAATAGCTCATCCTGGGCAGTATGAATCAGGTTCCAGCCCAGCGTCACACCGCCAAGCTCCGAATTCACTAGCACCGTCCGATCGCCATTGTCCCAGCTGAGCCGCAGTAGTCCCGTCTGGCCCGAGCGGTAAGCATCGAGACCCTTCGCCAGGGTTTTCACATCCGTGCCCGCCCTGCGTGCGATCGCCTCAAAGATATCACCGGTCGCCGAGAGTCCCGCCTCGATCCCGGTAAATGCCGGATGCACGCTTCCCGGCACCACGCCGCAAACTCCCGGCACCAGCGTAGACTCATGACTCATCGCGATGATGCACGTCGAGGTGCCGACCACGTTCACCACGTCCCCTTCACGGCATGCAGCCCCGATCGCATCCCAGTGGGCGTCAAAGGCCGATACCGGAATCGGAATCCCGGCCCGCAGCCCCATCGCGCTAGCCCACGGCTCGCTCAAGTATCCTGCCAGTTTGTCCGAAGTGAGGTACTCGCCTTCAAGCTTTCCACGAATTCCGTCAAACAAAGGATCCACCTTCGACAGAAACTCCTGGGGAGGCAGCCCGTCCCACTTCGGGTTCCACATCCATTTGTGCCCCATCGCGCAGGCGCTCCGCTTCACCTGCTTTGCATCCGTGATTCCGCAAAGCGTGGCCGCCACCATGTCGCAGTTCTCAAGCGCCGTCGCCAGTTCGCTACGCTTCTGCGGATTATGCCGCAACCAGTGCAGCAGCTTCGCAAAACCCCACTCATGCGAATACACGCCGCCACACCACTCGATCCCTTCGAACTTCTCCTGGTGCGCAAGCTCGGTAATCTGTCGCGCCTCTTCAAGAGCCCGATGATCGCACCACAGGTAATAATCATCCAGCGGCTCCAGATTGGCCCCCAGCATGATCACACTCGAGCCCGTCGTGTCGATAGCGATCGACTCGACCTCCTCCCCCTTGATGCCGGCCTTCTTGACCACGTCAAGAGTAGCTTTCACCAGCGCATCCATCTGTTCCGCATGCGACTGGGTGGCGAAGTTCGGGTCTTCCCGCTTGCGCTTTAGCGCGTACTCCGCCGAGGCCGTTCCCAGCCGGCCGCGCTCGCTGTCCAGCAACGTTACCCGCACACTCAAAGTCCCAAAATCCACGCCCGCTACGATCGCCACCAATGTCTCCTGTCGCCTGCTGAAAAAAGATTAGTTCTGTCTGAAACAGCTTCCGGCCTTAAGCACGATTCGGTCAAGTAAACATTTTCTTTCACGATCACGATGCCTTGCCCGGCGCAATCAACGACCTGGTCAACAACATCAAGCCGGCCGTCCTTGGAAACTGAGGAGAAAACCGGCGACCCGCTCCACAACGCCATCCAGGCCAACGTCCATCGGGGCATCGCCAGACTCCGGCACTCT
Source organism: Acidisarcina sp. (assembly GCA_965199205.1). Classification (GTDB taxonomy): domain Bacteria; phylum Acidobacteriota; class Terriglobia; order Terriglobales; family Acidobacteriaceae; genus Acidisarcina. Next base: position 1,023,740 of record OZ240688.1, read on the forward strand.
CGACCCGATCATCGGCCCCGCCGTGAAGTCGGGAAAGGTCAAAATCGTCGCAGGCGTCTACGATCTCGCCACCGGAGCCGTGCTGTTCCTCAGCTAGGCCGCTGCGCCATCAGGATCTTTGCTGTCGTGATCGCCTGCCCTACATGGCGCTGCGTATGGTCGGCAACATGCACCAGCAGTCCGCCAACCGTCGTCGGCAGCTGCTTCTTGCCCACCCCCCGAGGCTCATCCAGGTCGATGCTGCAAAGCGCTCTCACCCGGCTCGCCGAGCTCTCGACCGCCGCGGAGAACTCCTCAAAAGCTGCTGCGCGCATCGCGCCGCGGTCCATCTCGCTCTTCAACGCCGCAAGCTGCTCCCCGGAGAGCTGCCGCCCTTCCGCATACGTCAACAGGCGGTCCATACTTCGAGCAATGTGACGAAGCTGGAAGGCCACCGGCGGTAACCCAAATGGATGCTCATTCAACTCCCATTCGGTGAGCGTACTGCACCACTTCGCAATATCCTCTTCCGCAAGCTCAAGCGCATGAAGAACGCCCCTCGCCACGGCATTTACTTCCATCCACGTTCCCCGCAGCCAGGGTTCCACGTCTCGTTCAGCCATCATTCCGCTTCTCCTCCTCGCAGCATCGCGACACGACCGTTAGAGACCCTTTCGCCTGCGAAACTCCCGAACCACATCCGCAGGATCACGATGCTGGCCATCCACTGCTTCATTCATCGACTGCATCTCCTCGGCAGAGATTTTTCCGCCAAGCGCCGCAAACGCCGCACGCATCTGCGGCCAGCGCTGCAAGGATGCCTCGCGCACCAGTGGGACCGCCTGGTAAGGCGGAAAATAATGCTTGTCATCCTCGAGCACCGCCAGGCCAAAAGCCTCGATCGGCCCGTCTGTCGAATTTCCGGCAACGATATCCACCTGGTTCCCGTTCAAGGCCCGATACAGCAAACCCAAGTCCATCGTCCGGGGAGACCCCGAAAACCTCAGTCCATAGGCCGACGAAAGTCCCGCCAGCCCATCCGGGCGCTGCTCAAACTCGTAGCCCACTCCGAGTCGCCAGTGGCTCGCATCAGCCGCCGCCTGGCTCAAGGTGTGAACGTTCAGCCGCTTTGCATCCGCGCCCCGCACCACCATCGCAAACGTATTCTCAAAACCCAGCGCCGGCGTTACCTCAACCGCGTACCGCTCGCGGTAGAGCCGCGTCACCGTCGCGAGCGACGAAGCCGGATCCTTGTCCACCGGTTGCTTCAAAATCGCCGTCAGCGCCGTCCCGGTGTACTCGACGTAAGCATCGATGCGCCCCGAGGCCAGCGCCTGTTGCGCAATATAGCTCCCCGCCAGATAAAACCGTCGCTCCACATGGAGGCCCGTCTTGGCCTCAATCTCCTGCGCCAACAGCTCGCCGAGAATCACCTGCTCCGTAAAGTTTTTCGCCCCAATCACAGGATGGTCCGGTCTCGGTGGCGAGCAGCCTGTCAGCGCAACAGCCGCCAGCCAGAAAACCGTCGCCAGCAGACCGGACCAACAGCGCCGCGTCATTGCCGCGCCGCGCTCGGCACCCGCACCCACCGCTCCACCAGGCCCAGCAAACCATCTGCTGCTAAAGCTAGGCCGGCGGCAGGTAAAGCCCCGGCGAGTACCAGCCGGTTATCTACCGACGCCACGCCGCGAAAAATAAACTCCCCTAAACCACCCGCGCCGACCGCCGCCGCAATGGTGGCAATACCGACGCAGATTACCGTCGCCGTCCGCAATCCAGCCAGAATAAACGCGGCCGATAGAGGAAGCTCCACCTTCAATAATCTCTGCATATCACTCATTCCTAAAGCTTTTGACACATCCACTAAGGCAGGATCAATTCCCTCGATCCCCGTGTATGTATTCCGGATGATCGGCAGAAGCGCATATGCTGTCAGCGCGGCAATCGCGATCCGCGCCGCGCTCGCCCCGAACCACGGCAGCGGTAGCAGGAACCCGAAAAGCGCCAGGCTCGGAATCGTCTGGAGAATATTTACCACTCCCAGGACCGGCTTCGCCCAATGCGGATATCGCGTGAGCAGGATTCCCGTAGGAATCCCGATCAACGCCGCAATCAGCATCGCCGCTCCCGTCAGCCAGAGATGCTCAAGCGTCAGCGTCCCTATCTCGGAGCCATATTGCGAATAAAACTTCCCCATCAGGCCGGCCTCGATTGGGCATTCACCCCATCGGTCCCGCGATGGACCGCGCGCACATACTCCACAACGGCCGGAATCCTCGACGCAAGAAACTCTCCGCTCGGCAGGTCGGCCACGATGCGACCCTGCTCCACCAGCACAATCCGGGAGGCAAGATACATCGCCTCATCCAGGTCATGGGTCACCAGCAGAACCGTCTTCTTCAGCCCGTTCATAAGGCTGCGCAAGACGTCCTGCATCTCCGCTCGAGTGAGCGGGTCCAGCGCGCCAAAAGGCTCATCCATCAAGAGCACTGGCGGGTCTGCGGCCAGCGCCCTCGCCAGCCCGACGCGCTGCCGCTGACCGCCCGAGAGCTGGAATGGATATCGGCCGGCGAAGGTACCCTCCTCGAGCCCCACCATCTTCATCAGCTCACGGCTCCGCAAGGCGATTTCTTCCCGGCCCTTACCTTCCAACTCCAGCACCGTCCCGATATTGCGCTCGATCCTGAAGTGAGGAAACAGCCCGGTCTCCTGTACGACGTACCCGATCCCGCGCCGCAGCGAAACAGGGTCGCTCTCGCCAACCGCCCGCCCGCCGATCAGAACCTGCCCCGAGGTCGGATCGATCATCCGGTTGACGGTGCGCAGCAAAGTCGTCTTCCCCGACCCGCTCCGCCCAAGTATCGAAACTGTCGTGCCCGGTTCGATGCGCAGCGAGATATGGTCCAGCAGCAAGCGACCCTGCTCGGTCGTAAAGCTCACATCCCGGAACTCGATTGCCGCGTCTGCCATTGTTTCTCGAAGAAAAAAGGCCGGGCACTCGGCCCGGCCTCAGCTTTCGTTGACTCTGATGCGTCAGCCCTCGGCTGCGGGTGCTTCGCCCGCCTCCGGCGCTGTCCCGCTCTTCACTCTCACGACCGTAATCTTTGAGAACCCCTCTTTGAAGCTCGGCGGTCTCAAACGGTCCGCCATCTTCCTCATCGACTCCTCATTGACGTTGCGCTCGCGGTGGCTGTTCCGTTCCATGCAGACCTCGAACGGCACGTCAAAGAAAACCGCCTGTACATCGTAGCCAAAGCTCTTGGCCATCTTGATCCATTGCCGCCGCTCGTGCGGAGACAGGTTGGTTGCGTCGACATAGTTCCAGGGCATCTTCGCGATCAGCCGCGCTCGCAAGAGAGACCGCAGGGTCGAAAATACCAACCCCTGGTAGCGCTGCTCCGTAATGTCGTCAAACAGGATGCTCCGCAGCATATCGCTCGATAACGGAGTCACGCCCCGGCGCTTGAACCATGTCGTCTTGCCCGAACCCGGCAGCCCGATTGTCAGCACCACGTAGCCCCGCGGGCTTTTTGCCGGCGACAACTCCGCAGGCGGTATTCCCAGCGATTCTGGTTGTGTTTCCACCACCAGCTTGCCTTCGGGAAACGCCGCCACATCCGATTCCGACGTGACCGGCCCTGCCGGAGTGAGCGCATCCGCTTTTGCCTGCGCACCCACATCGACAGCATCCGGTAGCGCTCCCGGCATATCGGGCAAAGCGTCCCCTGCTACGTCCCCGCCCGCCGCAGCGTACGGCTCCTGGATCTGTTCCGCGTCATGCTCGCCCGGCGAAATCGACTCTACTTCTGGTTGATGTTGGATCACGGCACTCGGCTCTCGCGCAGCGTCAGGGTACGCTGGCCGCAGAGGCTTCGGTTGATCGACTGGTAGCTCCTGGCCAATTCTTCCCGTGGACTCGGAGTTGTTTGGTCCACGCTTTATGCGTCTTGTCATTTTCTCGCGCATCCATTCGCGCATGTTTAGCATGTAACACACTCTCGCTTCAGGCCGCAAATCCGGCATGCGCCCCGCGTGAACCTTTCCCGCGGCGCACTTGGTTTACTCTTGATGAGAGAAGCAAGTATCGCAGAGCAACCTCACTCCGTCCCAATGGCGAGTCTAAACATTTTATCTTGAAGTAGTTCCACAAAATAAGGAGAACGCATGGCTGTAAAAGTTGGAATCAATGGTTTCGGGCGCATCGGCCGCAACGTCTTTCGCGCCGCCCTCGGAAACCCGGACATCGAATTTGTCGCGGTGAACGATCTCACCAGCCCAAAAACGCTGGCGCACCTGCTCAAGTATGACTCCATCCTTGGCAACATCAAGAACGAGATTGTCGCCGGAGACGATTTCATCTCCGTTGATGGCAAAAAAATCAAAGTGTACGCGGAGCGCGATCCCGCCAAGCTCGACTGGGCCGGAGTAGGCGCACAGGTCGTCATCGAATCCACCGGCCACTTTACCGACGCGGAAAAAGCCAAGCTCCACCTCGGCGCCACCGTCAAAAAAGTCATCATCTCGGCCCCGGCGACCAACGAAGACATCACCCTCGTCCTCGGAGTGAACGACAGCAAATACGACGCCTCCAGGCACAACATCATCTCCAACGCCTCCTGCACCACCAACTGCCTCGCCCCCGTCGCCAAGGTCCTGGTTGAGTCGTTCGGCATCACCTCCGGCATCATGACCACGATCCACAGCTACACCAACGATCAGGTCATCCTCGACTTCCCCCACAAGGATCTGCGTCGTGCCCGCGCCGCCGCCATTAACCTCATCCCCAGCTCGACCGGCGCTGCCAAGGCTCTCAAGCTCGTCATTCCTGAGCTCGCCGGTAAGCTTGACGGCTTCGCCATCCGCGTCCCCACCCCAAACGTCTCGGTCGTCGATCTCACCTTCACCACCGAAAAACCGGTCACCGTCGACAGCATCAACTCCGCCATGAAAACAGCCGCCGACGGGTCGCTCAAAGGCATTCTCGGCTATGAATCCGGCGAGTTGGTCTCGAGCGACTTCAAAGGCAACCCGCTCTCGTCCATCTTCGACGCACCGCTCACCAAGGTCGTCGGCGATAAGACCGCGAAGATCATCAGCTGGTATGACAACGAATGGGGCTACTCCAATCGCGTCGTCGACTTGATCGGCTTCCTCGAAAAGAAGGGCCTCTAAACCCAACCGGCCGCCGTCAACCATTCCAAGGGTTGGCGGCGTTCCGATAAATCCTCTCCGTCGAAGCAAGCCAATACCTTGCCCTTTCGACCGGAGCGCAGCGGAGTAGAGAGACCTGCGGTTTCATCAACTTCTCTCCCGTACAGCCGTGAGTTTTACCTGCGGCAGTCACGCCCGAGCCCTCGACATGCGCCAGAACATTCCCGGCACCTCCCCTTACGAACCAATCATCGGCTTCTCTCGGGCCGTCCGCATTGGCGACATCATTCACGTCTCCGGAACCGGCCCGGTCGGCGCCGAGACCGCCAACGTGATGCAGCAGACACGGCGCGCCTTCGAGATCATCGAGAAGGCCCTTCTCGACGGCGGAGCAACCCTCGAAGATGTCGTCAGGACGCGCATTTATCTCACCGAAGTCGAAGACTGGCACGTCATCGGCAAAGTTCATGGCGAGCTCTTTGCAACCATTCGCCCCGCATCCACCATGGTCGTCGTCGCCGGACTCCTCAATCCCGCATGGCGTGTCGAGATTGAAGTAGACGCCGTGATCCAGCACCCTGCAGCCTCCTGAAAGAAAACGAGAAAAACCATGCCGAAGCTCTCCATCCGCGACCTCGATCTCCAGCACAAGCACGTCTTCATCCGCGTCGATTTCAACGTCCCCCTCAGCGAAGACGGCTCCGAGATCACTGACGACACCCGCATCCGAGAAACGCTTCCGACCATTGAATATGCCCTGAAGCACAAGGCGAAGGTCATCCTCGCTTCGCATCTGGGTCGCCCCAAAGGCAAGGTCGATCCCAAATACAGCCTCCGCCCGGTCGTCGATCGTCTCCGCAACCTGCTCGACCACGAGATCGGCGAATCCTTCAATGTCGCCTTCTCGCCCGACTGCGTTGGCGAAATCGCCACCGAAATGTCCCGCCAGCTCGAATCCGGCCAGGTCCTGCTGCTCGAAAACCTGCGCTTCCACCCCCAGGAAGAAGCCAACGAATCAGCCTTCGCCAGAAAACTCGCCAGCCTCTGCGACATCTACGTGAACGACGCCTTCGGCAGTGCCCACCGTGCCCATGCTTCCACCGAAGGCATCACCCGCTTCGTCCGGCAATCCGCCGCCGGCCTTCTGATGGAGAAGGAACTTGAGTACATGGGTAAGGCGCTCGAAGCACCCGAAAAACCCTTCGTCGCTATTCTGGGGGGCGCCAAAGTTTCAGACAAAATCCAGGTCATCGACAACCTCCTTGGCAAGGTCGATGCGATCCTCATCGGCGGAGGCATGGCCTACACCTTTCTTAAAGCTAAGGGGCAGGACGTCGGTAAATCCCTGCTCGAAGCCGACAAGATTGAGACAGCCAAACAAGCTCTCGCCAAGGCTGAAGCGAACGGAGTTCGCTTTCTACTCCCCATCGACCACGTTCTTGCCGACAAATTCGCTCCCGACGCCCACACCCGGATCTTCGAGGGCGACGGTCCCTTCCCCGCCGATCTGATGGCTCTGGATATCGGCCCTAAAACCATTGAACTCTTCGCCGATGAAATCATTGGCGCCAAGACACTCATCTGGAATGGCCCGATGGGCGTCTTTGAAATGCCGGCCTTCGCCGCCGGCACGATGAATATAGCCCAGGCCGTCGCCGATAACGGAACCGCCATCTCGATCGTCGGAGGAGGAGATTCCGTCGCGGCCGTCAAGCAGGCCGGCGTCGCCCCACGCATCACCCACATCTCCACCGGCGGCGGCGCCTCGCTCGAGTTCCTCGAAGGCAAAAAACTTCCCGGCGTCGAGGCACTCACAGATAAGTAGCTGTCGCCCTCTACCCACCTTTGCACCTCACAGGCGAAGCTCCTGGAAGCTTCCCGGCAAATCGTGCTTGCTTCGCGCCGAGATCATGACAGCAATTTTAGGAACGTCAAAGGAGCGTTGAGGGCAGCAAAATGGATGCCACAACGGAACACATGGGCCATCGGTCTCATCCGTCGCCGGCGGCCCCCCTCGACAGCACCCCTCGAATGTCCGGACCGCCCTGACGCAAAAACTTCCGACGCCTGACCCCCTCACTCAGTCCTCCAGCAACAAAGTCACTCCCTTCGCTAGAATAGGAGAGAGGCGGGCCTCTGATTGTGGGCCGGCGATAGAATTGTGGGCCGGCGATAGAGAGTAACCACTCGTCCCCAATCCATCTGTTCAGCACCAGAACTGCGTTCCGCTTCGAGCGAACTGCCGGAAAATGATCCGGCACGCTCCAGAAGCTCAAGGAATCACCACTGACGAATCACTTGAGATCCATCTTCTATCCTGTCGCTCTCGCCTTGATTCTGCTGTCCCTGGGGACAGAATTCGCCCGCGCCCAGGCGGCTCCCTTCGATCTGGCTGGCCCCAGGATAGACGTTCGCGTCGACCGTAGTAATAAGACCCTGCCCATCGCCGCAGTTCCAAACCTGCTCGCCGGTGACCGGCTCTGGATCCACCCCGACCTCCCCGACACCCAATCTGCCCGCTACCTGCTCGTTGTCGCCTTCCTGCGCGGCGCAACCAATCCTCCACCCGAGAGCTGGTTCACCCGCGCCGAGACCTGGAACAAAAAAATTCGGGACGAAGGCATCTTCGTCACCGTGCCTCAAGAAGCGGAACAAGTCATCGTCTTTCTCGCTCCCGAAACTGGAGGGGACTTCAGCACCCTTCGCAACGCAGTTCGAGCTCGACCCGGCGCCTTCGTCCGTGCCTCGCAAGACCTCAACGCGGCCAGCCTTGATCGCATGCGGCTCGAGACCTATCTCGCCGCTATTCGCGCGACCGCCGCCGCTCAGCCCGAGCAATTGGAGGCAGACACCAAACTCCTCGCGAGAAGCCTCAATATCAAGGTCGACCCTACCTGTTTCGACAAACCGGCAAACGAACAGGCAACCTGCCTTACCTCCCACACCGATCAGCTGGTGCTTGCGGACGGTCACAGCCAGTCCATGGTGTCGACTGTGACCTCCGGCGCTTCCGCCGATCTTCTGACCCAGCTCAGCTATTCCGCTTCCGTTGGAGGCGGCGCCTTTAGTCCCTATGTCGGCGCCATTATTGACATCGCCCGCATTCTCGACAACCTGCACACCGCCGAATATCAATACATACCGGCTCTATCCCTTCCCCAGGGCGACACCCTCAATCTCAAACTCAACAACCCTCCTTCTTTCAAGAATCCAAAATCGGTCATCGTGATCTCGCTGCCGCCAGTCGAGCAGCCGCAGGTCCCTCCTCTCCGCGCGATCGATCCGAAGCAGGCCTACTGCGTGGAGAAGCCCGGCGTAGCTCTCAATGTGGAAGGCGCGCCGCTGGTCTTCGCCACCGGCTACGCCCACGATCTCGCCATCCACATCCCGCGGAAAGAAGGCAAGGAGACCGTACTCCCCGTCACAGCCGATCCAAAGCTCGGTGGCCTGGCCCTGCATCCGAAATCGCTCAGCAACGCTGGCCTGGATCAGGAGTCGACCGGCTACCTGACAGGGATGTGGGGCTTCCAATCTTTCACTGGACCGACCTTCCATCTAGCCAGCGCCAAGCCGGAAGAATGGCGCGTTGCCCCGAATGACGTCAGCGCCCTTATCACTGGCCGTATGGATACCCTCCACCTGCATTCGGACAGCTCCGCCTGCATTTCCAACGTGAGTGTTCATGATGAAAAAGGAGACAAGATCGAGGCAGGCTGGAAGATGAACAGCCCCGACGATCTTGAGGTGAAACCCGCGCTCGAGAACTTTCCGCCTGGCAAGATCACCATCGCCGTCACTCAGTTCGGCCTGAGCAGCCCGGACACTCTCAATTTGCAAGCCTACGCGGAAGCCGGACATCTCACTGCCTTCACCCTCTTCGCCGGCGACACTCAGGGCGTCCTTCGCGGCACTCGCCTCGACGAAGTAGCAAGCCTCGATCTGAATGGAACTAATTTCACTCCAGGAGCGCTCTCAAGGGTCGGCGAGCAGGACGAGCTGAGTATGTCCCGCGCCGTCGCAGCTGCCGGTCAGGCAATCGGCCTCCAGCCCCACCAGAAGCTCACCGCCAGGGTCGCTCTCAAGGATGGCCGCATTCTTCCCCTGCCCGTCACCATCGATGAGCCTCGACCTGAGGTAGCGCTGATCCGCAAAACTCTCCAGCCGCCGGCAACCCCCGAACCAACCGAGACCGCCTTGCTTCAAGCCGCCCCCGCGCCATCTTCCCAGGCGCCGCAGCCGCTGCAGGTTCACCTCAACTCCCCAGACGAAGTTCCCCTGAACGCCAGGCTCTCCTTTGCCCTCAAAGCAGTCCTCCCCGACCACTTCCCGCGCACCCAAACCATAGATGTCGCGACCGCCGATGAATCGCTTCACACCACGTTGAGCATCGCCAATGGTCGCTTGGTTCTTGAAGATGCCAAGACAGTCGTCGCCACTCTCGACCCGCAAAAAGACCTGGGAGGCTCGGCATTTGGCGCATTGAAGTTCCGCCCGGTAAGCTCTGAAGGAGTTGGCGGAGACTGGCAGCCTCTAGCTCAACTCGTGCGCCTGCCTGTACTCAGTCAACTGAAATGCGTCAAGGCGCAGCTCAAGCAATGCACGCTCACCGGCTCCAATCTCTTCCTCATCGAATCCATCGCCTCCGACGCCGCTTTCGTCAACAGCACCTCAGTTCCCGAGGGCTATGCCGACCTGACGCTCACCGTTCCCCATCCCGAAGCAACCAGGACGCTCTATCTGAAGCTCCGCGACGATCCAGGTGTCATCAACACCGCGCAGGCGCAACCCGCAACGGAAACGCCCCAGCAAAATGCGGGGGCGTCCTCTATCTCCGCGCCGGCCATAACCGGCAATCATTGAGGGCTGGTTAAAGGAGGGTCGGTTAAAGGATGGTTAGTCAAAGGAGGGTTGGTTAAAGAGCTGTCTTCAACTCCGAGGCCAACGTCCCGATGGGATTACTGACTGCACTCCCGGCGATAGTCCCTAAAGACTCACCGCGACGGTACATCAGGTAGGCGGCCGCAACCCCAGAAAGAATGGTTCCCCAGAAAATCACTCGTCTCATTCGCTCTCCTTCAAAAACACGCTCGCAAAGTGTCGTTTCGCTCTCGTGAGATGCACACTCTTCGAACAGAGCTATAGCGATTGATGCCCGCGCTGTAGATTTCAGGGCCGCTAGTCGAAACCAAGTGGCAGAATCGCCGTCCGGTATCGGGGCTTCCGCCCGACTCGCTCATGAAGCCGGAAACTGGACCTGGCTCCCGATGCCCCGCTGTTGTTCAAAAACAAGGGGAACGACTAGCGAAGCCGCGCCATGATCTCATCCAACACCGGCTTACCCGGACGGACCCGCTCACTCGCCAGCTGCCCCAGCGGTTCATCGACTACGTTCAACAGATCGATGAAGCTCGGCTTCTGCGTATCCACATAGAAGATACCGGTCAGCACCTCGCCCCGCTCATGCGACTCCATCAGCGCCTTTACTGCAGTCACCCGATTCGATGGATCGTACCCTTCGTGCAGCTTCCGCAGCCGCAGGTGCGAGCCATCATGCATCTCGACATCGTAGGTGGTCCCTGCATCGTACTCGACCGCAATCTCCTGGAAGTGCGGCACAAAGCCGACTTCAGTAATCGCCTCTTCATGCTCCTGCATGTATTTGTAGCTTTTTGTCGAGCCCTCGTGATCGTTAAACGTCACGCACGGCGAGATCACATCCAGCATCACCGTGCCCTGGTGCGCAATCGCCGCCTTGAGCATCGCCAGCAGCTGCTTCTTGTCGCCGGAAAATGATCGCCCGACAAACGTGGCTCCCAGCTGGATCGCCAACGTGCAGGTATCGATCGCAGGCAGGTCATTCACGACGCCCGTCTTCAGCTTCGAACCAAGATCCGCCGTCGCCGAGAACTGGCCCTTGGTCAGCCCGTAAACGCCGTTGTCTTCAATGATGTAGATCAGCGGCAGGTTCCTCCGCATCAGGTGGATGAACTGCCCCACCCCGATCGACGCCGTATCGCCGTCCCCGCTCACGCCCAGAGCCTTCATCGTGTGATTGCCCAGCAGCGCCCCGGTTGCAACCGAGGGCATGCGCCCATGCACGCTGTTAAAGCTGTGCGCGCGCCCCATGAAGTACGCCGGGCTCTTCGACGAACAACCGATTCCGGAAAGCTTCAAGACCCGCTCCGGCTGAACCCCCATCTCGTACATCGCATCGATAATGCGCTCCGAGATCGAGTTATGCCCGCAGCCCGCGCAAAGCGTGGTCTTGCCGCCCCGATAGTCGAGCACCTGTAAGCCGAGCCGGTTCACCTTTGGAGTTGGTGCGGGCGGATTTGTAACAGTAGTAGTAGCCAATTAGATTTCCTCTTGTAGAACCAACTCGTCGGTGACAGACCGGGCATCCATCGGCAATCCATTGAAGTGCCGAACGCTCCGCAGCTTCACAACCTCCTCCGCCGCAAGGTCAAGCTTCAACAGGCTCTGCATCTGCGCATCGCGGTTCTGCTCGATCACATAGACCCGTTCGTGCGAACCGACAAACTCATGCACTTCGCGCGAGAATGGATAAGCGCGGATGCGCAGATAATCGGTTTCGACGCCGTATTCTTTCTTCAACTGGTCCCGGCTCTCCAGCACGGCAAAGTCGGAACTGCCATAAGCAATCAGCCCCACCTTCGACTTGCCGGTCTGCACAACCAGTGGCTTCGGAACCAAAGTCCGGGCAGTCTCAAACTTGCGGTTGAGCCGCTCCATTAGGTTCTGGTAATCGTCCGGCCGCTCCGTGTACTGCGCCTTTTCGTTATGTCCGCTTCCGCGCGTGAAATAGGCCGCCTGCGGATGCACCGTCCCGGGCAATGTCCGGTAGCCGATCGCGTCTCCGTCCACGTCCTTGTAGCGTGCAAAGCCCCCCAGCCGGTCCAGGTCGGCGGCGTTCAACACTTTGCCGCGGTTCAGCGGCTTGTCCGGGTATGCAAACGGCTCCGACATCCAATTGTTCATGCCGAGGTCGAGGTCAGAGAGAACAAAGACCGGAGTTTGCAACTGCTCCGCCAAATCGAAGGCCGCGACGCCGAACTCGTAACACTCTGTAACGCTTCCCGGCAGTAGCACGACATGCTTTGTATCGCCATGCGAGAGGAAGGCAACCGAGAGCAGATCGGCTTGCGCGGTGCGCGTCGGTAGGCCCGTCGATGGCCCCACCCGCTGCACGTCGAAGATCACTCCCGGCACTTCCGCAAAATAACCCAGCCCGGCAAACTCCGCCATCAACGAAATACCCGGCCCGGAAGTAGCTGTCATCGAGCGGGCGCCCGCCCACCCCGCGCCCAGCACCATGCCCACCGCCGCTAGCTCATCTTCTGCCTGCACGATCGCAAAGGTCGCCTTGCCATCCGGCTCCACGCGGTACTTCTTCATAAAATCGATCAACTGCTCCACCAGCGAAGACGAAGGCGTAATCGGATACCAGGTCACCACCGTGACCCCGGCAAAGAGACAGCCCAGCGCCGCCGCCGCATTGCCGTCGATAATGATCTTGCCCTCCGTCGCGTGCATACGCTCCAGCACAAAGGGGTCGTGCTTGGTCAGCGACTCTGCCGCGTAGCCATACCCCGCCTTGATCGCATTCCAATTCAGGTCAGCAGCCTTTTGCTTCTTCGCGAACTGCCGCCGCAGTGCTGCCTCGACAACCGTCAGGTCCATCTCGATCAGCTTCGCGACCACGCCGACATAGATCATGTTCTTGACCAGTTTGCGCAGCTTCGATTCCGGACAGGCAGCCGCAGTCAATTTGTCGAAAGGCACCGGGTAGCAAAGCACGTCATCACGATACTGCGCCAGGTTCTGCGACTCTTCATAGATCGCTGCCGCGCCCGCAGGCAGCGAAAGAATATCTTCTCTCGCCGTCTCGGCGTTCATCGCAATCAGGATGTCGATCTCCTTCTTCCGAGCCACATACCCCTGCTTGCTCGCACGGATCGTGTACCAGGTCGGCAGCCCGGCGATGTTCGACGGAAAGAGATTCTTCCCGCTCACCGGAATGCCCATTCCAAAAATGCTCTTCAGCAGCACATTGTTTGCCGATTGCGAACCCGAGCCATTGACGGTAGCGACCTGGATGCTGAAATCGTTCACAATCCGCTTCGCCGGATTGCTCTCTGCTGGACTGCTCTGGGCGCTTGCAGCTAAGCGGCTGTCGAGTTTAGATTGCAGGGCAAGATCACCTGTCGCCATTGGGCGGTGTTCCCTTCAACGGAGAATGGCACGGGACAACTCTGAGAAGCGATCGCGCGTACAAGCTTAAGTATAGCCAACCGCAACCCCAAATCCGCTCCCGCGAGGGGGAACGGAAGCGATTGCACGCCGAGTGGCTATAGGAAAGAGACGAACGGCGCATCTACGTTGAGAAGAAGGCCAGAATCCGATGTGTCCGATCCGCCATCGGCTCTGTTCAGTAGGAGCCAGTACCGCCGCACCTGAAAGAAAGTCATCCAGTCCGGACTCGCGCATGAGTCTTCCGACGCCGGAGTATCCGTCTAATTTCGGACGTTTTCCATAATCTCAGCGACTTCCGCTCGCAAATCTGCCGTCAGCGGCAGCAGCGGCATACGGGGCTTGCCCCCGTAATATCCGTTCAAATCGCAAGCGACTTTGATACCCGCAATGCCAAGTTCCACGCCCACGCGTGTTGCCGCCGGCAAGATCCTCTCCTGCTTCTGCTGCGCCAGCGCCGCGTCCTTGTCCTTCCAGGCGGTGTAAATCTCAAGGCATGCCTGCGGAGCGCATGCCGCCAGCGCCAGAACGGCCCCCGCGGCGCCTGCCTCAAGAGACCTGTGAAGAGTGGCAGCCGAGCCGCTCAGCACCTGGAAACCCACCTCCCTGGTCCGCGTCTTGATGGCCGGCCTCGGCGGCGCAATCGCCAGTGCTCCTCCACCCCCCAGCATCTCCGCGGAGACAAACGTCGCCGCTCCCGCCGCCGCCTTCTCGCTCAACATGCGGCCCGTGACGGCGATAAAAATCTCGGTCACCGCCACCCTGCGCCGGGGCGCAGCCGCGGTCGCCGCGACCGTGGCCGCAATCTTCTCGACCTTTCCTGTCGAGTCCTTCAGACCGATGATGTTCGGGTGAGAAGATAGCTCGGCGATCACCTCAACCGGCAAGTCGTACTTTGAAAACTGTGGAATGTTGTAAAGAATGACGGGCAAAGCGGAAGCATCCGCAATCATGCGGTAGTAATTCAGGATCGCCGCTGTTCCCATTTGCGCCGTGTAAAAACTCGGCGTTCTCACCAGCGCCGCATCGTAGCTCTGCCCCGCCGCAAACTCCGCCAGCTTGAGCGTTTCCACCACGCTCTCCCGCGCCACTCCCGCGATCAGCACCTTGTCGTCGGCCGCCGCGCCTCGCGCGATGCGCAGCACCTCGCGCGACTCGTCATCTCCCAGCATGACCGCCTCGCCCGTCGATCCCAGCACCACCAGGCCCGACAGCGGCGTCTTCGAATATCGGTCGACATTGTGCTCCAGCTTGCGCAGGTAAAGACTGGCATCGGGATAAAAAGGAGTCGTAATTGCAGCAAAAATGCCTTCAAGCAGCATGGGGTTATTGTACGGCGGCAGCAGATTTCGGCGCCTCTGCTGGAAAGCCCGTTGTCCGCTCCTGTAACAGTCTCACCACCATCGCCCGTACGCCGTCGTAGCCCGGGTCTCCGCTGAAGAGCCGGTACTCGGTATGCGTGTCGCCGGTATCCGACTCAAGCGAATACTGCCGCCCACCCGCAGCTGCTTCCTGCGGATGCGCCTCCGCCCACGACTTCTGCTCAAAGTCATCCGACTGCAGGTCATACTCCCAAAGTCGCTTACCCGCCGGATTCCTGACCAGGAACCTGTAGTAGGTGTGAAACTTGCCGATCGGATGAAAATACTGTACGACCTCCACCCGGTAGCTTTTCACTCTGAAAAGATCGAGCAGAAAGCCATTGGCCTTCATTGCATCCGGCGCGTCCGCGCTCGCGTGCAGGGCCACTAGCTTGGCTCGTTCCGCATCCCGTTCTCGAATCTTTCCCGCTGCGGCATACGCCGTCACCAGTGTCGTGTCCACCCGCCAGTCGTTGGGCGCGAGATCGCGCGCTTTCTCCGCGTACGTGACCGCCACATCGCCCATATACAGGTTCAGCGCCGCCGAGGCTGCGAGCAGATTCGCGCTCGCATTCCCAGGGTCGGTCTCGAGTATCTGCTGGAAAGACGCCAGGGCCTTTTCAGGCTGGTTGGTCTTCAGGTAAGTTAGGCCTCGATCGATTGGGTCGATGGCCGCTACAGGCGGCTCGGTGGGCGCGCTCTGGCTTGTCGAGGCGCCCGCGGACTGCCCGAGAGTCTTATCGGCCGGGAAGCCAAGGCCCAACCCTAAAAACAGCGCTGCCAGGGGTCCGAACCGCTTGCTCGATCTCATCACGCCGCCACCCCTCGCATTTTACGCAATCGTGGCAGCCGCAGCCCGCGCGTCATGCAGATGTTGCAGCGCATTGACCGTGATGGTGTTCCGCTGCAAGGCCGCAATACCTTCCGCCGCCGCCCGAGCCGCAGCCATAGTGGTAATCGTCGGAATTCGCTGCACCACCGCTGCCCGCCGTATCGCCTTCTCGTCGAAAAAGGTGTCCTGCCCATACGGCGTGTTCACGATTAACTGGATGCGATCGCCCTTGATGTAGTCCACTACGTTCGGGCGGCCCTCCTTCACCTTGTACACCCGGTCCACGATCATCCCGCCCTGGCCCAGAATCGTAGCTGTTCCCTCCGTCGCCACGATATGGAACCCCAGCTCGATATACTGGCGCGCCAACTCGACCAGGTGGGCCTTGTCACGATCGTTCACGCTGAAAAAAACCGTTCCCTTGAGCGGCAGGTATTGCCCGGCCGCGATCTGCGCCTTCGCAAATGCCTCGCCAAAATTATCGGCGACTCCCATCACTTCGCCCGTCGATTTCATCTCCGGCCCCAGCACCGTGTCGACACCAGGGAACTTGTTCCACGGAAACACCGGCGACTTCACGAAGTAGTGGCTTCCCGTCTGCAAGTCGCGCCCCCCAGCTAGCTGCTCAGGCAACAGCTCCTTCAACATGCGGCCGGTCATCAGCCGCGAAGCAATCTTCGCTAAGGGAATACCCGTTGCCTTCGAAACGTAAGGTACCGTCCGCGAAGCACGCGGATTGACTTCAATGACATAGACCTTATCGGTGCCCGCTTGCCGCTGAATGGCAAACTGCAGGTTCACCAGGCCAACCACATTTAACGCCAGCGCAAGCCTGCGCGTGTAGCTGCGAATCGTCTCGCAGACTTCTGCTGACAGATCGACCGCCGGCAGCACGCAGGAAGAGTCGCCCGAGTGAATGCCGGCCTCCTCGATATGCTGCATGATGCCGGCGATGATAACCTCTTCTCCATCGCACAGCGCATCCACATCGACCTCAACGGCATCTTCCAGAAAGTGGTCGATCAGGATCGGCCGGTCCTGCGAATACTCCACCGCTTCCGTCATATACTTCGACACCGAAGCAGCATCGTAAGCGATCACCATCGCCCGCCCGCCAAGCACGTAAGACGGCCGCACCAGCACCGGATACCCGATCCGGTCTGCGCCCTCCAGCGCCTGCTCCACGCTCGTCGCCATCACTCCCGGAGGTTGCGGAATACCCAGATCTTCAATCAGCTTCCCGAACCGCTTGCGATCTTCCGCGAGATCGATCGACTCCGGAGAGGTCCCAAGAATCGGCACTCCCGCAGCCTTCAATCGCAGTGAAAGGTTCAATGGCGTCTGCCCGCCAAACTGCACGATCATACCGACATCTGCACCGGCGGAAGAC
Organism: Acidisarcina sp.; assembly: GCA_965199205.1. Lineage (GTDB taxonomy): Bacteria > Acidobacteriota > Terriglobia > Terriglobales > Acidobacteriaceae > Acidisarcina. Next base: position 1,040,724 of record OZ240688.1, read on the forward strand.
TCATGCTCATAAACCGCCAGCACATCCTCCAGCGTCAGCGGCTCAAAATAAAGTCGATCGCTGGTGTCGTAATCCGTCGAGACCGTCTCCGGATTGCAGTTCACCATGATGGTCTCGTAGTCGTCTTCCTTCAGCGCAAATGCCGCATGGCAGCAGCAGTAATCGAACTCGATTCCCTGCCCGATCCGGTTCGGCCCGCTCCCCAGAATGATCACCTTACGCTTGGCCGTCGGCGGCGCTTCGTCTTCTTCGTCATAGGTCGAGTAGAGATACGGCGTCATGCTCTCAAACTCGGCCGCGCACGTATCCACCAGCTTGAACACCGGCTTGATGCCATGCGAGTGGCGCAGCTTCCGCACCTCTTCGATACCCTCCGCGCCGGTCAACGACCACACCTCCGCGATGCGCTCGTCCGAGATCCCCATGCGTTTCGCTTTCCGTAACAGTGCCGGTGACACACTCGCAGCGCTGGTTTCTCCGACTGCGGTAATCAGGTCGGTGATTTCCTTCACGTGAAAGAGAAACCACGGGTCCATCGAAGTCATCCGCGCCACTTCCCGCACCGTCATGCCCTTGCGAAAGGCGTAGCGGATGTAGTTCAACCGCTCTGGCTGCGGCGTCACCAGCCGCTGCGTCAGCCGCTTCGGATCGATCGTCTCCGCCGAAATCTTCTTGCCCGTATCGAGCGAACGCAGCGCCTTCATCAACGACTCCTTGAAGGTGCGCCCGATCGCCATCACTTCCCCGACCGATTTCATCTGCGGACTCAGGTTCTCATCCGCCCCGGGAAACTTCTCAAACTGCCACTTCGGAATCTTCGTGACCACGTAGTCGATCGTCGGCTCAAAGCATGCCGGGGTCATCTTGGTGATGTCGTTCGGAATCTCGTCCAGCGTGTACCCCACCGCCAGCTTCGCCGCAATCTTCGCAATCGGAAAACCCGTCGCCTTCGATGCCAGCGCCGAAGATCGCGAGACCCGCGGGTTCATCTCGATCACCGTCATGCGTCCGTTCACCGGGTTTACCGCGAACTGTACATTCGACCCCCCGGTCTCGACGCCAATCTCCCGCATCACCCGGATCGCCGCATCGCGCATCGCCTGATACTCGCGATCCGTCAACGTCTGCGCCGGTGCAACCGTGATCGAGTCGCCGGTATGCACGCCCATCGGGTCCATGTTTTCGATCGAGCAGATGATGATGACGTTGTCGGCAAGGTCCCGCATCACCTCCAGCTCATATTCCTTCCAGCCCAGCACCGACTCTTCAATCAAACATTCTTTGACTGGTGAGAGATCAAGGCCCCGGGCCAGAATGTCCATCAACTCTTCGCGGTTGTATGCAATCCCGCCGCCCGAGCCGCCCAGCGTAAACGAGGGCCGGATCACCACCGGAAAGCCGATCTTCGCGGCAAACTCCAGGCCGTCGCGAAGATTGTTCACCAGCGCCGAACGCGGCATATCCAGGCCGATGCGCGTCATCGCGTCCTTGAACAGCAGCCGGTCTTCCGCCTTCTTGATCGGCCCGAGCTTGGCCCCGATCAACTCCACGCCATACTTGTCGAGAATGCCCGCATCCGCAAGATCGACCGCCAGGTTCAGCGCCGTCTGTCCGCCCACCGTCGGCAGCAGCGCAAACTTGCCCGTCCGCCCCTCTTCCTTCAACATCTCGCTTTCAACCCGCAAAATCTCTTCCACATATTCGCGCGTCAACGGCTCGATGTAAGTGCGATCGGCGAGTTCAGGGTCGGTCATGATCGTCGCCGGGTTTGAATTCACCAGCACAACCTCATACCCCTCGGCCCGCAGCGCCTTGCACGCCTGCGTCCCGGAGTAATCGAACTCCGCCGACTGCCCGATCACAATCGGCCCCGAGCCGATCACCAGTATCTTTGTTATGTCATTCCTGCGTGGCATCTACTTCTTTACCCTCTGCTGTTTGCTAGCTACTCGCATTTTGCGGCGAAGATTCTTCGCACCTTGTGAAATCGAGACGTTCAACGAATGCAAATTCTCCCGCTGTACGGCATGAAGCAGCGTAAGGTTTTCGAGGAATCCCCTTGCAAATAGGTCGTTGAAGGAATGCTCATTAACAATAACGCTTGCCAGTTTAATCGGCGACTTGAGCCGAAAAACCTCTAACGAAAACTCCCCGTTAGAATCTATTAGTTCGCCGATGACAGACCATCCGGAAGGCATGATTACCGCCCCGCGTTTGTTCCTGCGCTTTTCAGTGGGCCTTGCTTTAAAGTAAGTCTTGCAGCCTTAATCCAATGTTGCCGGACTGACCGATGTAGCATTTGTGTTCTCCATCTACTACCTCTGCAAAGATGAATCTGTAGACTCCAGGGCGTGAAACATCTTTGCGACGGTATAACTCTCGTGGCTTCTTATGTGTTCTGTAGCATTCCAATCGAACTGCTTCAGGCAACAGTCTCTCCCAGCACCATGGCGCTGAGCATGTCGCCCGGGCTCCTCACCGCTTCCAGTCCACCATCATCTTCCGGAAATCCTTAAACAGATAGTTCGAATCATGCGGTCCCGGACTCGCCTCCGGGTGATACTGCACACTGAACAAAGGCATCGAACGATGCCGCAATCCCTCGAGCGTATTGTCATTCAAATCGATGTGCGTGAGATCGACCTCACTCTGCTTCATCGAATCAGGATCGACCGCGAAGTTGTGATTGTGCGCCGTGATCTCCACCTTGCCCGATTCCACCTGCTGCACCGGATGGTTGCCGCCATGGTGCCCGAATTTCAGCTTGTAGGTCTTGCCGCCGAGCGCAATGCCGATCAATTGATGCCCCAGGCAAATGCCGAACATCGGCTTCCGTCCCGCCAGCTTGCGAATATTCTCATGCGCATACGTCACCGGCTCCGGATCGCCCGGCCCGTTCGACAAAAAAATCCCATCCGGCTTCAGCGCCATCACGTCTTCCGCCGAGGTCTCGGCCGGTACCACCGTCACCCGGCACGCCTCCCGCGTCAGCATCCGCAGGATGTTGTGCTTGATCCCATAGTCGTAGGCGACCACATGCAGATCGGCAGGCGGTAACGCCGGCAACTTGCCCTCTTCATCGATTGAGCCCAGCGGATCGCTGTTGTAATTGCGCGGGTCTTCGCAGTCCCACTCGTAAATCGCCTTGGTGCTGACCACTTTTGCGAGATCGGTCCCATCCATCTTGCGGATCGCCCGCGCTTTGGCCACCAGCAAGTCGGCATCGGTCTCGATCGTGGAAATTACCCCGCGCATCACGCCGTGGGTGCGCAGGTGCCGCACCAGCGCCCGCGTGTCAATCTCCGAAATCACCGGAACGTTGTACCGCTCCAGGTAATCGTCGGCGACCTGCTCCGACCGCCAGTTTGAACTGACCGGAGAAAACTCCCGCGCTGCCAGTCCCTCGATATAGGGTCTGGCCGCCTCGTTGTCTGCGGAGTTGGTGCCGTAGTTCCCAATTTGCGGGTTCGTCAGGACGACAATCTGCCCCGCATACGATGGATCGGTGAAAATTTCCTGGTAGCCGGTTAAAGAAGTGTTGAAAACGACTTCGCCGTAACATTCGCCCTTGGCGCCGTGGCCTTCACCGCGGAATATGCGCCCGTCTTCGAGCGCAAGGATAGCCTGCATCGCTTCTCCGTCGAGTGGATTCAATAGATTTTAGCAGAGAAAGACCCCCGGCTCGCTGGAAATACGCACCCTCCCCGGCATCGCGAAGGCCCCCGTCGCGCGGTCAAATACCCCGCAAAACGAGCGTCAGCGATGAGGAACAAAAACGGCAGGTGAGCAGCCAAGTCCCCCGCCTGCCGTTGTCAGTGCCGCGCCGTCTGCGCCGTTACCCGGCTTCGCCGATGTTCATCGTGCTGACTTCGACCGTCACCCCGCCGGGAGCCTTATAGTAAAACCCGTAAGTGCCCGGTCCGCCCCGTTGCAGCTTCGCAGGGTCAGGCGCAATGTGGTTTCCGTCCCACAATGCTTGATGCATCGCGTCGACCGCAGCTTGCGTCGGCTGCAAAAAACCGACATGAAAGAACCCGGGATAGCCCTGGTCCGCTGTCATGCGTTTGTCGTACATCAGCGTCAACAGAAATCCGTCAGAATTCCGCAGCACCGCCAGTTTGTCGCCGCGTTCCTCCACAACTCGAAAGTCGAAAATCGAGCAGAAAAACTCCGTCAATGCCGGAACGTTGTAGGTGGTGAGATTGGTATGATTCAGCGTTGCCATTTGCGATCTCCATCAGAGGAATTTCCATCGCGTGGCCGTCACCGGTTCGAGCCATAACGCACCACGCGACAGGCAGCAGCGCCGTAGCCCTGCCACTATCGCCGTGGGTCCCTTCTCCACTATGCAGTGAAGCTGACTTGACTGCGGAATCGCATCCGCAGCGAGCCGCGCTTACCAAGACGGCTCTGCGTTTTTCGGCACTTCTTGGATGCTCCTGATCTTCACTCAGTCGCAGAAAGTTGCCCGCGATCGAGCGTGCAGAGAACGCCCGGATGGACTACCGCACCAGGCCCATCTCTTCACGAGGCCAGTACACAAAAGCCGCTTTTCCATAGATCAGCTTCCGCTCGACCGGGCCGAAATCCCGGCTGTCGCTCGAGATCGAGCGATGATCGCCCATCACGAAATACTCCCCTGCAGGCACTTGAAATGCATCCATCGAGCGCACATCGGAGTATCGTTCCGGCACATAAGGCTCCGCAATCGCCGCGCCGTTCACAAAAACCCGTCCGTTATCGATGCGCACCGTATCTCCCGGCAGTCCGATCACCCGCTTGATATAGCTCTTCTGCAGATCCCGAGGGTAGTAAAAGACCACCACATCATCGCGCTCGATCTTCTCGAAGTTGTACGCGAACTTGTTGATAAACAAGCGATCCTGGTCATGCAGGCGAGGAGCCATGCTCGTGCCTTCTACTTTCACCGGCTGATACAGGAAAGTGATGATAAAAAAAGACACAATCACAGAGATGATCAGGTCCCGCAGCCATATCCTCAGCCTGCCTGCGCTGGCGGGCAGGTCTTCCTGGTGAGCAATACCGCTCGTTGGCGCGCTCAAAACTTCGGGGGGGTTGTCCTTCACGGTGTCTGGCATGATCGGCAGAGTTGGTACCGCTTCATTCTAATAGCAGCCCAGGCTGCCTGGCGGGCAAGTGATAGGCGAGGGCTTTTGCATCCGCGGCCGCTGGTTGCCGGCCGGAACATATTCCCCGGTCACATCCGGCCCGTCCACGGTCGCAGCCCGCAACGTGAGCGGGGCTCGCAATACCATCTCAATCGGTGTTCCAGAGGGAATGCTGATGTCGTTGCCGTGCGTAAAGAGAGACACCGCGGCGCCGGCGACCGCACCGGCCGCGCCGCCAATGCCCAGGCCCTCGATGGGGTGCCCTTGCACACCCCCGCCGATCGACCCCACGCCAGCCCCGATGGCGGCGCCCTTGGCCGCGGCCGTCGCAACCTGGCCGGCGCCCCCGGCGCCCTGCACGGCGCCCTCATTCCCCTTCACCTTCGGCCCATCCGAACCTGGCAGGCTGTTGACCATGCCGGGGATTTCCACCACCGATCCATTGGGGAAGATCATGCTCGTGAAGTGCATCGTCAGCTTCGCCGGCCCCTTGATGCGAATGTGCCGTTCGACTTCGTCCACCACACCCTGTACATAAATGCCGGCGGGAATCACCGTTCGCCCATTGGCCACCACCGGGAAAGTCGATTGCAGGTAGACGCCATCTCCAACTTGCGCCGTCTTGGTATTGATCGCGCTGCGAATGGAGAGCAGCACCTTCGTTCCTGCGGGAAGCTCGACAGTCCCGGGCGCAGCCTTCGCGTCGTCGCCGGCAACGGCAGCCGCACCGGGCGAAGATGCCGCGGCAGGCGCCTCCGCAGGAGATTGGGCAAGAGCAGCCATACAAGCCAGCATTGCCCATCCGGCAGCCGCCAGGACCTTTCCCCCTACCAGCCTCGTGACCGGCGTCCTCATCCGCATACACTTCACCCTTCCAGTAGACGGGCGCCCGGCAACTTCGATAGCAGCGCCGCAATCCCATACGCCGAGCCGGCATAACCGCAGGAACATGACCCGCAGGAACATGGCCCGCAGTAACATCAGAAGACCGATGCACCCGCCCGGCACTGACATCCCAAACGACATCGCCGCTTCCACTCTAAACCAGCGCAGCCGCTTCTCCGCAGCCCGGCTGGCCCTCGAAACCGCCGTCGCCGGCCGCGCCTTTCCCGGAGCGGCCTACGGCGTAATGGTGAAGGGCCGGATTCTCGCCCTCGATTCCGTCGGCCGCTTCACCTACGACGCGACTTCTCCAGCCGTCCAGCCCACCACCGTCTATGATCTCGCCAGCGTGACCAAGGTCGTCGCCACCACCTCTGCGGCGATGCTGCTCTACGGGAATGGCCGGCTCGACCTCGAGCAGCCCGTCGGCGACATTCTCCCCGGCTTCTTCATCGGCGCCTCCTCGCCGCGCGAGCGCCGCCGGGTTACTCTTCGCACCCTCTTGGCCCATTCCTCAGGACTTCCCGCATACGCCAGGCTCTTCGAGACGAACCGGTCCCCTGCCGCGCTGTTGCAAGCCTGCCTCACCATGCCCCTCGAAGCTCCCCCCGGCACCCGCGCAGAATATTCCGACATCGGCTTCATCCTGCTCGGCAAAGCCATCGAAGTCCTCACCGGACAGTCTCTCGATAACCTCTGCCTCCAGGAACTTTTCAAACCTTTAGCCATGGCGTCAACCCGTTACAACCCCCCGCAAGCCTGGCGCACATCCATTCCTCCCACGGTCGATGATCGGGAGTTTCGCAGCCGCATCGTCCAGGGAGAAGTTCACGACGAAAACTGCTTTGTCCTCGGCGGAGTCAGCGGCCATGCCGGCGTCTTCTCCAATGTTCTCGACCTGCTGCGCTTCGCATCTTCCCTTCTCGAGCAACCGCCGCCCATCGCAGGAGGCAGGCTCTTCGAGAATCCAACCCTCCAGCTTTTCGCCTCGCGTCAAGAGCCGCAACCCGCCAGTTCCAGGGCTCTTGGATGGGACACGCCGTCCGGCATCTCCTCCTCCGGCCATCGCTTCAGCCGCCATTCGATCGGACATCTTGGCTACACCGGAACCTCGCTCTGGATCGATCTCGAACGGCAAATCGCCATCGTCTTGCTCACCAACCGGATCTGGCCCGATTGCAGTTCGCAGGCCATTCGAACGGTTCGTCCCCTCTTTCACGACGCTGTTTTCCATGGCATCGCAAGCAGTCACGGCGCCTGACGCAACAGTAATCAAAAGATGTGTCTAAACTGCATACAGGAATCGTCGATTTCTCCCACTGCGCCTGAATTTAGGCCTAAAATGGGGGAGTTCTTAGTAGGTAACCACTCAAAGACATGGCCACAATCACAGCAAATACAGAAACGCAGATTAAGCCGGAAAGACTGCAACATTCGGCCGCGAGTCTCAACCACCTCATCACCGAAAGCGCTAACGAAGCATCCCAGGGATTCGATACAAAATCGGCTCTCGAAATCGCCCGCATCATCAACCACGAAGATTCCAAAATTGCCGCAGCCGTAAAAAAAGCCCTCCCAGAGATCGCTTTAGTCATCGATTCTGTCGCACGCAGCCTGCGCGATGGCGGCCGCCTCATTTATATCGGCGCCGGCTCCAGCGGACGTATCGCGGCGCTCGATGCCTGCGAATGTCCCCCTTATTTCTCTACCCCGCCGCAATCTGTGCAGTACATCATGGCCGGCGGACCAAAGGCCCTTGCCTCTGCTGTCGAGGTGAACGAAGACTCTGAAGAACTTGGCCAGCGTGACATCGCACGCCGCCGCCCCACCAGGAAAGACATGGTCATCGGACTCTCCTCCAGCGGCCGCACTCCCTATGTCGTCTCCGCCGTTGCCTATGCTCGCGCGCGGGGAGCGAAGACAGCCGCCATCACCTGCAACCAGAGCACTCCCCTCGCCGACGCCGCCGACATTGTCATCGTCGCCGACGTGGGTCCCGAGGTCATCTCCGGCGCAACCCGCATGAAAGCCGCCACCGCGCAGAAAATGATCACCAACATGGTCACCACCGGCGCGATGACGCGTCTCGGCTATGTCTACGAAAACGCGATGGTCAATGTGCATATGCAGAACTCCAAGCTCGTCGAGCGTGGCATTTCCCTGCTGATGCGTTCCTGCGACATCGACCGCGAGATTGCGGTCAACACGATCAAATCTGCCGGACGCAGTATTCCCGTTGCGCTCGTCATGCTGAAAGCCGCAGTCGATAAGCCTGAGGCCGTGCGCCGCCTCGCCCGCTCCGATGGAAACGTCCGTCTTGCCATTGAAGACACCACCCTCGAACTGTGACCTCCTCTCACCTGTCACAAAGGCCGCCCGGTCACAACGGGCGGCCTTTGTGTTTGTCGGGCACATCGCTTCATCCTGCACGCGCCGTACTCACGCGCCGTACTGCCGTTATGCAGGAGCCTACTTGACCCACTCGGTATTCAAAAACAGGTACTGCTCGCGCTGATCGTCTTCCTTCGCCTTCGGCTCAGCACTCAGATACAGCGTCTCCCACCCCGACTCGCCCTTGTAAACCGGCCACTTCGGCAGATCGCCGCCATTCGGGTCGCCCGTCTTCGCGAAGTTCGTCCAGTACTTCTGCATCTGCCCGCTCATCGTGTAATCCTCCGGTCTCCAGGCATACCCCTTCAGCAGGTCCAGCGTGCCAAACACATAAGGAATTTCCGAAGAGTGATACGCAGCAAGGCCACCGGGATGATTTGGGTCCGCAGGCGTAATCAGGTCGAACCGATAGCGATATACCGGCTGTGTGCCGTCCGTGGCAGCCGCCTCCAGCCACTTCCAGGTAGAGAAAGCGATAAACCGCGCAGCGGCAATGTCTGAGGCCGATCGAACTGCCTCCGCATCGGTACTTGCCGGAAATAACCTCAACACGACAGCCGATTGCGCGCCGAACTGTTTCTCTGCGTCGGCTTTGAAACTGTCAACCGTCGTCTTCTCGAGCATCCCGCCTTCATCGTGGTTCCAGCCTGCGATCAGCGGCACGTCGTTCTGCTTCTTCGCTGCAAAAATAGCCGGAATACTCTCCGGCAGGAAATATCCGTCCACGTCCGGGCCAAATCGCACCGCCGGCCCGGCCTTCACCGCAGCGTCCATCACCTGCTGCGCCGGCAGCGCCCGCAGCTCGGCAACCGTACTCGCCGACAGCGAGGTCTTCGCAAATTCCGCATCGCGCGGTTCAACTTCGGTCAATGGCTTGAACGCCAACCCGCCGCTATAAAAGGCTCCGCCACTTTCTCCGATCGCCCTCGCAAAAAGGCCTTTCGCCAGCGGCGATGCCATCTGCGCGCTCACTGCAAACGACCCCGCGCTCTCTCCGAAAACCGTCACCTTGGCCGCGTCTCCGCCAAAAGCAGCAATGTTCTTCTGCACCCAGCGCAGCGCTTCCGTCTCATCCATCAGTCCATAGTTCCCCGCCGCCTTGTGAGGCGATTCCGCCGCAAGGCCCGGATGCTCGAAAAACCCGAAGATGCCCAGCCGGTAATTCATCGAAACGACGACGACCCCGTTTTTCGCAAGGTTCGCGCCATCCTGCCGCGGCTCCGAACTCCCTCCGGCAGTAAAGCCTCCGCCATAAATCCAGACCATCACCGGCAGTTTGGCCTTTTTGTCGACCGCCGGTGTCCAGACATTCACCGTCAGGCAATCCTCGCTGATTCCGGGGTCGCGAAATATCATGTCCGCGTAAAGCTTTGGCTGCATGCAATGCGAGCCAAACTCCGTCGCCTGCCGAACGCCCTTCCACTTCGACGCCGGGACAGGAGGCTTCCACCGCAACGGACCGACCGGAGGCTGCGCAAAGGGAATCCCGAGAAAAGCCCGGATCGGTCCCTCCGTCTTGCCCTCAACCTTGCCCAGCTTGGTCTTCACCAGCAGCGGGTCCTTCGCGGCGAAAACACGGTGAAAGGGTGCCACCGTCAGGATGGCAACCAGCGAGACCTGGAAGGAGAGGCTGTAGATGGCAGACGGTATTCGCTTCAGCTTTAGAATGAGACACCTCGCGTCTGTCAGTCTAACGCAAGGCCTTATCGCGCGACCTGACGAACGGTTTTATCTCGCGATCATGTTCGACGGCGCTCCAGGAGAACGTCTTCACCAGCAAACCTTGGAAAGTTGCGTCGAAAGAAGGCGACGTCCAGCGTCATCGATCTGGATAGCAGCGTAAGTGCAAGATCCAGAGCACGCCTCGCATGCGGAGAGACAGATTGATCCGCAGTTCCTTACTTTTTCACGATGCGCCTTGCCTGGCGCTACCCATCTGGCCGCCAACCCGATGTAAAGTAAAATTTGATGGGAAAGACTCAGGCCTGATTATGGATAAATTTGTAGTTCGCGGCGGCAATCCGCTGCTCGGCACCATCCGCGTCAGCGGCGCTAAAAACTCCGCCCTTCCCTGCATGGCAGCCGCCATCCTCACCGGCGAAGAAGTGATCCTCGAAAACGTTCCCCAGGTCCAGGACATCGAGACGGAGCGCAAGCTCCTCGTCTCGATGGGCGCCGAGGTCGAGCTCGGCTACGGCCGCGCCCAGCATCGCACCACCATCTCTTGCCGCATCCTCTCCGATCCCACGGCCAAATACGAGATCGTCAAGACGATGCGCGCTTCCTCGCTGGTTCTAGGGCCGCTCGTCGCCCGCACCGGCCTCGCCCGCGTCGCCATGCCCGGCGGCTGCGCCATCGGCGGCCGTCCCATCGATCTCCACATCAAGGGCCTCGAGAGCATGGGCGCGGTGATCAGCTACGAACACGGCTACATCGAAGCACGTGCCGAACGCCTCAAGGGCGCGCATATCGTCTTCGACAAGATCACCGTCACCGGCACCGAAGACCTGCTCATGGCCGCCGTGCTCGCCGACGGTGAAACGCTGTTTGAAAACTGCGCCCGCGAACCTGAAGTCACCGACCTCGCCGCCCTGCTCACCGCCATGGGAGCCAAGATCCAAGGCGCAGGCACCTCGACCATTCGCGTCCAGGGCGTCGACAAGCTTCACGGCGCCCGCCATCGCATCAACCCCGACCGCATCGAGGCGGGAACCTTTCTCGTCGCCGGCGCCATCACCGGCGGCGATCTCTGCGTCGCCAACTGCAACCCCGCGCATCTCGGCGCCGTCATCGCCCGCCTCACCGAGGCCGGCGCTCGCATCGACATCATTAGCCCCGATTCGCTTCGCGTTCGCAGCGAAGGCAAGCTCAAGGCCGTCGACATCGCCACCGAGGAATACCCCGGCTTCCCGACCGACATGCAGGCCCAGTACATGGCGCTCGCCACCCAGGCCGAAGGCGCCTCGCTCATCACCGAAAACATCTTCGAGAACCGCTTCATGCACATTCAGGAACTCGTCCGCATGGGCGCCGACATCCGCGTCGAGGGCCGCACCGCCACAGTCCGAGGCAAGACGCCGCTCTCCGCTGCAGCAGTCATGTGCTCCGATCTCCGCGCCTCGGCATCGCTGGTTCTTGCGGCCATGGTCGCCGACGGCGAGTCCATCCTCGATCGCGTCTATCACATGGATCGCGGCTACGAGCACATCGAAGACAAACTCCGCGGAGTCGGCGCCCAGATCCGCCGCCTCGGCAACGTCTTCGGCGCTCCAAAACGCGAAGCCATGGTCGCCGCCGTGTAGGGAAAGACTGGAGCATCTCGCAATAGGCGGGGTCCGAAGAAAGACGCGCGGCTGGCCTTTCCTAGTGGAAAAGACCAACATGACAGTCGCTGGAACCCGCCACAGGATCGCGAAAATGCTCTGCGTCCTGGACTTCCCAAAAACTTCGTCACCCTGGGCAGCGCGAAGCATCCGCGTTTCAGCCATGGGCACGGAGCGAATGACTTGACCCGCCGCATCTTACGATCAGGAGATCAGAATCATGGCAATCGATAATCGCGAACTCCGCGAGCAGCTGGTCGAGTTAGTCCGCGGAGGAAGCGCTCACGCCGACGTCAAATCCGCCCTCGCCGATTTCCCCGCGGACCGCCGCGCCGCAAAACCCGAAGGCGCACCCTATAATGCCTGGCAGCTGCTCTGGCACATCAACTTTACACTGCACGACCTGCTGCTCTTCTGCACCGATCCCAAGTATCTCTCGCCCAAATGGCCCGGCGAATACTGGCCTCGCGACGAGCAGCCGCCCAACGAAGATGCATGGGACGCAACCCTGCGGGCCCTCCACGCAGACCTCGCCGCCTTCGAAAAGATGATCATGGATCCCGCCGAAAACATGTACTCGACCATCCCTTGGGGCGACGGCCAGACCGTCCTGCGCGAGATCCTCTTGGCCGCCGACCACACCAGCTATCACCTCGGCCAGATCGTCCTGCTGCGCAAACTGCTCGACGCCTGGAAAGCATAGACCGCCGATCGGGTGCCCTGATGGCCGCCCTCGATAATGGCCACCAGGGCACCCGGCAATTCACCACTTGGGAATCCGAAACAATCGGCGTTGGGCATGCGAAACCATCGCCGGGTGCCCCATTCAATCCGCACTTCAGCTTGAGTGGGAGCCGCAACTCCAACCTCCCGCCGCAAAAAAAAACAAAGGCGCGTCGCAGGCGGGGCGACACCCGACAAGATGCAGAGCGGGTTCTGCATACGGAAACACCGGTTTATTTGTGAGTGTTACTCACCGCCAACTGACCGCCAGTTGCCACTTCAAACTCCGCATCGCCGTCTTGCGCAGCACCCGCTGAAACTCTTCCAGTTCCCGGAGCGCAGTCGCCGTATCGCTCCCCAGGGCTGCGGGTGCTCCTTGCAGATGCTCGATCAGCGTTGAAATCGTATCCAGCCCGTCCTCGGGAGAAAACCACTGCGGCGGCGGCAAAGTCTTCGCCCACTCCGGATCACCCGCGCCCTCATCCAGCAGCACCGCCATCGAATTCTGGTCGGCCGAGAAAAACTCCAGCAGCGGTTTGACCCCAACCCTCTCTGCCAGTTTCTCCAGGGCGTCCTCATTGCGCGCCAGCGTACGGCCATTGACGAAGATGTCGAAGCCGGGATCTTCGCCTTCCACGACGATGTACATCGAGGCACTCATGCAGCTATATTACCCGAGCGGTCAGATGCGTTTAAGTCGCAGAAGGTGGAAGTGTTATCTGGATGGTTACCGGGGCGTCGTCGCTCATCCCCGCCTGCCACAGCAGCCGGACGCACGCCAGTGCTGCCACAGTACCGGCAGCCAGCCTCCATGACGGCCATGCGTGGACGAAAAAAAGACTCTCGCCAATTCCGATAACCATGACCAGCCACTGCGACGATGCAACCTCGAAACTTCTCCTGCTCTGAAGCAGCCAATAGTAAAGCGGAAAAGCCAGGGCATTCGCGGTCAACCCCAATCCTGTCTCCAGTCCCAGCACTTCGGGCCCCCACCCAACGGCCGACCGACCCTCCAATGCCGCGCTCGCCAGCAGCGCTCCGGCCGCTCCGGCCCCGAGTTGGATCGCAGCAACCAGCAAGAAGTCTCCCTGGGACATCTGCCGCTTCAGCGCAACCATCGATCCGGCAATCAGAGTGGCGGCGAACAGGACTGCCACTCCTCCGGCCCATTGAGTCGCCCTGAAAGAGAGCCCCGGACCGGCCAGCAGGGCAACAGACCCAATCCCTCCCACCGACGCCGCCAGCACCCGCCCCGTAGCGCGCCCCTCGATCAAGGCCGCGATGAGCGGAGTCATCGACAGCACCACCACCAGCAAACCGGCGGAAATGCGCCTCGATGCCCACACCGTCAAGATCGCCGGCACGGTCAGCATCGTCACACCGGTAAGCGCAGAGAGAACTGAGGTACGCGCAGCGATCGGGCCCGTCCGGCGAAAGGCAATCACTCCCAGCAGTGCCAGCGCGGCAATCCCATAGCGAAGGCCCAGGGCGCCCAGCAAAGGCTGATCGATGGCTCGGGTCACAAGCCATTCTGATCCCCAGATCAACCCCAGAAAAGCAAACGTAAGCCCCTGCCGCGACCTCATCGAATGCCTTTCCAGACTCGGTCGGCTTTAAGGTCTCCCCGTACCGGTCACCAAGACCCGCTGCTCAAAAAACGAGGGCCGCGCATGACACGCGGCCCAGCAGTTTACCTCTTGCGAATTACAGCTACCGAGGTCCGCGATTGCCCGGTCCCGGTCCGCCGGGGACGCGGCCGCGTCCACCACCGCCGGTGCGGCGGCGACGGCGCCGTTGGCCGGCAGGTCCTGCGCCCGATGCCGATCCGCCACCGGCAGGTGCGCCCGCAGTTGCCGGCACCGGTGCTCCATCCACACGGTTGAAGTTCGGCTCGTCGTCCCCTTCGAAGTCGTCGCCACCCTCGGCTTCGTCAAAGTCGTCCCCGCCCTCGATCGTGATCGTGCTGGCATTCGAGCTCGGCTGCCGCTCCGCCGGAGCATGGCTGCCTCCGCCATTCCCGCCGTGCGATCTCGGTGACGGAGAAGAACTACCCTCCATGTCAGAGACCACACCCGGCTCCGGCAGGCCCAGCTTCTGGCGCTGTTCCTTCAAGAGCGCCTTGCGCGATAGCTTGATCCGGTTGCCTTCGATACCCAGAACGCGAACCAGCACCTGGTCGCCTTCGTTCAACTCGTCCTTCACTTCCTTCACGCGGTGCTCGGCGATCTCGCTGATGTGCAGCAAGCCGTCAGTACCCGGGAAGAGCTCAATGAACGCGCCAAACTCGGCCAGCCGAACCACCTTGCCCAGATACGTCTTGCCTACCTCGGGAACCGCCGTCAGGTTGCCGATGATCTCGAGCGCCTTGGCCAATCCGACCGCATCGCTCGAAGCCACATTCACGCGGCCCGTGTCCTCGACATCGATCTTCACGCCGGTCTGCTCGATGATTCCGCGAATCACCTTGCCGCCCGGCCCGATCAGGTCGCGGATCTTGTCCACAGGAATCTGCAGTGTGCGGATCTGCGGTGCATGCTGCGACTTCTCGGTACGCGGCGCCGCCAGGTGCGCATCCATCGTATCCAGCAGGAAGAGTCGTCCGCGGCGCGCCTGTTCAAGCGCCTCGCGCATGATCTGCGAGGTGATCCCGCTGATCTTGATGTCCATCTGCAGCGCGGTAATACCCGCGCGCGTTCCGGCCACCTTGAAATCCATATCGCCGTAGTGATCTTCCGCTCCGGCGATATCGCTTAGAATGGCGTAGCTCTCGTCTTCCTTCACCAGGCCCATCGCTACACCGGCAACCGCAGCCTTGATCGGAATACCGGCATCCATCAGCGACAGGCTCGCGCCGCAGACCGAAGCCATCGACGAAGACCCGTTGGACTCCAGAATGTCGGAGACAATCCGAATGGCGTAGGGAGATTCAGCCTCGGTGGGCAGCACGGCAGAAATCGCGCGCTCCGCCAGCGCTCCGTGACCGATCTCGCGACGGCCGACGCCCGTCATACGGCCGGTTTCGCCAACCGAAAAAGGTGGAAAGTTGTAGTGCAGCATGAAGCGCTTCTTCTGCTCGCCCTGGAAGCTCTCCAGCCGCTGCGAATCGTCGTTCGTGCCCAGCGTCGTCGTCACCAGAGCCTGGGTCTCGCCGCGGGTAAACAGCGCCGAACCATGGGTACGCGGAAGCACGCTGGTCTCGATCGAGATCGCGCGGATCTCGTCGAACGCCCGGCGGTCCGGACGAATGCGGTCCTTGGTCACCTGCTGGCGGAAGATCTCCTCGCGCAGCGCTTCGTAATACTTGCCCAGCTTCTTCTTCGCGTCCGGCTCATCGGCCGGAAGGTCCTTGGCCAACTCATCCTTGATCTGCTTGATCAGCGCGTAGCTCTCGAACTTGCCGTGCGCCTTGGTGTCCAGCGCGTCCTTCAGACGGTCGCTGATCTTCGCCTTGAGCGCCGCAAAGTATTCGTGATCAAACTCCGGCGCAGTCACCGTGCGCTTCGGCTTGCCGGCCAGGCTCACCAGCCGGTTGATCGCCGCAACGATCTTCTTGATCTCGGTGTGGGCAAAATCGATGGCATCGGCCACCAGCTCTTCACTCACTTCCTTTGCGCCGCTCTCGACCATCACGATGCCATGTTCGGTGCCGACGATCGTGATGTTCAGCGTGCTGGTCTCGCGCTCCGCGTAAGACGGGTTCACCACAAACTCGCCATTCACATGGCCGACGCGCACCGCACCCACCGGGCCGTGAAAAGGAATGTCCGACAACGCCAGCGCCGCGCTCGCGGCATTGATCCCGATAATGTCCGGATCGTTTTCCTTGTCCGCCGAAAACACCAGCGCAATCACCTGCGTCTCGTTACGGAATCCCTCGGGAAACAGCGGCCGGATCGGGCGATCGATCTGGCGGCAGGTCAGCACTTCGCGCTCGCTCGGCCGCCCCTCCCGCTTGATAAATCCGCCCGGTATCCGCCCGCCGGCATACGCATATTCACGATAATCCACGGTAAGCGGGAAGAAATCGATACCCTCGCGGGGATCGGGAGAAGCCACCGCGGTCGCCAGCACTACCGAGTCACCCTGGGTGACGAGTGCGGCCCCGGAGGCCTGCTTGGCCATCCGGCCAGTTTCAAAATGCAGCTGCTTGCCACCGGCAAGCTCGACGGTCACGTCGTGTTTCATAAATTCCTCATCTCTCGTTCTGTTGCGGTTACGTCAGCGGCGAGTGGGCGCGCCCAAAGGCAAAAAGGCAGCAAAGCCATATGGCCCGCCGCCTTCGGAGGTCTGTTCGCCGACTCATCGGCTGGATGCTCCCAACCACTCTTACGCTGTAATTTGGGGGACAAGTGTATCGCTTACTTGCGAATGCCCAGCTTGCCGATCACGTCCCGGTACAGGTCCGTGTCGGTCGTCTTCAGGTAGTCAAGCAGACGGCGGCGCTTGCTCACCAGCATCAACAGGCCACGCCGGGAGGCATGGTCCTTCTTGTGAGTCTTGAAATGCTCGGTCAATTCGCCAATTCGTTCGCTGAGGATCGCGATCTGCACTTGCGGACTTCCGGTGTCGGAGTCATGGGCGCGAAAGCGGGTGATCACTTCGGTTTTTTTCTCTGCAGCCAGCACGGTGGTGCGTTACCTCTCTACGTTTTCTTCTTAAGTCCACTCTAAGTGTCTGCTAAAGCCTACCATGGCGGGCGTTTCTGGGGCAATCGCCGGGCCAGCGAACCGCCGAATTCCCGGCCGGCGCCATTACGGGATATTTCCCCGAAGCACACGGCAAACCGCTGAAGCTTCCCCCCGTTTTCCAACGTCTTTTCAGCGAAGGGCTACTCGCCCAACCCCCGAATCTGGCATAATTTCACATGTTGAGCACCATGATGAATCTCGATCCGCTAACCGACTATCGCGACCAGCAGCTCGAGCGCTGGAGCGCCACCCTCGACGCCATCTGCACCCGCGTCTCCGAGCTGAAAGCTCCCGACCCCAACACCGGCGAGCTCCGCGAACCCACTCCCGAAGAAAAAACCATGATGATCCACCGCGCCTGGGTCGAATCCTTCCCGCTGACGCCCGGCCGCTGACTCCCGGCCCCTGATTCCCGGCCCCTGATTTCCGACTGCTGATTCCCGGCCGCCGACTCCCGGCAGCAACGATGGGCAGCGGCGCCTCCTTTGCCGTGACTCGCATTGCGTCTCAGAAGCACGGGCGCCATTGTCAATCTAGAGCCGAATCGGATCCGGCGACGCCGGGCGAATCCTCCACCCAAAAAACGCCAATCCCGCCGCAACCACCAGGAAAAAGCAGGTCATCGCCGCGCACCCAAGCCATCCGGCATACCGCCACGCCACCCCAGGCAGCGTCCCTCCAACCGTTCCGCCCACGTAGTAACAGCAGATATACATACCCGCCGCTGAAACCCGCGTACCCGTCGGGGCAGCATCGCGCAGAAAGCTGTTGGCGCAGGTCTGCGCGATGAACACTCCCGAGCCCGTCATAGCCAGGCCGGCGCCCACCAGCCAGAGGTGGGAGAAAAGCGTCACCAGCACCCCCCCGAACGACAAGCCGATTGCCGCCAGCATGCCATGCCGCAGACCAACCCTGGCCAGCACCTTGCCCGCCGCAAGCGTCGCAAAAAGCCCCAGCAGATACACGGAGAAAAGCCAGCTCAGCTGCTCGGTCGTCAGCCGGAAGGGCGGCGCCGATAGTTGAAAAGTGATGTAGCTGAAGATAGAAACCAGCGTAAACAGCATGCAAAACCCGATGCCAAAGGTCGCCAGCAATCGAGGGTTCCGCAGGTTGGCCCACATCGGTGCTAGCATCGTCGTCGCGCGCGCCCGCCCCGGCGCCCGGTAGGCGCCCGGCCGCAGCAGCTGGCTCACCGCCAGTGCGCCGATCAGGCCCAGCGCGCCCAGCGCCACAAACGGCGACCGCCATCCCCAGCGCTCCCCCATCATCCCGCCGGTTACCCGGCCCAGAAACCCGCCAAAAACCGTTCCCGCAACATAAATACTCATCGCCCGGGGCACCAGCTCCGCCGGCCACTCCTCGGTCACATACGCGATCGTGATAATAAAAATTCCCGGAGTTACCAGCCCCTGCAGCAACCGCCACGCCGCCAGCGCCGGCAGGCCGGTCGCCGTTCCCGTCATCATCGTGCATACACCCAGCGCGAGCATCGAGACCACGATCGTCCGTTTGCGATCCACCCGCTCGGCAAAGACCGCCAGCAGCGCCGCCGCCATAGCCACCCCTAGCGTCGAGGCGCTGATCGTCAATCCCACCCGCGTCTCCGAGGCGCGAAACACCCGCGATAGCAGCGGCAGTAAAGGCTGGGTGCAGTACAGGTCGAGGAAGGCGAGCGTCCCGCATAGAAAAATCGCGATCAGCCGCGGATACGGCGTCAAGTCATCGCCCAAAGGCAAGGAAGCGCCTGCAGAATCCTCAGAAGTTTGAAGAGAGCTAGCGACGGAAGCCACCTCTTTTGGATGTGAAAAGCGCAGATTCGGTGCATTCACAAAGCGTCCCGGCCTCAGGCACCCTCGCGAACTTACCCCCGCCGCCCCGGTTCAGCACCCCGATTTGCTGCATATCTTCAGGGATTGTTCCCACCCACCGGCCGCAACCGCAAAAATACCGCAACCCCCGCCGGGTCGCTTCCATAAGCCGGCCGCAGCGCGCCCGGCACCCCGTAAGCCGTCACCTGCGCCCCGACAGCCACGCCAACATGCGGCAACCTCCCCACCTCCCGGTCATAGCCAAACGTATACGCCTGCACCCGCCCAACCGGAGTCTCCTGAAAGGCCGCCGGCAGCGGATTCTCTCCGGCCAGCAACTCATTCGACCGGTCCGTGTTTTCGATCCGCGTCCAGGCATAATTCCTCTGCCGGAACTGCCACGTCGACTCCAGCAGATAGCTGTTAAAGATCGCGCCGCTCTGCATCGAACGGGTCCGCCCCCAGACCGCCGTGCTCGCCCAGTTCCCTTCCTGCAGCGGCCTGTTGTACATCGCCGAAGCCGTCATCCGCTGCTGGTTCTCCGTCGGGTAGAGCGCCTCCAGGCTATGCAGCTGCGCAAACGAATACTGCCCGCTCCAGTTCTTCCCCGGCTGCACCGTCAGCCGCGCCGACCACGAATCGATCGTCCCCTGCTGGATCTCCCAACGATGCTCATTCGGCTCCCGCCCGTGAAAGCCGCTCGCCTCCAGCCGAAAAATCCCGCTCGCCAGCCCGGCCGTCACCACATCGTCCGAAATATGCGTCGAGTCCTCCTGGTGATGGCCCAGCGCCGCCACCGGGTTCTCCCCCGCCGAAGCCCGGTGCGGATACGCCGTCGGCCCGATCGCCGGGTCGCCCACCGGCGCGACATACAGCGACAACAGCGTCTTCTCCGCCACATGCCAGTCGTACAGCACCCCCAGTTCCATAAAAAAATCATGCGGATGCTGCCCATCCACGATCGGCTTGCCATAAGCCGTCTCCCCCTGCTGGAAGAGCAGCGGATACTGCCGCCCCGTCACCGTCGCCGGCTCCAGGCTGAGCATCGCCCGCAGCGTCAAGTGCCCCGGCCCCAACTCCCGCTGTGCCATCGGCATGATCCAGTTGGTCGAAAAAAACTTGTCCCCGCCCCGCGCACTCGTCTGCTGCTCATCCACCACAAAGCCGTTGCCGTGAAACATCAACTTCCAGCTTCCCGCCATCCTCATCAGCATCGGCGCCGGCGTCGAGTTCGGCTCCCCGCTCGTCCCCGATGTCGTATGCAGCAGGATCGTCTGCAGAAAGTCGCCACCGGCCATCGCCATCCCGGGCATGTCCATCTTCATCTGGCCATTCATCGGCATCTTCATCTGGCTAGGCTTCGCCGCGTCGGAACCTTGTTGAGCAGCGGCGCTCACCGCAAAACACAAAAACCACTTTGCCGCGAAAGGAAAAACTCTATCGAACCGCATTCCCACTCCATCGCTCGGAAAACATGACAAAAAACCGCGCGGCCCGGCAACTGGCCGGCAGCGGCATCAATCGGCGAAGAGAGAAATCAGATTCGTAATGCGATAGAAAGTGGATCGAAGGAGGAACCGCCGGGAGGCGTACGATCCATGTTGGAAGAACTCAAAGGCCGTCCGGAACGAACTTCAGCTTCCCGATTCCAGCCAGGACCGAATACGTTACCCCGCGCCGGCAAAAGCTTCTGGTTCAAAAACCGCTCGCCTTGCACCACAGACTCCGGCCCTTCAGCCGCGGGCACGGGCGCACACTCGGCGATCACGCGAAGACCTGAGCCGGCGTTGGCCGCCGTCGAAAGCGCCGCAGTAGAGCGCGTCGCGGACGATTCCATCCCCGGCATGTTGCCGGAATCTCCAATCGAAGCGGAGCAGCAATCGGGACGATCTTGCACACCTTCAGGCGCACAGCAGAGCCCGCGAACCGACGCATATCCCGGCAGCGCCAGCGCCAACAGCACCAGCCACGCAACGCTCGCCCGTATGCACCCTGGTAACGCTTTTCGACCCAACCTGGTCTCCCGCCGCATCTGCCTGCAGTCCCCGTCCTACTCCATCATCACATGACCCTTATGTGCTTTCGGATCGTTCTTGTCCAGCAAAAAGGTCAGCCCGATCATTACAATGGCCGCCGCGCAAAGAATCCAGAAGACATCCACGTATGCCAGTGTTGTCGCCTGCTGATTGAGCTGAGTATAGATTTGCCCCTGCGCCAGCGCCTCGGCATTGCCCTTGCCCGCCGAGGTCGTGAAGAGGTCCTTCAACGCGTTCACACGGTTATGAAAATAAGGATCGGTAGGCGTCAGATACTTCCGCATCTGGTTCTGATGCCAGAGTCCGCTCTCCGTCACGATCGCGTTCGTGACGGAGATAAGAATGCTCCCCCCGATGTTCCTGGAAAAGTTGATCAACCCCGACACCTGGTTGTTCTTCTCCGACGGAATCCCGAAATAAGCCGCCGTCGTCACCGCGATAAACACGAAGGGGATACCGACCACCTGCGCCACCCGCAAAACCTGTGCCGTGTTAAAGCTGATTGCCACGTTGAGATGCGTTGCCGAGATGTAGTACCCGATGGTGAACAGGATAAAGCCCAGGATGATCACGTTGCGAGCCGCAAACCTCCCCACCATCTGGCCGGCGATACCCACCATGAGAAGCAGGCTGACGCCGCCCAGCGTCAGAGAAAACCCGGCGTTCGTCGCCGTATAGCCAATCGTCTGCTGTAGGAACTGAGGCTGCAGAACGGTCGTCGCGTTCAGAAAGCCGCCGGTCAGCAACATCAGAAAGCAGCACACCGCGAAGTTCTTAAACTTGAACAGGCGAATGTCGATCAGCGGGTCTTTCTTGTACCACTCCCAGATCATCAGCCCGGCAAATCCGATCGCAAAGGCGATGCCGCACACGCGAATGAAATTCGAACCGAACCAGTCGTTCTCCTCGCCTTTATCCAGGCCGATCTGTAGCGCGCCCATCGCAACCACCAGGAAGCCCAGCCCGACATAATCCAGCTTGTAGAGGTTGTTTCGATCGGATTTTGCAAAAGGTGGATCTTCCACGAGCCGGCTGGTCAGAAAAAACGCCAGTATCCCAACCGGAATATTGATATAGAAGATCCAATGCCAGCTGTAGTTGTCCGTGATCCATCCGCCCAGCGCCGGCCCGATCGACGGGGCCAGCACCGCGACAATCCCGTAGAGCGCAAACGCCATTCCTCGCTTCGAGGGCTCAAACGAGTCCGCCATGATCGCCTGCGCCATTGGTTGCAATCCGCCGCCGCCCGCTCCCTGGAAGACTCGAAAGAGCAGCAGCAGCCCCAGGCTCGAGGCAATCCCGCAAAGAAAAGAACTGATCGTGAAAATCACGATGCAGGTCATGAAAAAGTTTTTGCGCCCGATGACGCTCGACGCCCAACCACCCATCGGCAGCACGATCGCATTGGCCACTAGGTACGCAGTCAACACCCAGGTGCTTTGATCTTCGCTCGCGCCCAGGCTGCCCGCGATATGCGGCAGCGCCACGTTCGCGATCGAGGTGTCCAGCACCTCCATAAAAGCTGCCAGCGCCACCGTTGCCGCAATGATCCACGGATTCACTCTCGGCCGCCACTGCGCCTGCTCTGCCGGGTTGACTGCCGCAGCCGCTGCCATCTGTGCTCGGGTTCTCCTCTTTGTTGCCGTTTTAGACTACGTTGCCGTTTTAGACTACGCGGTCGGCTTTGCAGGTCCCGGCAGCTACCCCACCCTGCCGCTCTGATGATTTTGCCCTGAGCTTTGCGTTCTATCCTAGATGCGCTCCGGCAACCGCTCGACTCGCAAAGGAGATAACCTCCCGCTTCAGGCCAGATTTTTCTTCAAGAACGCCAGGGACCGCTCCCGGGCCAGCTTGGCCGCCTCCGGAACATAACTGGCCCGCGCAAAATTCGCGAAGGCGTGCCCCGAATCGTCGTACCAGCAGATCTCCACCTCGGGATGCAGCGTATGCACCTTCTCCACCTGGTCCGCGCCAATGTGATCGTCCTTGCGCCCAAAGTGAAGAAGCACCGGAGCCTTCGGCGTTCCTTCCGCAAATTGACCGATGCCGCCCGCATAATAGCCTACTGCTGCGTCGGGGTTGAGCTGCGTCGCGCTCAGCCATGACAGCAGACCTCCAAAGCAGAACCCGACCGTACCCACCTTCTTGCCCGGTCCCAGCTTTTCTTTCAGATAGGCGATCGCCGCCCCGACATCCTCCAGTGCCTTCTCGGGAAGTCCCTCGGCGGGTTTCACCTTCCCGTACAGCTCAAAAGCTTTCTTCATGTCGTCGCCTTCGTAGCCCAGTTGCACATGCTTCGCAATTCGATCGAAGATCGCCGGGGCGACCGCCAGGAATCCGTCCTTCGCGTACGAATCGGCCACCGACTGAATGCTCGGGTTCACCCCGAAAATCTCCTGGATGATCACCAACCCCCCAATCGGCTCACCCTCTGGCCGCGCCACGTATCCATCCAGCGCAAACCCGTCCTTCGCTATCAACTGGACCGTCTCACTCATGCTTGCTCCTCGTTTCTCTGGGCGCCTGGCGCCCGTCGTTTGGATGCAAGGGCGACACCGATCGAACCAGCCTGCCTCATCGATTCATGCGCCTCATGCGCCGGTCCTTGAAAGAAAAACCAGGCATCGGATCAGCCTCTTCTCTGCGCCTCCGTGTTTTCTGTGCTCGCCGCGGCGGATCCTCTCCGCGAAATCCGTCGAACCGTAGAACTGACCCACCGTGGAACTGATCCACCGCCAAAGGCCGGCGCAGATCGCGCGAAACTATCGGAAATCAACCTGGGCCATCCAAAATCAAGGCGTCGCCGCCGCCGCATCGCTCCCCGCCCAGTAGCTCGATCGCGCCACCAGCTTCACCCCGTAGTCCTGCGACAGCTTCACATTGAGAGTGTGATACCCGGCAGCGTTGTTGGTCGGCTGGAAGCTCAGCATGTACCGGTTGCGCGCGTGCTTCGCCACCTCTTCCACCCGCAGCTCAAAGCCATGCTCCTTGACGAACGGCGCATATTCGCCGCCGCTCATCACCGCCAGCTGCTTCGCGACGTTCTTATGGACCGCGGCGATTGCCATCATCAGCGGAGTCATGAAGTTCATCGTCGGTCCCACACTGCCCCCGCCCTTCACATCGTTGAGAAACTCGGCGCCCGAGGCTGAATAAGTCAGCGCTAGCACCAGCGTATTGCTCGTCCCGATCCGCTCCACCAGGTCCTGCGCCTTTGTCTTCTGGCTGCCATGGTCGCGCGACTCGCTCACCAGCAGCAGGATGCGTCGCCGCTCCGCCGGTTGCTGCTCCAGCAAATCGACCGAGAACCGCACCGTATCCAGGATGGCCGCGCCCCCGTCGCCCGGCTCCATCTGCTTCAAGTCGTAGTTGATCGCATTGGTCTTCGAGGTGAAATCCTCCACCAGCCTCGGATGACTGTCGAAGGTCACCAGCGCCGCCGCCCCAAACCCATCCCCCAGGAAAAGGTCAAGCAGAGGCCCCAGCTTGGCGATCTTCTGAAACTGCAACAGGCTCGTCCCGCCCTTCTCGACGGCCACCACGATCGACACCGGCTGCGAATCCAGGTCGTCGTCCACATGCACCTTCTGCGGAACGCCGTTATCCTCGACGATGAAATCCTTCTGCGTCAGGCCATACAGCACGTCGCCGTCTTTCTTCTCGACCAGCGTCGGCACCAGCACGATGTTCGAAGTCACCCGGATCGTCGTCGAGTCCGCCCCGCTCTGCGCGTCGGGCACGGTACCGGCTGGCGCCGGCGGCAGGGTGGGCGCCGGCGCCGCCGCATCCTGCGCCAGCCCGGCCACGCAGCAGCACCCCAGCAACAAGGCAAAACCCAACCCATCTTGCAAAACCTTCATAGTTGCGATTGAAACACGCCGCGGCAAAGAGTGTCGCGGCTCCCAACGGACCCACTCGCCCGGCTTCCCACTCGCCCCCAGCTCCACTCAAGCGACGAGATCGACCCCGCCTCTACGGCTTCGCATCGTCAGACAGCTTCCCCGTCCAAAGCAGGAACCTCATGAGCGCCCGCTTCTCTCTCCACGTAAAGCGGACAACATCCCCAGCCGTCATCGTCTCCGCCTTCATCCCGGAGTAGGTCTCAATCCGCCACTTGATGTACTCGCTCCGCCAGGGACGAAGCCTATGCCCCCGCGTCGCATTCCATAAAAAACTGACAGCGTTCGGCATTCCCTCAGCGGCCCGCCATCCGAATCCAGGCCGGATAAGCCGTCACCAGCAGCGCCGCCGCAATCAGCATCAGGTGCGTTCCGGCATTGTCCGGCCGCCCAAAAACTTCCCACGCAACCGAGACCCACACCGCCATATTCAACGACGCCAGCAGATAGACCCACAACGGAAATTTATGCTGATCGCCAACAAAGCTCATCTCCCGCACCGGCCGGTAGCTTGCCCCCGGCCTCAGCGTGAACACCCTCAGCAGCACCACCGGCAACAGGTTCACCCCCAGCACCAGCAACACCCAGACCGGCAGGGAAATCGGCAGATACGAGTGCCGCACCAGCCGCGTCACCAGGATCGTGAACAGCACATTCACCACCGCCCCCGCGCAAACCGCCAGGGGAAGCTTCCCCAGGTCGGCAAGCTTCGACATCTCGTTCAGGCGAACATCGTCACGCGTAGCCATGGTGCCCCATCATACCTCCCACCCGGCCAATCCCCGCTCCGCGCCCCCGGCCCTGCGATAAACTAAAGCTCTAATGATTCCCACACTCGAATGGACCGCCGCCGGCGTCCGCTTCCTCGACCAGACCAAACTCCCGCTCGAAGAAACCTACGTCCTCGCCGCCACCTATAACGAAGTTGCCGACGTCATCACCACCATGGTCGTTCGCGGAGCACCCGCCATCGGCGTCAGCGCCGCCATGGGCGTGGCCATCGGCATCCAGAAAAGCCCGGCAACCACCCTCGCCGCGCTCGACGCCGATCTCGACACCATCGCGAAGACCCTCGCCGCCACCCGCCCGACCGCAGTCAATCTATTCTGGGGCATCGAGCGCATGCGCCGGCGCTACACCGCCCTCAGAGCCGAAAGCCCCAACCTCGACGCCATCCGCGAAGGCCTCATCAACGAAGCCTGCAAGATGTATGACGAAGACATCGCCGCCTGCCGCACCATGGGCGCGCACGGCGCGAGCCTTATGCCCCGCTCCGGCTCGGTGCTCACCCACTGCAACGCCGGAGCCCTCGCCACCTGCGGCTACGGCAGCGCCCTCGGCGTCATCCGCGCCGCCATCGAGCGCGGCCATGAGCTTCACGTCTACGCCGACGAAACCCGCCCATTCCTCCAGGGCGCGCGCCTCACCGCCTGGGAGCTCATGCACGACGGCATCCCCACCACCGTCCTCTGCGACAACATGGCCGCCAGCCTCATGCGCCAGGGCAAAATCCAGGCCGTCATCGTTGGCGCCGACCGCATCGCCGCCAACGGAGACGTCGCCAACAAGATCGGCACCTACAACGTCGCCATTCTCGCCAGGGAACACGGCATCCCCTTCTACGTCGCCGCCCCCTGGTCGACCATCGATCTCGCCACCGCCCACGGCGACGACATCCCCATCGAGCAGCGCGCCGCCATCGAGGTCACCCACCACGCCGGCAAACAGCTCACCCCCCACGGAGTCGGCATCGAAAACCCCGCCTTCGACGTGACACCGGCCAAATACGTCACCGCCATCGTCACCGAACGCGGCGTCCTTCGCGCCCCCTACGAAGAGTCCCTGGCCGAAGTGGAACTTGCTTCCGCACAAGGCTGACTCTGCGCCAGCAATTGAGATGTTTAGGCATGCTCCAGCTTCAGAGATGCTGAGAAGCTGAATCGTCCCCAAGAATAAATGTGCCCGATTTCTACTTGGCCTCAGCACCTCTTTGGTGTGTTGTGGTGCAGTAATCGAAATGGGAATTTATGGCGCGCAAACCCAATGGCGAATTTCCACATGACGCTCTAAGATATTAAGGGTCTCCCTATCGCGCCCGTTGCCGCCGATGCCGCCCATCTGTACCTCTAGGTTTTTAAACCCCGCACCGCGAAAAGAAAACGGGGTCAGCTCGAGTCTCTCGTACTTTCGCCTTTGACGGAGAGAAGCAGTTCATCGTCCGTGGTCCGATATCCGCAGTCATCGCAGTCGAAGAAGTTATCGTCGTACTCATTGGTCCGTTCGTCCACGAGTTCCAAATGTCCCTCGTCGTTGATTAAGGGCCTTCGAAGGACGTATGCATCGGTATAGTGCAGGAGAGAACCGCCTCCACACTGCGGACATCGAACTTCCTTCATCGCGGCACCTCCCTGGGCGGCTTATTTTGCGAGTTATTCACAGCAGCAGTCGGTAAGTTCCCGCCCCACAGAATTTCAGGTATCCCAAGTCGCGCAGAACCTGCAACTGCTGTCTGACTTTAGCGCGTACATTTTGATTATTAGGGTATACCGAAGAGAAAAAGCGCTCTCTGTCGTAGACTTCAGCGAGAGAAAACTCCGGCCTGTGTAAAGCACGCAGAACGGAGAGCGTTAGCGTCGTCCAGCTACGGCGCTCGATTGGAACTTCGCGCAGCCGATTGAACCTTTGGAATTGCTCACGGACTGATTCGCGGGGACGCAAAACGCCACCTTTGATGATCTCAATTTCCGCATCGCTTCCCATTAGATCGAGCCTTATGTTGCATCCGACCCATCCTGCACGGCGCGCGGTCAAAGACAACGGTTTACGTTCCTCTACTATTTCAGGAGTGAGGAACTGTGGGTGTATTGCGGTAAGTCCGGCGATATTCCAGTCGGAACTCCGCTCCAAGAGCATAAGGGTTGGTGGCGAACCGCATCGGAGGCGCGAAACAAGCGCGCCATACGCGCCGTCAATAAGCCTTTTCGCAGGTTTCCGCCGAAAGGTCTTTAGCTCATAGCTTCCGCTACAGCTCCCACACACGAAGTCACATGCTCTTGTGTTGTTGGCCGTCGGCTCGAGCGTTTCGCATTCACAAGCCAAGCAAAACCCGTTGCGCCGAAACCACGCCTCCGACAAAACACGTGATATTTGGAGTGGGCTGGTATATCCGATGGCCGCGGACAAGTCACAATTCAGTTCCATGGGGCTTTCTGTGCCATTTATTCTTCGGGATTCCCTTCGTTGAAAGGCTCATTCATATCTCGCGCCAGCCGCGCTCGCCGAACATGCCGTCGATTTGTTTTGCAATATCACCGCGATTTCCACCTGCAACCAACCAACGAGACGGATCAAGGCGGAATGAACTCAGAACGGAAGTGATGTCGGCCCATTCAGCCGGACATACAGAACGAAGCACGGCTGCGGCTGAACTGGTTTCAAGAAATGCCCAGTGTGCTCGAATGTCAGGGTCAAGCACTAGCGGGTCATCATATGTAGCAGTTTCGAACACGGCTGTAGTTTAGAGCACTCTGAGAGCGCTGTGCACTTCGGAGACACAGAGCGACTTTCCGACGGGTGGCCCATTCAAGCCATCTGTTGGCTTGAGTGGGGTGAGCGGAAGGATGGGAAGCAGCGCGACACCTATCCACACCTTCCCCACCGCATCCCCTTCTACGTCGCCGCCCCCTGGTCGACCATCGATCTCGCCACCGCCCACGGCGACGACATCCCCATCGAGCAGCGCGCCGCCATCGAGGTCACCCACCACGCCGGCAAACAGCTCACCCCCCACGGAGTCGGCATCGAAAACCCCGCCTTCGACGTGACACCGGCCAAATACGT
The DNA here is from genome assembly GCA_965199205.1 of Acidisarcina sp. Classification (GTDB taxonomy): domain Bacteria; phylum Acidobacteriota; class Terriglobia; order Terriglobales; family Acidobacteriaceae; genus Acidisarcina. The sequence goes on from OZ240688.1 coordinate 1,069,443, forward strand.
CACCGCCATCGTCACCGAACGCGGCGTCCTTCGCGCCCCCTACGAAGAGTCCCTGGCCGAAGTGGAACTTGCTTCCGCACAAGGCTGACTCTGCGGGGCGGGTCGCCCAACTCTAAGCCGGCAGCCGATGCGGGTGCCCCACGTCCCTGCCTTGGGGGACGTGGGAGGGCGGACGGCAGTCCGACCCGGAGCAATCGAACCGATCGCTACTACGACCAACCACTCCCATAATCCTTCGAGTGGAGGGCCTGACGACTACCGGGCGCCATCCAGGCCGGCGCCCGGGGGAGCGGCCGCAACTGGAATAATCCCAAATGTCTTTTCACCACACAAGAAGCCGTCTTACCTCAGCTGTCCCCCTCCGCTAAACTGAACTCACCATCGCGACCGCGCTGCCATTCCGGATGCACCCGCCCTCCTTTACCGACCCACGCCGCAAGTCCCTCCTCCGCGGCTCTGTGCTGGTCCTCGGCAGCCTCGTCCTCGCCTTCGTCTGGGCTGGGTATCCTGAGGCGCATCCAAATCCTCGCCTGGTCATCCCCGCCCTCGGCGCGCTGCTCGGCACGATTGATACGCTCCGCTGCCTGCGCCTGCGCTGGAGCTTCTACCACGGCGGCGTCATGCTGCTCCTCTACATGGACATCATGGCGCTCTCGATGATCCTCTTTCTCCTGCTCTACCCCTACGACGGATTTCTGCTCTGACCCCCGAAGCAATTTGCGCCTCAAGCCGCCGCCGGTTTGCCGTCACTCCATGAAGTCGCGTTCACAATCGCACACATTCCGCGCCCGTTGCGGTACGATGGCCAAGACCGTGGTCGCTGCGGTCATCCGTTCCCCAAATTCATTTCGTTGCATCTTGACTTCCTGAACAGCATAAGGAGCACCGCATGTTAAAAGGTTTTCGCGACTTCATCCTGCGTGGAAATGTCCTCGACCTCGCCGTGGCCGTGGTCATCGGCGCAGCCTTCTCCTCGATCGTCAACTCGCTCGTCAAAGACCTGATCACCCCGCTCATCTCCGCCATCGTCAAAAAACCCGACTTCTCCTTCCTGGTGCTCCATCTCAACGGCGCAAACATCACCTACGGCAACTTCCTCAATGCCGCCATCTCGTTCCTGCTGATCGCCGCGTCCGTCTATTTCCTGGTCGTCCTCCCGCTCAACACCGTTCTGTCGAGGATGCACATCGTGAAGACCCCGGTCGCCATGCGCCCCTGCCCGGAGTGCCTCACCGACATCCCCGCCGCCGCCACGCGCTGCTCCCATTGCGGCCAGCCCGTAGCTCCACCCGCCGTCGCCGCCGCCGTCTAGCGTGGTCACTCATGGATTCATGAAACATCGATCCGTCATCCCAAGCCACGCACCGAGTAACAAACATCGGCATCCGGAATCGAGCACCCGGCAAAAAATACCGTCACCCCAGCAAAGCACCCGGCAAGAAGCGTCGTCATCCTGAGCCAAGCGAAGCATCTGCGGTGCGCCCAAAGCCGCGCCGCAGGCGCATCCGTCCCCCCCCCACCTCGTCACCCCCGGCGAAGTCGAAGAATCCGCAGTTTCAACAATGGACAAACAACCGGCGCCATAAAACCAGACTTCCCCGCCGCTCTTCTCTTCCTGTAATCTGGGGCTTCGTCTTGCACACAGACCTTACATCCGCAGATCCTCATACCTTGGAGTCCTAGTGTCCCTGCGCGAAATCGCCGTCGCCGCCTCTTTCCTCTCGCTTGCTCTGCCGGCCGCCGTCGCACAGACCGCGGCCGCCGCTCCTCTCATCACTCCCGAGCAGAAGATCATTCAGCAGTTCCTCGCCGTGCCCAGCGCCCAACTCGCCGGCGAGCACCTCAAGACCCTCACCGCCGCTCCGCATATCGCCGCCTCCAAAGAGGACTACGCCACCGCCGAATACGTCGCGGACAGGTTCAAAGAGGCAGGCCTCGAGACCACCATCGTTCCCTATAAAATCTGGCTCAATCTGCCAAAAGAAATCAAGATCACCGCCACCACCCCCGATGGCAAGGTCATCATGCAGGGGCCCACGCCCGAGCGCGTCGCCGGCGACCCCTACCAGGACGATCCGCGCATCGTGACCGCCTTCAACAATTCCTCCCCCTCGGGCGACATCACCGCCGACATCGTCTACGCCAATTACGGCACGCCAGAGGACTTCAAAAAACTTGAAGAGCAGCACATCGGCATCAAGGGCAAGATCGTGCTGGTCCGCTACGGCCACAACTTTCGCGGCGTCAAGGTCTACATCGCCCAGCTCGGCGGCGCGGCCGGCGTCATCATCTACAGCGACCCCGCCGACGACGGCTTTACCAAGGGCAACGTCTACCCCAACGGCCCCTATCGCCCGGCGACCGGCGTGCAGCGCGGCTCGGTGCAATACCTCTTTAAGTACCCCGGCGACGCCACCACCCCCGGCATCGCCTCCGATCCCGATCTGCCGGAGTCGCAGCGGACTCCGCCCGCCCAAGCCGCCAACCTGCCCACCATCCCGGCAACCCCTATCTCCTGGCAGGACGCCGAACCGATCCTCAAGGCGCTCACCGGCCCCGCTGTCTCAAAGGACTGGCAGGGTGGCCTGCCCTTCATCTATCACACCGGCCCCGGCGGCGTTAAAGTCCACCTCCTGCTCAACCAGGACTTCGCCTATCGCACCATCTGGGACGTCATCGGCACGATCGATGGAACCACTTATCCCGACGAGTGGGTCGTCGCCGGCAACCACCGCGACGCATGGGTCTTTGGCGCCGTTGACCCGTCGAGCGGCACCGCTGCCATGCTCGAGGCGGTCCACGGCCTCGGCGATCTCCTCAAGACCGGCTGGAAGCCAAAGCGCCGCATCGTGATCGGCAGCTGGGATGCCGAAGAAGAGGGACTCATCGGCTCAACCGAGTGGGCCGAGGGCCACGCCAAACAGCTGGAACACGCCGTCGCCTATTTCAATACCGACGTCGCCGTCTCCGGCCCCGATTTCGAAGCCTCGGCCGTCCCCACGCTCAAACAATTTGTCCGCGATGTCACTCGCGAAGTGCCCAGCGCCCAAGGCGCCACCGTCTACGACCAGTGGAAATCCAGGCAGGCCGCCACCGGTAAAGAGCACGTCGGCAACGGCTTTAATGAGAAGCAGATCAACGCCCATGTCACCAACGATGTCGAGGTAGGCGACCTCGGCAGCGGCTCCGACTACACCCCTTTCTTCCAGCACCTCGGCATCCCCTCGACCGACATCGGCTCGCAAGGTTCCTACGGCGTCTACCATTCCGCCTTCGATAACTTCGCCTGGTATACCAAAAACGCCGACCCCGGCTTCACCCTCCTGCAGCAGCAGGCCCGCGTCTTTGGCCTCGAAGTCATCAAGATGGCCGACGCCGGCATCCTGCCCTACGACTATCCCACCTACGCCAGCGAGATCCTCATCTACCTGCAGACCGCGAAGAAGAAAGCCGCTGAAGCCGGCCTGAAAGATCTCAACTTTGACGCAGCGCAGCAGGCCGCGCAGCGCCTCTCGACCGCCGCCGCGGCAATCCAGAAGAAAGAAGCCGACACCATGCAGGACATTCCTGCGCTCAACCAGACGCTGCTCGACACCGAACACGCCTTGCTCTCCGCCCAGGGCCTTCCCGGGCGCCCCTGGTTCAAGCACACCATCTACGCGCCCGGCGAGTTCACCGGCTACGCCGCCGTCGTCATCCCGGGAGTCAGCGAGGCCATCGACGCAAAAGATGCAGCCCGCGCCCAGCAGCAGATGAGCGCCTTGACCGAAGCTCTCAACCGTGCGGCAACCACACTTGCAAGCGCAAAATAGGTGGGTTTTGTCACATTAACTTGCCGCTCTGCGGCTGTCTTTCAAGAGCTTGAGCCGGACCAGGCTTCCGCGCTTCCGAGAATGGCTTCCTCGTTCGAGCGAGGCGTCCAGCCCGACACCTCCCTCGCCTTCGCGTTACTCACATTCTTGATCGCGCCAAGCTCCGGCAATACCCGTCACGAGTACCGCTGCATCGCTCCTGGAAGCTGCATCGTTCCTGGAAGCTGCATCGCTCCTGGAAGCACTCTGGCAGCACCCCCAGAACGTTCGCTCGCACACCCGCCGCGCGCGAAGCTCCAGCCCGGCGCAGTGGATTTGCCCGGCCTCACACCCCCGGCATGCTATCCTCCCGTAAATGTCCGCAAGCTACGATTTCCTTCCCCGTCGCGTGCTCTCCCTCGCGTTCCTCGCCGCCGCCATCCACCCTGCCGCCTTCTCGCAGCAGCCGCCGCCTCGCTCCGCAATGCAGGAGCGCCTGGCCGCCTTCCTCGATGCCCCGAGCGGCGCGTGGACCCCGCAACAGATCACCACCATGGACCGCCTCCGCGATGCCGCGCTCACCGACCCCTATGCGCTCAGCGAACTCCGCCACCTCACCGACAATATCGGCCCGCGCATCAGCGGCTCTCCACAAGCCTCGCAGGCCGTCGACTATGTCGCCGCGGAGATGCGCGCGCTCGGCGCAGAGGTTCAGCTGGAGAAAACCTCGGTGCCGCACTGGGTGCGCGGTGCCGAGACGGGCGCCCTTGTCGCGTGGCCCGGCATGGCGCCCGAGACCACTCAGAAAATCGTCCTCACCGCGCTCGGCGGCAGTGTCGCCACGCCCGGCGACGGCCTCACCGCCGAGGTCATCGTCGTCAATTCGTTCAGCGACCTCAAGGCCCTCGGTCCCGACGCCGTCAAAGGCAAAATCCTGCTCTTCAACGAGAAGTTTGATAAACGACTCGCTGCCCAGGGCGATGGCGGCCAGGCCTACGGAGGAGCCGTCGTCTATCGCGGCATCGGGCCCATCGTCGCCGCAACCCACGGAGCCGTCGCCGTGCTCGTCCGCTCCGTCGGAGGCGCAGACTATCGCCTGCCCCATACCGGCATGACCATGTATGACCCCCAGGTCACGAAGATCCCTGCCGCTGCCGTCACCGCCGAAGACGCCGACCTCCTCGATCACCTCACCAGCCAGGGCCGCGTTCGCATGAAGCTCACCCTCACCCCGAAGACCCTCCCCGATGCCGAAAGCTACAACGTCATCGCCGACTGGAAAGGCGCCGAGCATCCCGAGCAGGTCATCCTCGTCTCCGGCCATCTCGATTCGTGGGATCTAGGCACCGGGGCCATCGACGACGGGGCCGGCATCGTCGTCTCCATGCAGGCCATTCACCTGCTCTCGCAGCTCGGCATTCATCCCAAGCGCACCGTCCGCTTCATCGCCTGGATGTCCGAAGAAGAGGGCTCCGAGGGCGCCGCCACCTACGCCAAAGATCACGCCGCCGATCTCCCCAACCACATCGGCGCCATCGAGTCCGATCTGGGCGCCGGTCATCCCACCGGCATTTACCTCCAGGGCAAGCCCGCGCTCGAAGCCTGGCTCCGCCCCGTCGCCCAGACCCTCCAACCCATCGGCGCGGGCAATCTCTTTCCCTCGCCTGAAACTGGAGAAGACATCGCCAGCGTCACCGAAAAGGGAGTTCCCGGTTTCGCTCCGGCCCAGGACAGCCGCTTCTACTTCAACTATCACCACACCGCCGCCGACACCTTCGACAAGGTCGATCCGCGTGAGTTAAACGAGAACGCGGCCGTCATGACCGTCCTCGCCTACGCCCTCGCCGACGCCTCCGAGCCCGCTCCGCGCTGATCGCTTCGCCCCCGGTCAGGCTGTCCGCACGTAGGTCGAATAATCCGCATCTCCAATGCCCGTAACCGGCACAAACTCCACGCCGCCGCGCGCCGTATGCGCCATCCACCGGGACTCTCCCGCCGGCGCGGCGGAAAGCAGTTCTTTCCGGCTGAACTCCGGCAGCCCCTCGCCCAGCGCAAAGAGCACCGTCGGCCCATGCATCAGCGCCACCACCTCCGGATGACGCCGGTTGATCGCCTCCAGCCTCAACTCCATCGGCAGGCTCAGAGTGATCCGGTCGCCGCTTCTCCACTGCCGGTCCAGCCGCACAAACCTCCCCGGCTCGATCTTCCCGGTATGCGGCTCTCCGTTGACCGACAGCGACGCGCTCTCGGCCCACGCCGGAATCCGCAGCAGCACGCCAAACTCCGCCGCCCGCGAAGCCTCCATCGTGAAGACCACGCTCCCGCCGCGCGGATATTGACTCTGCTGGCGCAGCGAAAAATCGGCACCCTCCCACCTCCATCGCAAGGTCGAGGGCAGGTACAGATTCACATAAACGTCGCCGCCGTCCCGAAAGAAAGTATTGATTCGCACATCGGCGGCAATCTGCGGCAGCGTACCCGAGCAGCATGGCCAGCGATGGTCCGAATACACCCGCTTCCCCTTGAAGTTATAGTCCGCGTAATAAAACGCCCGCCCATCCGTGCTGAGCGGCTTCGCTCCACGCAGGCTGTTGTAGAGCACCCGCTCCATGCTGTCTCCATACCGCGGATCGCGAGTCGCCCGCAGCAGGTACCGGGTCAGCTTGCAGTGCGCGTAAGTGCCGCAAGGCGTTTCAAAGCTGTTGTGCGTCCTCGTCAGGCTTAAAAACAGATCGTCGCTCGCCGGCTCCCGCAGCTGCTCATCGGGCCCCCAGCCCCCGGTGGCAAAGCTCTGCGCCGCCAGCAGGTCGAAGCCATGCTTCGCCGCCGCCAGGTGCTTCTCGCTGCCCAATATCAGGTAGGCCTGCATCGCCGAGCTCAGCGCATTCACATAGCTGTACGCATGCCGCCCAGCCATCGGGTCCTCACCCCGCGCCAGCGGATCGAAGTAACTCGCATCTTCAAAATAGTTCAGTGCAAGTTCGCGATACCGGCTGCCCGCGCCCCGCTGGTCAGCCAGCAGCAGATTCTCCGGCATCGTGTACGACTCGTCCCAGGTATACGAAACATCCTTATCCGGTCGCCACGCTTTCTCTCGTGGCACCGCGCGCGGCGGCAGGTGCGGCGCCGCCAGGCTCGTCATCCGGTCCAAAATCGAAAACGCTTCCCCATCCCCGGCAAATTCATGCGAGTCAATCAATCCGCAGACCAGCTTGTCATAGCTGTATGCCGGAAATCGCGTTTTCTCGAAGTAATCACCAGAGATCGCCTCCGCAAAACACCCGTTCAGCCGCAAAACCCTCGCCCGGCTCTCCGGCGACCCCGTAATGGCATACGAACGAGCCAGCGCCGAGATCCACTGCCCAAAAGTCGACCCGGGAGCAAACCCGGCGTCGCCCGTCTTGTAATTGAAATTAGGATCGTAACGATACCATCCGCCCAAGTCCTCGCCCGGCGCCGCCCGCCCCGCCATCTGGCGAAACGGCTTCAGCAGCGCATCGTCGCTCAACCCCAGCAGCACCGCCAGCGTCTGCTCCCGTTGGTCTTCCTCCGGCCCGGCCTCAAGCGTGACATCGCCATAGCCAAATTCCGCCAGGGGAGCCCTGGATGCGCCCAGATCCCCGACTCCCCCGCGGGCCAAAGCGCTCATCGCAAGCAGAGAACCGCCTGCAACGAACTTTCTCCGCGACACCTGGCGCGCGCCGGTCACGCGTTCAGACTACACCTGCGAATCGCAGCGGCGCACTCCGGTCGACTTACGGCCAACTTTCAAGATCGCCATGCAGCCAATAACGCGTCACTGTCGCAGATCGGACAGACCTTCCTACGCATTAGGCGCATCGTAAGCGTATGGAAAACGAAGAAGTTAAGGTCGCTCAAGCCGATAGGCTCGACAGCAGCGCAATTCTTGTCACCTTCAAGAACGGTAGAGTGGCAAAATACAGCGCCGCCCTTCTTTATTCGTTCCTCTCCCAGGCCGACGAAGTGAAAGAAGACCAGGATTGAGCTGCGGCACCTCCCTCGGCTGGCCCAGTAGAGCCAACACTTTTCAGCGACCGCTCCTGGGCTCTCCGCAGCTCGCATTCCCAACCACAAGAATTTCGGAGTACAATTTGCCCCGGCGACGAAACGGAGCCATTTCGGGTGCGTTGGTTTTGCAGGCAGCGGCAGACTCTCAAGTCGCGGCCTTGGACGACGATCTCCTCCTCAGGCCCGAAATCCTCTCTGTCGCACCGGGAGCTGAGTCTTCCGGGCAAGGATGGGGATCATGTCACTCCGCCAGCATCTATGCCGTCATATCCTTTCTCTGACCTTGACATTGCCTTCCGGCATCCTGCCGATCGCTGTCTGTCAGATCACGCCCGTCAGCGGCAATCCATCCGGCAACCAGCAGGCGTCCACCCAATCGCGGCCGCCGCTCTCGGCCGAACTGCGAGGAGACCTCTTCGTTGCCCGCCGCCAATACCTCGACGCTATCGCCGCATATGAAAAGGCGCCGCAGGACTCCGCCGTCATCGCCAACAAGATCGGCGTCTGCTATCACCACATGTTCGATACCGTAGACGCCAGGAAGAACTACCAGCGCGCCATCCGGCTCAACAGCCACTATGCCGAAGCGATCAACAACCTAGGCGCCATCTACCACTCCGAGAAGAACTATCGAGAGGCGCAGCGTCTCTACAAGCGGGCGATCAAGCTCAATCCAAACTCGCCCCTCTTCTATACCAATCTCGGCACCTCCTATTTCTTCGAAGGAAACTCCAGGAAAGGTGCCGAGGCCTACAGCAAAGCCTATGCTCTCGACCCCCAGGTCTTTGAGCAGAACAACGTCGCCAGGATCGAAGAAGCAAGCTCCACCAAAGACCTCGCCAGCGTCAACTACGTCCTCGCCAAAACGTATGCGCAGGCCGGCAGAAACGACCGCGCTCTGCTCTACTTGCGCAAAGCCATCGCCGAAGGATTCAGCGATCGCAAGCGGCTCATGAACGACCGCGAACTGGCCTCCCTCCGTGACACCCCGGAGTTTGCCCAGATCCTGTCCTTGCAGCGGGCTCCCTAGTCAGGACCAGCAAAATCGCCATCCTGAACGATCGCTATCCTGAGCATCTGTCATCCCGAGCATCTGTCATCCCGAACGATCGCTATTTTGGCATCCTGAGCGAAGCACGAAGTGGCAGTCGAAGCATCTCCATTTCGCCAAGTCTGTCACCAGGAAAGAAAGGCCGGCTTCCAGCCGGCCCTTCTTTCCGTGTCCCACCTTTTGTCAAGAGCCCCAGCCCAAAATACCTTGTAACTCCCTCATTCCATGGATGAAAAAGTTGTTCCAACTTGGCATGGTGAAAGCCTCCAATTTGGTAAACTAAAGACACTGGTTCAGGTAAGACGAGTCACCATCGCTAGCCATTCCGGCCTCAATGAAATCAAGAACTTGCAATTCTTCTCTTGTAGAATCAATATCTTACCTCGGATCACCCGCTGGAAAGTATTGAGCCTGAAGAACTTGCAGGAAGATCTGAGGGGGAGGGGGAGGGTGGCGGCTAAGAACCGCCGGCAATCGATGGAATCACCAACACCTCATCCCCGTCCTGGAAGGAATACTTCTCATTCCCCAGGAAGCGGATGTCCTCGTCGTTGACGTAAAAATTGATGAAGCGCCGCAGCTGCCCATCGCCATCCCGAAGATGCGGCTTCAAAGCCGGAAAATTGATCTCAATCTCGTCAATCAGCTGCGGCAGGTTCGCCGCCTTCGACTCGATCTCCTTCGTTCCATTGGTATGTTTCTGAAACGCATTCGGCAGTAAAACTTTAACGGACATTCTTGCCTCCCACCAGCTCTTCTCCAACCCCATCGCCCACTGCCACGCCCTGCAACTCATGTTGCGCGACAAACTCTTCAAAATCCGCTATCCGCGGACGGATCGCCCGCTCCACTTCGTACTTGCCGGCCAGCGCATCGGTCGTCTTCAACCCGTTGCCGGTAATACAGCTCACCGTCAGGTCGTTCGGAGAGATCCGCCCATGCGCATACAGCCGCGCCGTCACCGCCGTCGTCACGCCGCCTGCCGTCTCGGTGAAAATGCCCTCGGTCTCGGCCAGCTCCTGGATCGCGGAAACGATCTCGACATCCGACACATCCTCCGCCCATCCGCCGCTCTGCCGTATCGCCCGCGCCGCATAAGGGCCGTCCGCCGGATTGCCGATCGCCAGCGAACGCGCAATCGTATTCGGCCGCTGGGGCTCAATCTGGTCCGTACCCGCCTTCACCGCCTTCGCGATAGGCGAACAGCCGGTGGCCTGCGCGCCAAAAAAGCGGACCGGCTTCTCCGCCACCAGTCCCAGCTCGATCAGCTCGCCGAACGCCTTGCGGATCTTGGTAATCAGCGACCCGCCCGCCATCGGCACAACGACATTGTCCGGCAGCCTCCAGCCAAGCTGCTCCGCAATCTCATAACCGACCGTCTTCGAGCCTTCGGCGTAGTAGGGTCTCAAGTTCACATTGACGAACCCCCAGTTGTATCGCTCCGCTATCTGCGCACTGAGCCGGTTCACATGGTCGTAATTGCCGTCCACCCGGACCAGCGTCGCGCCGTACACCCGCGTATTGAGAATCTTCGCCGGTTCCAGATCGGCCGGAATCAGAATGTAGGTCTTCAACCCCATCCGCGCCGCCTGCGCCGCGACCGCATTGGCCAGGTTCCCGGTCGAGGAGCAGCCGACCGTCTCAAAGCCAAAAATCTTCGCATTCGCCAGCGCCACCGAAACTACCCGGTCCTTGAAGCTCAGGGTCGGCAGGCAGACCGCATCGTTCTTGAGATAGAGATTCTTCGCGCCGATCCGCTTCGCCAGCCGCGGAGCCTCGAGCAAAGGGGTCCATCCCGCCGGCGTCGGCGCCACGTAATCCGCAGGCACCGGCAGCAGCGCCTGGTAGCGCCACATGCTCAAAGGCCCGGCGGCAATCGCCTCGCGGGTAAACGTCCGCTTGGCGGCGTCCATGTCATAGAAGACTTCCAGCGGCGAGAAACACTCGTCACAGCTCGACAGCGGCGCGTTCGCGAAACGCTTCCCGCAATCCCGACAGCGCAGTTCGTAAGCAACAGCCATGTCACCCTCGATGATCTGAGAGCAGCCAAAATACGGGCACTTCGTGACAAACCGACACGTCAAAAAACACTACTGGAAATAGCGAGATGCGATCCACCCATCAAAAAAAAGAAGGGCAGGCACCCCGAATCTCATGTTCCCCACATACTGGGAGAGAGTTGACACCGCTTCCTGAATTGCTCAGACCGGTTGTCGTGGCGTCACAGGGCCCGTCCCTCAGCCACTCTTCATGAAACTCAGGCCCGCTCACAAGGAGCAAACTTGAATACATGATGTATAGCACATCGGCCGCTCCGGCCTCAAGCCGGCCTTGACTCCTGCCGAACTGCCAGGTTGTCGAACTCGGATTCTTGGGATTATTGATCGACGTAATCGAACAGGCTCCCCTTCTCGAGAGTGGCAATCACGTCGTACAGCGCCGTCTGCTGGGTCTCCGCCGCACTCAGCTGGGTCGAGACCTTCCCGAAGTCAGCCTGCAGCAGCGTTGTCTGCGAGGAGAGCAGCTCGGCCGATTCGCTCTGCGTATACGAAGCCGCGTTCTGTAGCGAAGTAATACTGTTGTCCAACACCACCCGGGAATCGCTCACATGAGCAATCAGCGTCGTCAGGTTCTCCGTATCCGCGATCGCGGTCGCCGAAGGCGTTCCGCTCGCGAAATCCGCAACCAGGGCATTCAGCGTCTGAAAGACATCCGTCCCAGCCACACCACTGGTAAAGATCTGTCCTCCGGGAACATTTAGCTGGATCGATTGGCCGTTCGGCGTCTGTAACGAGGTCGAGTTCTCGTCCCCGTTGTAAGTCACAACCGAAGGAGTCGTCGTGTTATCGATGGTGAACGGAGTGGTGTTCCCCTGGCTCCCCGAAAAGATATAGGTGCCGAGATAGCTGGTATTGGCAATCGAAAGCACCTCGTCGCGAATGCCCGCGAGCTGGCTCGAGATCCCCGTGACGTTCGAGGTGTCGAGCGTCCCGTTGTTGGCCTCGGTAGCCAGAGTGATCGCCGACGTCAACTGGCTCACGACGGAACTCAAGGCCGAGTCGCCCAGTTGCAGCCGCCCTTCGGCGCTCGCCGCCGTCTGGGTAAAAGTGTCGTCCTGCGAGATCTGCGAGACCAGCACGACATTGGCCGCCGCTGCGCTCGGGTTGTCCGAAAGCTGCGAGACGCTCGATCCGCTCGAGAGCTCCTGCGCCAGCGTCTGCTGACTGGCGGAAATGTCGTCCAGCGAATTCACCAGATTAGGTACATACAAAGGATCAACGCGCATTGCTCTCTCCTTCCGCATCGAACGGTATCGTGCCTTGACGGTTCTCGGCGAACCCGCCGGTCTCGGCGGACCGCCGCCGGCGCCCGGCGTTCCTCTTGCAAAGCAAAGAACGCCGAAACTCTTCGATCCCCGCCTCGATCTCCAGTCACGATACCGTCGTCTGTTCACCCAGGTTCAATGCCGAGGCAAAGACCGTATCAAGAATCGTAAAGACCTTCGACGATGCCTCGTAGGCCCGTTCCGTCAGCGCCAGCGACGATGCCTCGTCGTCGGTGTTCACCGCCGAGAGCGCGTCCCGCTGCGTCTGGGTCTGCGTCAGGGAGGCCTGCTGGGCGGTATTGAGCGACGAGGTCTGCGACACCAGGCTGCCGAGAGTCGCCACAAAGTCAGCTAGATAGTTGGTCGGCGAGGTCGCGGCGACGACGTCGTATGGACTCCCGCTCGCCGTCAAGGTAATCAGCGGGTCGTTCTGAACATCGGCCAGCAGCACGGCATTCGAGCCATCGGAGATGCCTTCGCCTGCCCCGGCTGCCGCCACCAGCGAGGGATCGGTGATCGCAACCGTGATATTGCCTGCCACCACGCCCGGAAGTCCGCCGCTCGCCGGCACATTGAAAAGCGGAATACCTGCAGCCGAGGCGCCGCTCGCGGTCGCACCCGACTCCTGGATCGTATTCAGCTTGGTGGTCAATTGCCCGGCCAATGCGTCGAGCGCCGTCTCCACCTGCGGAATGTCGGTGTCGCGGGTTGTCAGGTAGCCGCCGATCTGACCGCCCCCGGTCGCCAGCGCCGCAGTAATGTCGGCGCCCCGGGAGTCATAGTAGTGCGTCACCCCGCCGGATGGCGCCGAGCTGATCGCAAACGACTGGCCTTCAGAGACGAGCAGTGCGCCGCTCGTCGTCGTCACCGTCAGGCCATTATTCTCGGTCCTGATCTGGTTGATCCCCACCAGCTGCGAGAGCTGGTTCAGATCATACTGACGCTGATCTTCCAGTGTCCCGGCGTCGGTATTCGGATCGAGCTTCTGGATCTGCGCCGTCAACCCGGCGATCGACGTGGACAGAGCATTGGCCTGAGTCACCACGCTCTGCCCTTCCCCGTCGAGCGAGGCCTGCTGTTGCTGAATCTCGGTGATGGCCCCGGAAAAGCTCGAAGCCAGGCTGTCGGCGGCGCTCAACACCCCTTCCCGGACCGACGTGTTGCTGGGATCGCCATCCAGTCCCGCCACCGCGGTGAAGAAGTTGCTCAACGAGGTGCTGATGCCTCCGCTCGAGGAGGTGGCCGTCGTACTGGTCGAAGTCGAGGAGGAAAAGACCGCCTCGAGGTTGGTCAGCGCCGTCAGCCGGGTACCGGTCGCCGCCTGCGCCTGAGTCTGCTGATCGACACTCTGCTCAAGGACCCGGTCCCGCTGCGACTGGATCTCGACCACGCTCGCTCCCGTCCCGTAGCTCAGGCCGCCGAGCGTGATGGGAGCGCTTTCCTCCCAGACCGGCTCTTCGCGGGTGTAACCGGGAGTATTGACATTCGACGTATTGTTCGCGCTCACATTCAATGCCGCCTGATCGGCGTTCAAAGAGCCGACGGCGATGTTCCAGGCGGTGGTTAATGTTGCCATCTCACTTCTCTCCTTCGAAGTACCGTTTCTCTTCGAACCCGTGGCGCTAAGGCCGCGCCGGTGGAATTGTGTGCCGGTTCTTTTCAGCTCGCGGCAACCCGATCGAATAGCTCAGCTCAGAGAGCGAATGCTCCGGGCCAGAATAGGATCGAAACTCTGCCACCGGTTGCCCGAGCCGCCGGAGCAATGTCAACCGCTGCCCGGTCGATCCAAGCAGGTGGGCAAAAATCCACTGCAGACTCCGGCTCTGCTCCCACTCGGGCGCCGAGCGCGGCAACGCCAATCGGCCAGCGGCTTGAAGACGCTCAACCGATGCGAGCAACGCCTCGAGCGCCTCGGCATCCACGCGCTCCAGTCCGTGGATCGCGCGTTGCAGCAGTACCTGGATCGGAACATGCTCTCCGCCTGCCTGCATCCCTGATTTCATCGATCGCTCCGCGCACTCATTTGTCAGGACCCGGCTAGGTCGGGCCCGCAACCATACCCCGATGCATTTCCACAGGATCGTTCCTCGATTTACCGAGGTCAATTCGGGCTGTTCGCGACGCCTTCTGCCGGCTCAGGGTCTAATTCTGCAGAAGATGGTCGATTACCTTGCCCGCTACATCCGATGGGCTCACGGCATAGGTGCCCCCAGCCAGCGCCTGCTGCACGGCCGTCACCTTTTCCGCCCTCACCTCCGACAACGAGGACGAAGCTGAAGCCAACACGGCCGCTTGGCTAAGGTGCGCCTGGTCTTCAGGCTCAGCCGATGCAGGGCTGAGCGCCTGGGCTGGTGCGGCCGAGGAGTTGCTTGGCTTTACTTCCGGTATGTCCCGCGATATTGGCTGGGCCGGATTGAAATTGGATTGAATATTCATTACGGTAATTCTCCCTTCCTTTAGCTCATCGGCAGGAAGTCATATCACTTTAGTAATAGATGACGATTCCATCTTGAATCTCCTGCTATGTCTTGAGCCGCTTCAGAACTTGCTGGGTTTTCGTCCTTCCGGCCGGCCTCGAGGGCGGATCGGCGGCCGGCGAAGCTGCTTCAAAGTGGTCCAGAATCCGGCGTGCTATCCCCATGCCGCCTTTCTCCGAAAGCGCCTTGGCCAGCGCCTCCGATCCAAAGCTCATGAGGGCATTGCCGCTCCCCTCGGAGGAAGAGGTCAGGTCGCTCAGACCACCGCCTGCCTCTGCCGAGTCGTTGTCTTCCTCGCCAAAAATCTGCCCCGAACTGAGTGGCTTGAGCAACTCCTGCATCAGGCTGGCCTCGAACTGGTGGGCTGCGGTGACCAGCTTCGGGTCGAGCTTCAGGTCACGCGCCGCCGCAAGCGCGGAAGCGCCGCGGCTGGCCAGTGTCGTGGGATGGCTGGCCAGCAACTGCGTGAATTCGGTCATAGGACCTCCAGTTCTGCCTCGAGCGCTCCGGCCTCTTTCATCGCCTGCAGAATCGAGATGATGTCCCGGGCGGTCGCTCCGATCTGCTGCAGATTTTGCACCAGATCGTCGACTGTCGCACCTTGTTTCAGCTCGATGTGCGAGACCGGCCGGTCTTGCGCGCTCACCTGCGTCTGCTGCACCACCTCGGTGGTTCCCTGGCCGAAGGCGTTTGGTTGCGAAACCTGGAACTCCGAGACTACATTGACGGTCAAGCCGCCGTGGAGAATCGAGACCGGCTGCAGCCGGACATCCCCCCCGATCACCACCGTGCCGGTGCGCTCGTTGACCACCACCTTGGCCCGCGGGTAGACTTCCACCTCGACCGCCTCTACCGCCGCCAGCAGCGCCGGCATGTCTTCCGAGGCCGCCGGCTCGAGATCGACCCGGCGGCTGTCGATGGCCTCGGCCAAGGGCCGTTTCAAAGCATGATTGATGGCCCCGGCCATTAACTCGGCAGTGCGGAAGTCGGCGTCGTTCAACAGCAGCGAGAATTTCTGCATCTCCTTCAGCTCGAGCGGCACCGCCCGTTCCACCAGCGCCCCGCCAGGAATGCGGGCGGTGGTCGGGTGGTTGAACTGTTTGCTGTTGCCGTTACTCGCAATCGAATAGCCGCCCAGTACGACCGCGCCCTGGCCCTGGGCATAGATGAGGCCGTCCGGGCCATAGAGCGGAGTCATCAGCAGTACTCCGCCTTCGAGCGATCGCGCGTCCCCGGCCGACGAGATGGTCACATCCAGCTTGCTGCCCGGGCGCAGGAACGGCCCCATGGTCGCGGTCACAAAGACCGCCGCCATGTTCTTCAACTGGATCGTACTGCCGGAGCCGGCGGGCAGTGCCACGCCCATCCGCTGCAACGCCGAGATCAGCGATTGATACGAGAACACCGTCTGCAGGCTGTCGCCCGTGCCATGAAGGCCGACGATCAGGCCATAACCAATCAGCTGGTTGTCGCGAATGCCTTCGATCGTCGCCACGTCCTTGACCCGGGCAAGCCTCGACGGCTTGGGCGGGGCCGGGGTCGGAGCTGGGGTAGTCTGGATGTAGGGGACGCCGGTGGCGAAGGCGGAAGTGCTCCCCGGTTGGTCCGGCTGGCTGCTCGCCTGCCCATAGGCCACGCAAGAAACCGCCCCGGAGAACAGTTCCGGCAGAACGAAGAGTGCCAGAGAGAGCGCTGAAAGTCTTAAGAACACGGGCATCTCTCCTAAAAAACCAGCAGCCGCTGCAGCAGCCGCACGATGACGTTCGGCCGGTAGGTATAGTCGTTGATGATGCCTTTGCCGGTCACTTCGAGCTCAAGGTTGGTGATGGCCGTCGACGCAACCTGGTTGAGCGCGCTCACATCCTCCGGGCGCACCACCCCGCGAAGCCGGATAGTCTGGGTCTGCTGCGAAAAGGAGACTTGCCGCACGGCTTGGATGACCAGCATTCCATTCGGCAGCACATCGACCACTTCGCCGCCAAGAATCGTCGAGAGGCTGGAATTCGAGACGCTTTGCCCCTGTGCATTGAGGGCCGACGAAGCGCTCCCATTGAGCAGGTTTTGCAGCCGGTTGCCCGCCGCCAGCGATCCGAAAAGAGCCGAGATCGCGGAGGTGGCGCTCGAAGAGCGAGCGTTCTTCACGGTTCCGTCCGTCTCCGCCTGCAGGCTCTCCGAGACCACCACCGAGATGACGTCATGCAAATTCCGCGCCTTGAGATCGGTCGACAACTGGGTCAGCCGTCCATTCGGAATCCAGAGCGAGCCGGTGGTCGGCAGAACAGCATGATAGTCCCCATGGACGCGATTGATATACGCCGTCAGCGCCACATCGGCCGGGGCCGGCTTGATCGGCGCAACCTTGTTCATGAACCGTCCCTGGCTGTCGACATAGCCAGGGTTGCTGCCACTCGAGACGCTGGCGCCCTGGCCGGTCGGCGAGACCGCCGCGGCCGCTCCCATGCTCCCGGAGCCGGTATTTTGGGCTGCCGCTAACGGCAGAAGAAAGAGTGCCGCGCCTCCCAGTATGCCAATCGCGCTCTTCATTGCGTCTCCCTGAAGCCCCGGCCGCTTCGGGGATCGAGTTCGACCGAACCCGCCTCGCGCACCGTCCCTCTCAACACCTTGCCGCCTGTGGCCAAACGAACCGGAATCGCCGCACCTGGGCCACCGCTGGCCAGGGCCATGCCAGCCAGGTCGATCTGCACAATGCCGTCTCTCCGCCATAACCGCACCCGGCTTCCCGCCTGAACCACCGGCATCGCGGCAGTCACCGGCGGCCCTGCCCCAACCAACGCCGGCAGGGGGGGCGATGCTTTCAGCACAGATCTATGCGCATCGGTCCCAGATCGCGGCTCCGGATCTCGCCTTTGCGGTGCAGGTTCATCGGAGCCGGGCGGGGCTGCGCTCGCATCGGCGACGGCAATCCGCGGGATTTCCGGATGAAGGCAGCTGGCAAACACTATCCATTGTCGCCGCAGGGCATAATCCCGGAGCAGGCTCTGCCGCCGGAAGCCATCGCGGCAGGCGCCGGGGCTCGCAACGGAAGCGGGCAGGATCTCTTCTTCCGCTCCCGCGGCAATACTGCATTTCCCACCCAGGACGAGCACCACGGGCAACGCGGCCAGCAGCGTGAGAACCAGGCCGCGGCGGCGAGGCCGGAACGATCGGGCATCCCAGCGCGGACTGCAGGAAGCGAAGAGATCCCGGATCGCGCCCCCTGCCATCTGCGGGTCTTTCCTCTGCATTTCCATGACCTATGCACTCCGGGGCGGCCATTCCATGAAGGAAGCGCCATGCCGTCAGCCCGGCTAGCGGGCCATATTATTGACCTGGCTATACATGTCGTCAGCCGCGCGGATCACCTTGGAATTCGACTCATAGGCTCGCTGGGCGAGCACCATCTGCACAAACTCGGTGACGACGTCGACGTTTGAATTTTCGAGATACCCCTGCTGCAGCGTGCCGAGTCCTTCCGGGCCGCCCGGGTTGGCCAGCACCGCTTCTCCCGAAGAAAGCGTGGTCGTAAAGAGGTTCGACCCGTTGCTCGAGAGGCCACCGGGATTGACAAACGTGGCTAGCTGCAGCTGCCCCAGCTGACTCGGGTTCTGCTGTCCGGCGAGCGTCGCGTTGACGACGCCGTATTGCGTGATCGTCACCGCGGTCGCGTTCGACGGGATGCTGATATTCGGCAGCACGGGGTTGCCGTCGGTCGTCACGATCGTGCCTTGATTATTGAGGTGAAAGGTTCCGGCGCGGGTATAGGCAATCGTCCCATCCGGCATCGAAACCTGGAAGAATCCAACTCCCTGGATTGCGATATCGAGCGGATTATCGGTCTCGTTCAGGTCGCCCTGCGTCATGATGATTTCAGTGGCCGCGGATTTAGTGCCTAAGCCGATCTGCAGGCCGGCCGAGACCGTCTGCTGGGACTGGGCCGCACCCGGGGTGACCAGATTCTGGTAGATCATGTCCTGGAACTGGAGGCGGCGCTGGCGGAAGCCGGCCGTCGCCGAGTTGGCCAGATTGTTGGCGATCGTGTCCAGGTTCAGCTGCTGGGCGCTCATGCCGCTCGCCGCTGTATATAGTGCTCGAATCATGACATTGTCTCCCGTGACCGCAAATCAAGAAATCAAGATCGCTGGACGAAAAATCGATGCTCGTCCCGCGTGGCTGAAGAATTAAACCTTGGGCAGATCTTCGCTCGCCGGCTTGTCAAAATCATTGTGAAAGACCGTCAGCGCCTTCTGCATCATCTCTGCCTGGCGCTGCACCAGGATCAGCTGCAGCGATCCTTGGATCACATCCTGGTTCGACCCTTCGAGCGATCCCTGATGGACCGCCGCATCCCGCGAGATCACCGCCTTGGCTGGATCGCCAATGTAGCGGTTGACCCCCTCGGGCACGAGCGGCGCCGAGGCCGGGAAAGTAAAGACGCCAAGGCTGCCGACCGTCGCCCCGGCAACCGAGATCACCCCGTCGCCCCCGATGCTGACCTCGCCAGTCGGTACCTGGATTGGTTTGCCTGCCTGGTTCAGCACGGCTTCCCCTTTGGCAGTAATCAGTGTCCCCGTCCGGGAACGATGGAAGGAACCGTCCCGGGTATAGCGGACGCCCTGTACGCCCGGAGCTACCTGGACGGCGAAAAAACCGGCGCCTTCGATAGCAACATCGAGCGCGCCCCCTGTCGGGGAGAGCGGCCCCTGGTTCAGATTGATGGAATTGCCGCCCAGAATGCCAAAGTCGTTGACGGTCTTGTTCAATTGCGAGTTGAGCGCATCGGGACCCATGATCGCCCCACGAAAAAAGTCGCGTTCGGCGCGAAAACCAGTCGTATTGGCGTTCGAGAGATTGCTGGCCGCCGAATCGAGCGCCTGGGTGCGGGCGAGAAGCCCGGAGAATGCCGCGTAGTAGCCGCTATCCACTTCGATCCCCTCCGACGGTAATGGCCGTCGCAAGGGAGAGGAGCATACGAAGGCCCAAAGTCGGTGTGAGGGGGTTAGGAGAAACTCAGGCGGGGTCGGCGCCGCTTCCCGCCGCTCCGGCCCACGAGGAAAGCAGGAGCCGCTTCGCTCTGTGGGCGGAACTCAGAAGCCTTTCGCTTCCGGAACCAAGAAACCGGTCTAGAGGCCGGCGCAGTCAATCGCAAAAGTGAAGCGATGGCCGTCAAACGCATACGCGCGATCCAGATGAAAGGCCGGCCTGGGTAGATGAAATTCGTAATTTGAGCCGGAGATGACCGCCGGGATCGACAACATGCATGTTGCCGAGAACTCGACTTGCTTGCCCTTCCAGGTTCCGGCGAGCATGTTGCACGCCTCCCCCAGCGCGTCCTTCACCGTCCGGTCGAAGGAGGTCATCGGCGATCCGACCATGAACTCGGCCAGCTTGAGCGCCACCGGCTGGACCATGCGCAGTACGCATGCCCCGCTCAATGAGCCAGCCAATCCAACGATGGCCGTCGTTCCGCCTGTCGCCTCGGCGGTAGTCATGGCCAGGGATTGGGGAACCGCTGGTTTGCATTCGACCCCCATCATAAGTTGAAAGACCTCGGCCACGGCATGGTCAAGATAGCCTGTCTGCGTTGCCGTCTTATGCAATTCCGCAATCGCGTCCATCATGGTTGTCCTGTTCTCCTTGTTTAGGGAAGCCGAGCCTTCCTGCCACGACGGGCGCCTGGCGCTAACCCGGCCTGCAAGAAGAGTGTTGACGGCTTCACGAATGGCAGCGCGAGGCCGCCTAGATCAGCGGCAGCACCCGCTCCTTCACCTGGTCCGCAGTGAAGGGTTTCCTAAGATAGCCCTGGGCTCCGGCAACGATCGCCTGGCGAACATGCTCCTCGCTGCTCTCCGTCGTAATCATCACCACCGGCACCCCTTCGGCCATCTTCTGCGTACGCAAGACCCGCAGAAACTCGAGGCCATCCATCTCCGGCATGTTGATGTCCGAGAGAATCAATTGCACCTTCTCTCGTCGCAATACCTCCAATCCCTCTTTGCCGCTCGAAGCTTCGAGCACGGTACCCAGCGGAACTCCCGCCTGGCGCAGCGCTCGCTCGACAATCTTGCGCATGACAGAGGAGTCGTCAACAATCAATGCAGTAATCTCACTCATGGATAAATTCCTCGTTCCGGCTCGAAAAGGTAGCAGGCTTAGGTAGCGTCAGGCGGCGCCATGCACACGTCGATCGCATTTACATAGAACCGATTCCGGCCTTGACTGCTCTATCGGCAGTCGCGGGAATGGCTAGAGGCGGAATCCGACGCCCCGCTCTCGATTGCTGAAGGCTTGATCGACCTTCTGCTACTTCAGCCGGGCAAGAAGAACGATGCCGGCACCGTCCCACGAGCGCTTTTCTGAAGAGCCGGGGGCGTTGCATTCAATGGCATGATGCCAATATTTCTTGCTTTCAAATGGAAGCGTTTGCCTAAATAACGGGCAACCAGCAGCGCCCGCGTCCTTGAAGCTACAACCTGGTCGGCCGCAAAGGCCTGGCTGGAATACCCTTCGATCACCATCGGCTCATCGACGATCGAGTCTTTGACATTCGTCATGTCGGTATAGAAATCAACGCGATGGGTGAAAGCCTTATGCCTGTTCCCGATCAGGAATAGGCCAACACTGAACAACACAAGCGCGGAAATGACGAAGGTTCCCGCAGCCGCGAGGTAATTCTTGTTCATCGGGTTTCCGAAATCAGCTGCCGCACGACATCGTTCTCGCTCGTCTCCAACTCCGCCACCGTGCCGAAGCCGGCCAGGCATCCCTTGTCGAGAACGGCAACCTTGTCGGCTACCTTGCGCGCACCATGCACATCGTGAGTCACAATCACTAACGTCCTATGACGCTCTTTCTTTACTTTCAACAACAGCTCGTCTATCTCCGATCAAGTGATCACATCCAAACCCGCTGCTCGGCTCGTCGACCAGCAGCAACTTGGGATTCAAGACCAATGCCCTGGCCAGACCAGCCCGTTTCTTCATGCCACCTGACAATTCCACCGGCATCGTCTGCTTGTCCTTTTCGAGCCTTACCTCGTGGAGTGCCTCATCCACCGCCTGAGTGACCTCGGCTGGGGACTTTGACTTTTCCAGACGCCGCAAAGGGAGAGCAAGGTTATCTCCGAGAGAGAACGAGTCAAACAGCGCCGCACTCTGGAACATGAAACCGATGTCTCTCCGTACCCGGGACAGATCCTCCTCGCCGAACTTCGAAATGTTCTCCGCTCGGATACATACCTGGCCGCTGTCCGGCTTCATCAGCCCCGATCATCGATTTCAACGTAACGCTCTTGCCAGTACCACTGCGCTCGAGAATGCAGAGCGCCTCGCCTTACTCGACCTGGAAAGAGACATCAATCAACACTTTCTTTTCAGCAATCAGTGCTCGGAGACCGAAATAACTCAAGTCTCCCATGAAGATAAGAACTTTCAGCAACCTGCCTGTCCCTTGTCACTTGATTTTTGCTTTCGCGGGTTGCATGCAAAAGCGGCGCGACCGTGGACAAGAGCGGGTCGAGGAGGTCGTGGAGAGGACGGCTCCTGCGCTGAAAGGAAAAAGACAAATCGGTTGCGGCCGGATTAAGCGTCGGTTTTGGTCAACGACCCAAGAACATCCTCAACGCTCTCCGGGTGGAGCGTCGCCGTACCGTCCAGCCGCTTCCAAAGACGCAGCCAGAGATAGTCGTGCATCCGCACCAGCCTGGCCTCGACCGGCCGCCCCTCCTCGAGTATCCGGGAAAAAGTCGCGACCAGGGCGTCGACGCCAGCCGCTTCGACCAGCCGGGCAGGGGGGAAACTGGCGGCCAGCAACTGCCGGTGAGCGGCCGTGTAGGCCCGGCCATCGACCACTCCGGCCTCCACCCGCAGCCCGGTCATCCTTTCAACGGCGAAGTTCACACAACGATCGATCCGGTCTTCAAAGCCGATATAGAGCAGCACCCCTCCGGCGCGCCGAAGCGGGAGGAAGCTGAAGGCGTCGAGAAACAAGCGCGGCACCAGCGCCGCGATCCGTTCGGGCGAGTGGCCGTCCAGGTTGAGGACAGGACAGCCCCACTGCGCCCCGAGCGCGCGGGTAATCACACGCTCTTCAATCCCGTGCTCGCGCTGCAGCCACATACCCAGCCGGCCGCCCGAGAGCTTCTGCCGCGCCAGAGCGGCCCGCAGTTGCTCCCGCGTGATCGCTCCTTGCGAGACCATGACCAGACCCAGCGGAACCCGGTGCCGGTGAATCATCGTCCGCTCACTGTACCCTTTCAACTCCCGGACGATGGCCGCTCGCAGTTGGGTCCGCGCGCATTTCGGGCCGCACAACCATCCACCCTCAAAGACGGGCACCTGGCGGGCCCGCCAAAGACGCAGCCACCCGCTGGTGCAGCCCGGGTTGGCGCAGACCGGCAGCAATCCGGCCCGTCTCCCGAGGCGGACCACCTCCGGAAACGCTCCGGAAACAGGTCGCGCAAACCCTGCGGGCGTATAGGCGTCCCTTCCGTTCCGTTCCCCGACCTCCCCTCCGGCTCCCAGAGCAGAGTTGCTTAGAACAGGCATCGTATGCTCTCCAGACTCTTCCGGGGCTCGGCAACCTCAAGGACCTGCAAACCGAAATTTCCGTTGACCAGCACCACCTCACCACGGGCGACAATCTTATCCCCAATGATCAGATCGACCGGGTCGGCCAGGGCGCGGTCCAGTTGAACAACATCTCCCGGGCCTAAGGCGAGCAGCTCGCTCAAAGCCATCTCCCTCGACCCGAAGCGTAACGAAGCCTCCAGCTCAACATCCAGCAGTAACTCGATCCCGGGGCTCATGATCGGTTCCGCCGCCAGAGGGGCCGCGGGGAAACCGAAGCCCGGAAATCCAGACGGCGAAGACTGGCCCGGGTAGGACGGCTGCCCGGCCATGGATTCCCCGGCCGAAGAGGTCCGGGCAGCCGCCGGCGGTATGACTTCAGCCAATTCCGCCAGATCGGCGATCAGCAGCATCACCGGAGCGGCTTCAGCATGAAGCTGATAACCCATGGCCGTAGAGCCGACCGGGGTGTCGTCGGGCGAAATCATCGCGACTTCACAGGGGCGGCCGCCCTTGCCGACATCCGCAGCCGCGGCCAGGCAGATCAGGCGGAAAAGTCGCTGCCATTCCTCTTCGACTGCCTCCGCGGTCAAGGCCTCAGGTTCGGCTGGCTTGGACTCCGCACCTTCGCTTTCATCGCCCCGCGTCGACGCAGCAATCCCTTCCAACAAGGTCGCCAACGCCGTCTGGTCGACCGTGACGGTGAATGTGCCGCTCCAATCCCCGGCCAGATCCACCATCAACGTGAAGGTCTTTGCCCCTGCGGCGATCGCCGCGCCGGGCAGCAGATTCACTGGGCGCGAAAACTCCGCTCCCAGTATCTCCGTTGCTTCGGCCAGCCAGCTTGCGATGAACTTACTCATGAAATCTCCCTGGTCCTGCGTTGCCCACGATCGAGAGTGGGCCGTTCTCTGGGAAGGCTAAACCTTCAGACCGCTTGCGGTTCAGCATTCAAGATGTCGCCCAGGTGCGCTCCCCGGTGTTCCCCGAAGGAGACCGGCCGGGCGGTAAAGAGCGGTGTCCCGGTGACCCGCAGCTCGGCGGCCGAGTTCGAGGCCAGCCCCAGCTTGACAATGTCGCCGGGCCGGAGCGCCTCGAGGTCTCGGGCGGCTATCCGGACGGGCGGCAATTGTAGCGCGGCGCCGAAGCGTATCTGCCCCGCGCGCCGCCGCAGATTCTCTCGAATCTCTTCGGGATGCTGGCGGCTCCGTCCCCGTTCGCCGACCAGCCGGCGCAGGATGGTATTTGAGACCACCGCCGGAATGGCCAGGTTCAGTACCCCGCTCGCGTCAGGCAGGCGTACCTCAAAGCTGAGGCAAAGCGTCTTTTCGGTAAGCGCCATGACCCTTCCCAGCTGGCTCTGTATCTGCCGCCGGTCAAAGCTGAAGCTTAGCGCGACCGGCTGCCAGGCAGTGCTCAATTCGCGGCAGATCACGTCGACGACGCTGGTCAGGATCGACTCTTCGATATCCGTCAGTTCGCGGACCGCCCCAGCCTTACCATGGCCCCCCAGCAGGAGGTCGATGATTGGCGGCGCAAGGGAGAGGTCGAGCTGCAGGACCGAAAGCGCTCCGAGAGGCTCGAGTTGCACGGAGCTGATGTAAGCAAGATCCGGAATCCGGACCACGAACTCCGAAAACGGCATCTGCTCTGCAGAGACCAGGTTGACCTGAAAACGTCCCCGCAGCCACACCCCCAGGCTGTGGGCGAGGTTGCGGGCAAACATGTCGTTCAAGATACTGATCGCCCGCATCTGTTCGTTGTTGATCTGCCCGGCGCGGGAGAAGTTGTAAGCCTGCACCTTCAGGGCGGCCTTAGTGTTTCCCTTCGCGGGGCCAGCCGCCTCGGCCTTGGCGCTTGCCGGAGCTCCCTGGCTCTGAACACCCGCAAAAAGTGCGTCGATTTCGTCCTGCTTGAGCGTCTTTTCCATAACGATTCCGATCCAGCTCCTGGTGTTTCAACCTTGCGGCATTCTTACTGCGGTTGGGTCTCGGCTTGATCAAGGTTTCGGCTTGATCCAGCCGGTCCGTCTATCCCAAGTCGCTTGTGCGCAGGCAGCCTGCACCGCTACACCATGCGTTGGCCACGCCCGGGAGCGGCAACGCGGCGATCCTCTCTGGCCCGGCTCACCGGCTTCGGCTTCTCATTGGCCCGGGCGGCCAGGTCCGCCAGCAGGACCCGGAGGTGCAGCACCGCCGAGGCATGGATCTGGGAGACCCGCGACTCGACCACCCCAAGCGTCAGACCGACCTCTTTCATCGTCATCTCCTCGTAATAGTAGAGAGTCATGACCAGACGCTCTCGCTCGGGCAATTCGGTGATGGCATCCGCCAGACGCTGCCGCATCTCCCCGCGCAGGCAGCGAAATAACGGGTCATCATCCGGACGATTAGGGACATAGGCCAGCTCCTCCTCGCCTGAGTCCTCGGACCGCTCCATATGCAAGGTGCCGATCTCGAGCCCCTTCAGCTCTCCCAGCAGTTGCTGATACGCGACCAGGGTGAGGTTCATCTCGGCAGCCACCTCGGCCTCGGTCGCCGCCCGTCCAAATTTTGCCGTCAGGGAACGGATTGCCTCTTCGACCGCCCGCCCCTTGCGGCGCAGGTCGCGGGGACTCCAATCCAAAGTGCGCAGGCTATCGAGGATCGCCCCTCGGATGCGAAACTGCGCATAGCTGCGAAACTGGACCTTTTTTTCCGGATCAAACTTAGTGAAAGCGTCCATCAGCCCCAGCACCCCGGCCGAGACCAGGTCTTCCATATCCACATGCTGCGGCAGCCGTTCGTGGATCCGGCGGGCGAGAAAGCGGACGATCGGCAGATGTTCCACCATCATGCGCTCCTGCTCGGCCCCGATCTCACTCAGCGTTCGCGGCATCCGGGCCGCTTCCCGGGACAGAGCAGCCGGGGGTTCGGTCCCGTCGAGCTCCGAGCCTGCCGCCGGCACCGAATAGCTCTGCCTCCTCTCGCCCGAGGCGACGGGACGGTCCGCTAGCTGCGTCTCCAGCAACGCCTGCCCGGGGTCCGTCTCCTGGCCGAGATCAACAAGTCCGGTTGACGATGCTTCCGAAGCTTCCTCCGCGTCCGCCGATGCCGGCATCGGGCACGAGAGCAAATCACCCGGAGTCGCGGATACCGAAATCGGCCGTCCGCTCTCGCCGCCTTGCTCGACGGCCTCTCGCTCCCCCGATTCCAGGCCCCCCCGTCCGAGAGCGTCTCGCGTCCACTCGAGACTGCGGTGAATGCGCTCGCAGGCTTCGCGACTCGACCCCTTCTCGCTCCAGAGTTCCTCTCGATTACTCGTATCCCGCCCCAATCCTGATTCCCTCATCCGTTGCCCTCGCCACCCATGTCCTCAAACCGTTCCAACGCGCCACCCGTATCTTCCCGGCCTCTCCTGCACCCCGAAAACCTCAGCGAACCACCCCCGCCGAGCGCAAGCGGATCTCGGCCGGAATCTCGGCCGGCGAAAGGATGGTGATCCGCGGGAGGGTGCCCTCAAGCCAGCGTCGAAGATAATAGCGTGCTGGACTTGGAGCTAAGAGCACGGGGAGGGCCGAGGAAGGCCGCGGACCGATTAGCTGCTTCACAGAGTCCGCGATACGATTCAGCACCGCGCCGGGACGTGCCCGCCCGTCGGTCAACAGCCGAGCGGCGTTTTCTCCGTGCAGGGTCTCGAGCAACTCGCTCTCGAGCCCCGGGTCAAGCAGCCATACCCGCAGCACGTTGTCCGCATCGAGCAACGGCTGCACGATCCTCCTGCCGATCGCTTGCCTGACTTGTTCGACCATCTGCGGTAAAGCCTTACTGGCCGCTGCCGCTTCGATCAAGGCTTCGAGGATCGCCCCCATATCGAGGACCGAGACCCCCTCGCGCAGCAGCTGCTG
This sequence comes from Acidisarcina sp., assembly GCA_965199205.1. Classification (GTDB taxonomy): domain Bacteria; phylum Acidobacteriota; class Terriglobia; order Terriglobales; family Acidobacteriaceae; genus Acidisarcina. Next base: position 1,096,566 of record OZ240688.1, read on the forward strand.
TAAAACCTTCTGCACTTCCCCCAAGGGCAACAGCTTCGGCACCAACTCCTCGACCAGCTTGGGATGGCTCTCATTCATTCCATCGAGCAGCCGCTTGGTCTCGGCGCGGCTCAACAGTTCGTGAGCATGCTGGCGCACCATCTCCGCCACATGGGTGCTGATGACGGTCACCTGGTCGACCACCGAGTAACCCGCCGCAATCGCCTGGTCCTCCAGGCCCGGCTGGATCCAGCGGGCCGTGGCGCCGAAGGCCGGCTCACGCGTCTCTTTCCCCGGCAGCGGCCGCGCCTGCGGATCCTGTGAGACGGCAAGCAGGCAATTGGCCTCTGTCTGCCACCGTCCAATCTCCATACCACGGAGAGAAAAGACATACTCCCGCGGCTTGAGGCGGAGATTGTCGGAGATATGAATCGGCGGCACCAGAAAGCCCATCTCTGAAGCCAGATGGCGGCGCAGGGTGCGCACCCTGGCCAGCATCTGCCCACCTTGCTTCTCGTCGACCATCGGGATCAGTTGAAAGCCGATCTCAAGACTCAGATCGTCGATCCGCAGTAGGGACGCAAGATTTTCCGTCTGGGCCTTTTCTACCTGCTTCTGCTCGGTCCCCGGTACGACGACCTCGGCCAGGGCCAGGTTCCGCTTGTCGATCTGCCTTCCTATTAGCGCCAATCCCCCGGCCATCAACAGAAAAGCCGGCTTCGGCAACCCAGGAATCAGGCAGAGTACAGCCATGACCCCGCTGCCGATATATAAAGTGTTGGCGCGGCTGAAGAGTTGCAGGCCCAACTCGGCCCCCAGCGTCCCGGCCGACGAGGCCCGGGTGAGCACGATGCCCCCAGCCACGGAAACAAGCAGGGAGGGGATCATCGTCACCAGCCCGTCGCCGACGGTGAGAATGGTATACGTCCGCACGGCCTCAGAGAGCGCGACGCCCTGCTGCAGAACCCCGATCAGCAGGCCGGCGACGATGTTGATGAAAGTAATCAGGATGGTGGCCAGCGAATCGCGCTGGTTAAAACGGGCGGCTCCGTCCATGGCGCCATAGAATTCCGCCTCGCGAGCGATGGCCTCGCGCCGCTTCCGCGCCCCGGCCTCATCGATCGACCCGGCATTCAGGTCGGCATCGATCGCCATTTGCTTGCCCGGCAGGGCATCCAGAGTAAAGCGCGCCGTCACCTCCGCGGTTCGAACCGCGCCGTGAGAGACCACCAGGAACTGGATCGCGATTAACGCGAGAAAGAGCACGAAGCCGACCACATAGTTGCCGCCCACCACGAATTGGCCGAAGGCTTCAATCACGCTTCCGGCCGCCGCCGTTCCCTCGCCTCCATGGAGCAGGATTCTTCGACTGGAGGCAATGTTGAGCGATAGCCGGAAAAGCGTCAGCAGGAGCAGCAACGTCGGAAAGACAGAGAAATCGACTGCCCGGCGGACCTGCACGGCCGAGAGAAAGACCAGTACGGCGGCTGCCATCGAGAGTGCGAGCAGCAGATCGAGCAGCACGGCCGGCATCGGCACCAACATGACGAAGACCACTGAAATGGCCCCGATTGGCAGCACCAGGTCGCGGGCAGACTTCAAGAGCCGCTTCATCCTGACGGAAGAGAAACCAGCGACCGGCGCTCCGGCCGAAGCGGCAGGTAGGGGAACCGGTACACCCGCCGGCGGGCTTGACGCCCGCGACGATGCAGTCACCGGGGCCGCGGGACTGGTGGCAGTTGCAGGGGGCAGCGCCGCAGTACTCATAAGTTTTCCTCGATTGCGGGTTTGGCGGTCGACGGCTCTGTTGACTCTGAATTGCCGGAGTTCAGGCCGGTTGCACCTGGGTCCATCGAGCCCAGGTGCGGGATTGGACTCGGGTCGTCGGTCTCAAGCGCGGCAGGCTCCGCTTTCCCGGCGATCGGAGCGGATCGGGTTTCGCGACGGGGGCGCGTCTCCGGTTCCGTCTTGCCGGTTTTGACAGCACCGTCTTCCCGGGCAGATTGCCTCGCCGCAGGCGAGGGAGAGCGGCCCGCGCCGGGGGGACGGGCATTCTGGGCGGCGGCAGCCTGTTTGCGCATCCGGTCTTCCATTTGCTGGCGATATAAATAGGCGAGAATGCCGGCGACCGCTGCGTAGAGCTCAAAAGGAATCGCCTGACCGGGCTCGACATTCCGGTAAAGGGAGCGCGCCAGAGGCGGGTTCTCGACAATCGGGATCCCCGCCCAGCGGGCCTCGCTCTTGATTTCTTCGGCCAGCAGGTTGCGGCCTTTGGCCAGAACTCGGGGGGCTTCCATCGTCGAAAAGTCAAAACTCAGCGCGACCGCATAGTGGGTGGGATTGGTAATGACCACCGAAGATCGAGCCACTTCTCCGCGCAGCATTTTGGCGCGCATCTGCCGCTGCAGGTTGCGAATCCGGCCTCGTACCTGGGGGTTTCCTTCCGACTCCTTGTACTCGTCCCGCAGCTCCTGTTTCGACATCTTGAGACGCTCGGTCCAGCTGCGCCACTCGACCGCATAATCGATCGCCGACCAGAGGCAGAGTATCCAGGCAGCATCGACCAGGAGATCGTAGGCATCGATCATTACCCCTGGCAGACGGCCGACGCTGAAGACGGGAAGTTCGGTTTGGCGTATCAGTTTGTGCCAGGCCAGCACCGAAAGCACCGCTACCGGCAAAAGCGTTTTGACCAGCCGCGAGGCGGCTCGCAGCGAAACCAGGTTTTTGAAGTTCGAGATAGGGTCGAGCCGGCTCCATTTGGGCTGCAGTACGGGCGCATAGAAGCTCACCCCGCCGCCCTGGCCGATGCCCGAGGCCAGGGCCGCTCCGGCCGCCGTGACCAACACCAGACACAGCGGCAGCATCAGCGCGACCGTCACCGAACGCAGTTCCAGAATCGCGGCCACGCCACCCTCGTTGCGCCAGGCAGCGCTCGATCCCAGCCCCAGAAAGTGTAAATAGGAGGCCTTCCAGGCGGAGAGCCAATCCGGCGCCATCCAGCCGAGGGCCAGGCTTCCGGCCAGCGTTGCCGACGCCGCCAACAGCTCCCGGCTGTGGGGGCGGTCGCCTTCCTCCCGGGCCTTCTGACGCCTTCGCGGACTGGCCTGCTCGGTACGCTCTCCCGCCATCGACTCCCCTTCTTCCTCTAATCAGGACATTTGCTTCTGCCGCGATCTAAGGCCGGCCTACGCTGGCGCGCAGCAGACTGGTCGCGGCGTCGAGCAGCCCGGCGAAACGCGCCTCGATAAACCGCGGCCATAACGCCAGCGAGCCGATCAGGACGAGATATCCGGCAATCGTCTTCGCAGGAACGGTAATCGCGAGCACCGGTAGTTGCGGGGATATCTTCCCTAAAAGTGCAATCGCCACCTCAATCAACAAAGTCGCTGCCAGGGCAGGCGCCGCCAGTTGCAAGGCGGCGGCGAAAATCCCTCCCGCCATCCCCACAATCGCCAGCCCGGCATGGGCTCCGATCCATACCCCGCCCACCGGCGCCGCCTGAAAGCTGCGCAGCAAGGCCGCCAACAGCACCCGGTCAAGACCGGCCGCAATCAAAACCAGCGTCCCGAAGAGGGTAAACATCTGGCCCAGCAGCGGTGTCTGAATCGAAGAGTTCGGGTCCAGCAAATTCACCAGGGAAAAACTGAATTGAAATCCCAGAACCTGGCCGGCAAAGGACAAAACTTCGTCAACCATCGAGAGCAGGAAACCGAAAACCAACCCGACCGCGAGTTCCCCGGCGATCGAAGCGAGGTCCAGTTCCGCGCGCGCCGCAGGAAACGCAGCTACCACCGGCGCGAGCAAAATCGAGAGCGCCAGCAGAAAGACCGCCTTCACCCGCAGCGAGATCGCCTGCGAGGAGAAGATCGGGGCAAAGACCATCAGGCCGCTCAGGCGTACCCCCACCAGCACGACAGCGCTAAGATAATGGCTCCAGTCCAGTCCCCGGTTGAGCAGTAACGAATCCACCTTAGCCTCCCTCCCCTGTGTGCGATCCGCTGCTGGTCGTTCTTAAAATGACTCTTCTCCCCGGCCCGGTGCGCACGATGACTCGTCTCCGGACACTGCTCTCCGGCCCGGGTTTCCGAAGCAGAGCACCCCTCGCTGCGGGACATGGGGACCGCCGAAGTTCCGCCGCTCCAAAGCAGCGCCCGTCACCTTCATCACTTCCCTCGGACCTTCTGTCTAGCCGAGGTAACGGTGAAAGTCAGCAAACAGGCGCAACGTGTACGTCACCAGCCTGGACAGGAACCACGGCATGCCGACCAGCATCAGCCCGACGACGATCAGGAGCCGGGGGACCGTCGTCAGGGTCTGCTCCTGGAGCGAAGTCAGGGTCTGCACTAGACTCAGCAAAAAGCTGGTCAGGCTGGCGGCAATCAGTACCGGCCCGCTCAAGATCATCGCCTCGCGCAGCAACTGCCGCATCAACTCCGCTACCTGGTCCGCGTTCATCGCACTCCTCTAAAAACTCTTCAGTAAGGACCCCGCGAGCAGGTTCCAGCCATCGACCATCACAAACAGCAGGATCTTGAGCGGCGTGGACACTACCACGGGCGGCAGCTGGAACATTCCAATCGAAGTCGTAATCGAGGCCACGACCAGATCGACCAGCAGAAATGGGAGAAAGAGCACCGCCCCGATCTGGAAGCCGGCTTTCAATTCCGAGAGCATGTAAGCCGGGACCACGACCCGCAGCGGCAGGTCCTCCGGCTTCGCCGGTCGAGTAGCCAGCGAAGCTGAGGCGAACAGCGCCAGGTCCTTCTCTCGCGCGTAGTGCAGCATGTAGAGGCGCAGAGGCGCCGAGCCTCTCTCGATCGCTTCAAGACCGGTGATCTGGCCGCTGCGATAGGGCTCGACCGCTTGTTGGTCGACCGACAGCAGCACCGGCTGCATCAGGAACCAGGTCATGAACAGCCCCAGGCCGATCAGCGTCTGATTGCTTGGCGCGGTCTGCGTTCCGAGCGCCTGGCGCAGAAAATGAAAGACCACCAGCAGCCGCACCATCGGGGTCATCGACAGCACCAGCGCTGGAAGCACGGTCAACATCGTCAGGGTGAAGACAATATTCCAGGGCACCGCGTTGTTGCCGGAGAGGCGCGCGTCGAGACCAGGCAGAGGCAACAGCTTGGCCGCTGGCAGGAGAATCGCAAGCAGGCTCAAAGTTTGCCCCGCAAGCCGGTCGGCAGTTCGATCTGACGGTCTCCTGCAGTGCGCGAAGCCTCCGCCCGCCTTCCCGGAGCGCGGCTGCCGCTGCGCCTCCTCTTCACGCTGCCCCCGGCTGCCGCCGTGCGCCCTCGCCGGCCGTCGATCTCGAGCATCGCCGAGATTGCCTCGGGGCTGTTTGCGACCAGAAACCGGCGCTCGCCACAGGCAACAATCACCAGCGACTTCTTCGCCCCCAGCTCCAGGCGTCCGATCACGGACAGGAGCGCAGGGCGGCTTCTCCGGCGCGCCGCCCAGAGATCGAGCAAACGCTTCCACCAGGCAGGCCAGCGCCTTCTCACGCCCGTCGCCCCTCGGCGTTCTTCTTGCGTCCGCGGTCCTGCGCCCGCCGATGCTTCCCGCACCTCCGCCGCCGGAGAGACTCGCCGCTGCGCTCTTCGGGTCGTCATCATATCAACCTTGTCACTCGAACCGCCAGCGTCTGGTCGACTACCTCGAATTCCGTCCACACCAGGGGGACCGCGCCACAGGAGAGCGGAACATCGTCGGTGCTCGGCCACGCCGAGGGGACCACCCGGCCCGGGGCCAGCGCCAGCAAGTCGGCGACGCGGAAATTGGGCAGCGGTATGCGTACATCGAGCTGTACAGGGAGCATCGCAATCCGCACCATTGGGAGCTTGGCGGCAGAATCAGAACCCGGGTTCAGTTCCGCCGCCCTCCTTTGTAACCCGCTCCCGGCGATTTCTCCAGGCATGGCTGCACTGGATCGCTCCTCTGCCGTGACTAACTCTGCTTGCATGGGGTCTCCTCACCATCCCAGCCCTTCCGCGAGTCCCCGGCATGAACACCGCAGGAGCTTGAGGCTGTTGGTGAAGAAAACTGCAGTTTGACGCCCAGAATGGAACAGGTTTTCTTAGCAAAACCTCAGGCTGTGCCGGGTATACCCACTCCCCGGAAACGCCCAGCCAAGGTGATCGATGGCTGGCCGTTTCTTCTCTCTCGAGCCCGCGGAGACGCGGTTCTTTGGCAGCAATGACATCCCGCGACGTTCCCGGTCCGGCGTTTTCAGAACAGGTCGCGGGCGAGATCGGGAGTCCCTAGACATTCAGCCTTTAGTGAATGAGGTTGATGGTCTCCTGCGTGACGGTATCAAAGGTGGTCACCGCCTTCGAATTGGCCTCAAAGGCGCGCTGGGCGACGATCAGGTCGGCAAACTCGGTCGAGATGTCGACATTCGATGACTCGAGGGCCGAGTCGTCGATCGACCCCCGGCCGCCCGAGTTCGCCACTCCCGTCACTGCCTCGCCCGAGGCCAGCGTGGTCTGGTAGTTGTTATCCCCTAAGCGCGTCAATCCCTGTTCGTTGACCACCGAGGCAACCGCCAACTGGCCGACGGCGGTCGTTTGGCTGTTCGAGAACTGGGCCGAAATCACCCCGTTCCCGTCGACTGTGTAGCCGGTATACTGGCCGCTGGCGTAACCGTCTTGCGTAGTCGCCGACACTCCGGAGGCGCTTGCCACCTGGGTGATCGTCGGCTGTCCGGCGGCGTCGTAGAGGTTGAGATTGAAATCCAGGTTGGCTGCCCCGTCGGAGAGCCCTGCAAAGGTCAGCGGGATCGTCGAGGTTGCGGTACTCGCCGCCACCCCGTTGATCGACGTCAACGCTCCGCTCGAATTGAAGGCCATGGTGCCGGTCGCGTTCGCGCTCACAGCTCCGCTGGCGTCGGGGATGCTGACGTTGTAACTCCAGGTGTTAGGAGACGTAGGCTCTTTCTGGAAGGTGACGACGGCATTATGAGACTCGCCGAGCGAGTCGTAGAGGACGACATCCACCGGAACCGGGGTCGTCGAGGCGGCGGAGCCGCCGGTCTGGCTCGCCCCGGTGAGCGCCGTCGTGGTCGCGGTCTGAGTGATGGTTGACGGATCCCAACCCAGGGTGAGGGCGCTCGCGCCATCGGTGGTCCCCGGGAAGGTGATGCCGCTGAGCGCCGCGGTGGGGGAGGTGAGCGCGCCGGTGGTCGCCGAGAAGGTCAACGTGCCGGTCGCATTCGCGCTGGTCGCCGCAACTCCGTTCAAGGCCAGCGAATATCCCCAACTGTCGCCCCCCTCGTTGGTCAAGGTGACCTGGACATTCTGCGAGTTGCCGCTCGAGTCATAGACCGGAATGGTTTCTACGACGGGCGTAGCAGCCGCGGTCGCCGAGTTAAGATTGCCGGAGAAGCCGAAGCTGGTCGAGGCCGCGGCCTCGGCATTGGCATCGAGGTTAGCGGTGATCGACAGGTTCTGGGTCGCCTTGGGAGACTCGACCTGGCCGACCGGCACCTGGATGGGAGCCAGAGGCGCGGAGGTATTCACCACCCCGCCGACCGAAGGATAACCGAGCACACTCTGCCCGGCCTGGTTAATCAGAAAGCCATCCGGGTTGATCGAGAAGGTGCCGTCCCGGGTGTACTCGACCTCATCGTTGTTCTGCACCACAAAGAAACCCGACCCATCGAGGGCTACGTCGCTCGCATTACCGGTCGTGGTCGTGCTGCCATTCGAAAAATTCGTCTCGATCGAATCGATCTTGGTTCCGGCGCCGACCTCAATCGGGTCGCCCGAACCGGAGGAGCCGATCTGCTGGTAGAACAGATCGCTGAAGGTGGCATCCTGCGCCTTAAAGGCGGTGGTGTTCAAGTTGGCCAGGTTATTGGCAATCGTGTTCAGCGCCGTCGAGTCGGCCTCGAGGCCGGTCAGCGGAATATAAAATGAGGGCATAGTTCCTCCAGTGTGTCCGTGCTGCGGTTTCCCGGTTAAGGTGCAAGTGGTTGACCCAGGCGGCCGTGGATTAGCGCCGTTGGGAGGCCGCAACCAGCGCAGCCGCAGAGTTGGTCCTTGGCATGCCGGCCGCGGTCGGCATCACAGTTTGCCCCGCTTCCGGCTGCGCGGGGGGCGGGGTAAGCGAAGCAGCGATCGATGCCGACGGGGTACCTGCCGCCGAGCCTAGCCCCGAGCCCGACGTTGAACCGGTCTCCGTACCAACGCCCAGGCCTAACGTCGAGCCGCTCTCCGTTTGGCCTGCCCTGGCCCGCGCACTGCCGGTGGTCGTTGTACTGCTGCTCGATCCCGAGAGATCCTGGTTGATGGCGATCAGCTGCTGCAGGCTGTTGACCTGCACTAACTGATCGATATAGGCATTCGGGTCCTGGTCAGAGGTGGGATCCTGGTTTTTCATCTCTGCCACCAGCAACTGCAGGAAATCGTTGGCGGTGATGGTGGTCGAATCAGCGTCGGATGTCGAACTGGTCGTCGAGGCCGCGGAGGCGGCAGAGAGCGGCTTGAGTGTTCCAGGCCGGGCAACGGTCGCCGCCTGACCGCTGGCCGGAGCGCTGGCCGCGGGGTGGGGCTGATTGTGCAGGTTACGCTTGAAATCGGATAGGGTCTGCATCATGTTCATAATTGGGCTCTCATTTTCTCCGGTCCTTTCGTTCTTGTACCCGGCTCTGGCTCTGCGGATGGTTCCCGATCTTCGCTGGTCGGAAGGCTTCTGCAATCGCTCTCCTTGTCTTCACTCCAGCGACTACACCCGCACACTGATCAGGTGAGGGCTTCGCGGCGCGTTAGCAACAACGGCGGACGAGGGTAAATCTCCCGCCGCCGAGGAAGACTGCTTCGTCAACATGCCCTCCACGGGCTCTGCCTGCCGGGAACCCTCGGAGGAGCTCCGGCCCGAGCTATCGCCAAAGCCGCCCCCCCCGCGACCGGCAGAACCTTGTCCTTCGCCGCTTTGCGCACCGGCCGGTGCGCCTTGGCCAGTATCGCCGCCCGCCAAGTGGCTGGACCCTCCACCCGCGTGACTGGTTATCTCCAGACTGCGCAGTCCGATGTCGTGTTCCGCCAGATAGGCCGACATTCCCGCAAGCTGGGCATGCAGCGCCGCGTGCGCCTCAGGCGAGGCCGCGTTCAACGACGCCGTCACCTGTCCGGAGCTTCCTCCGGCCCGTACTTCGAGCCAGCCGTGGGCCGGGTCCTCGACCCCGACGGCGACCATCCGAGAATTCCCCGTCAGGGCCGCGGGCGCCGGAGACCCGCTCCGGTCGATCTCGCTGAAGAGATCCCGGGAGGCCGGAGTACTCCCGCGGCCTTCCGTCGCCAGGCGGCCATTCGCTCCGTCGCCGACAGCTCCGTGAAGACCCGGAATCGTCCCTGCAGGCACTAAGTTCAGTGATCCGGCGGAAGGCGTTGCAGCACCCGCCGATGTCGATGCGCGATGGATACCGCTACTGGGCTCCTGCGGACGTCCGGCTTGACGCTGAGGAGCGAGTGGTTCCGATATGAAGATGGAAGCCGCCGGCGCTAACGCAGCGAAGTCTGCTGCGGGCGCGCTGCGCGTCGCCGAGCCCGGCGGCAGCCCGGCACCGAGCGAACCACCGCTGCCTGATGGGCTGGCAGCCGCGCGGAGCGATCCTTCCTCCGACTCCGCCTTCGAGCCGCTCTCCGCTACCTCCCCGGTCGCCCTCCCCGCTTTCACCCATGGTTGGGCAAGAACCCCCTTCTCTTGCAGGGCCGTAGACGTTACCGCCTCGGGAAGAACATCTCCCGCGGCGTTCGAAGAGGAAACGGCGGGGACAGGCGAACTGCCCCCTTGACCGCCGGCCTTCGCGGCTTGTGTCAATTGCCCGAGAGCCGACATACCCACGGTCGAAGCCCCATTCGCCTCAGACGTCGCAGTCGCGGCTGACGAGAGACTCGCCTCAAGCCCTCGGGAACGCTCCGTTGGGATCGCCCCCGTTGGGGAATCCCCTAGGAAGGAGTGGCCGCCGGCCAGAAGCTCTGTCGCGGAGAGGGGAAGGGCGCTCTCGCCGCTCGATCCAAGGCTGGCCAGCGAGGGCCGCGAGCCATTGCCCCCGGATTGATTGACAACCTCCGACGGCATGGACTGCGCCGTGAGCCCGGACGTTCTTGCGTTTGCACCCGAGCGGAGGCCTTCGGCTGTCTGTCCGCTCCACTCATCGCCCTCGACCGCAGCAGAAGTGAGGGCATGGAGGTTCGCTCCAGATAAGGTCGCGAGAGAACTGCCTGACCCAGACCGAGCCAAGGACAAGGTTAAGGACAGGGGCGAAGATGAAGACGGGGACGCCGGCGGGAACAAGGCTGGCGCCGGAATGCTCGTCCAGCAAGCAGCCGGCACCGGAATTGGCTGACCACCGGTCGGAGCGGCAGGCTGGAGCGGGGCAGGGGGCGACGAAGCGGCAGCGGTGTCTTCCGTGGCCGATGGTCCGTGACTTCCCGTCGTTGCACGGTTGCCGGCCGCCACTCTGGAATCTGCCCCGCTCTTGACGGCGGCCGGACTCCGATGGAGCGCAGCTTCGCTCTGACTGAGAGACACCCCACTCTCGAGGGATTTTCGGGATCGATCCGACGCCACGGCCACGGACAGTCCTCGACCCAGCCCGGTGACCGGCTGATTCCGGTTCGGCTGACTCTGGACCGCGGTCGCCGGCACAATGTCCGGCTCTGCGATTGGCTCCCGAAGAGTCCGTCCATCGAACTCCGACTGCTGTACTCGCTGCTGTTTGACCGCTGCTGTCTGCGAGGCTTCTTCCCAGTTTGTTTGTGCCTGGGCGGAGAGCTCCGCCGCATTCCCCTGCGCTTGGGGATAGAGGGCGGCCGCCCCCAGCTTAGCGAGCAACGTGCTCCCGAACTCGGGCAAGCCGTCTCGCTCTCGCGCCGACTTGGCCGTCGTCACACCATCCGCGGCCACAGCCGCACTCCCCGACCGTGCCGTTGCCGGACCCGCCCCCGCCATCGCCATCGCCATCGCCTGCATGGTTGATCCCTCGTCATGTTAGCTAGAGCAGCTGGGTTGCCAAAGAAGTGGTTCCATCCAGGGGAGAGATTGGGAAGCCTTCAGAATGTGCCGGCCGGCCGGCTGAAGAAGAGGCTCAATCCAGCGACCCGCAGCAGACTGCATTGGCCGGACGTTTCGCCCATCGAGAAAACAAGCATTGAGCGAACAATCATTCATCGCTCGAGCGGCGCCCTCTCCTCGCCCGCTCTCCCGGCTGCGACTGAAACCAGTCGTCCAGTTGGCGCTGCTCACGCCGGTCGCCACGTCTGCGCTCCACCACCGAAGCTGCCTGGACCAGGGTCTCGACCTCGAGACGGGTTCGCCGCGAAGCGAGAAATTCCTCCCGCGCCTGCTCGAAGGCCGCCTGCTGGGCTGGCCGCCGGGCGTCGGCCACGCTCCGCCGCCAGACCGCCAACTGCCACCCGTCCTCCGCCATAAGCCGCTCCTCGGTCTGCAGATCAGGCGACTCCAGCTCCCACCTATCATCACTGGTCCGTCTTGCGCTCGCCCGGTCTCGGCTTGCCCGCTGCACGGCTATCTCGTACGACGAGACTAGGCTCAGAGCAGCATCCCCCCGATACGCGTGGCTCTCCTCGGCGACGGCGGTGTCGTTTGCCGGCGGATCGTTCCCTTCGCCGACGGCAGGAGCGGCGCTGGCCGTGAGGCTCTGAAACCAGCGCTGCCGGCTGGCGCGCGCGTCCTCGGCCGCCTGCTCTACCCGCGTCTCCAGCACCCTCAGGGCCGACGCCTCAGCTTCGAGTTCCAACCGCCTGATCTCTTCCTGCATCGACCGAATCCGCAAGACCCGCCGCAACGATCCCGCCATGCTTAGCCATCTCCGAAGAACTTCACTGCGGCGAACTTTACCGGTTCCCGCACTTTCCAGATCGCGCACTTCTCCGCTTGCCCTGAAGCCAGCTACCGAGGCTGCCCGTTCCGAACTCGTTTCCGCCCTGCTTCAGGAAGCTCTGCGTGCCCGATCAAGGCTTTGGAGCGGGCGGCCAGCCCACGCTTCCACGGAACAGACGCAGCCAATCGCTTTACAACCGGGAGGCAAGTTCCGCCAGCTGAGCACATGCCCGTGGCGCATCCACGTCCTCCTTGGCATCCTGCTCGAGGAAACGGCGGATCTCCGCACGCCCGCGCATAGCCCGATCGAGATCTGGGTCCGTCCCCGGCTTATAGGCGCCGATCCGTACCAGGTCTTCGGACCGCGCATACACCGCCAGCAACTTGCGCACCAGCGCCGCCTGCTGTTTATGCGCGGCCGGAACGACGGCCGGCATGAGCCGACTGATCGAGTCGAGTATCTGGATGGGAGGATACCAGCCCTCGGCGGCCATCTCCCGCGAAAGGACGATATGCCCGTCGAGCAGCGCGCGCACCGCATCGACTAGGGGATCCTGTTGGTCGTCGCCCTCCATCAATACGGTGTAGAAGGCGGTAATGCTGCCTCGCTCGAACTGCCCGGCACGTTCTATCAGCCTCGCCAGCCGATTGAAAACAGAGGGCGTATATCCCTTGGCCGTCGGCGGCTCTCCCGCCGCCAGGCCCACCTCCCGCGCGGCCATGGCAAATCGGGTCAGGGAGTCGAGTACCAGCAGCACGCTCTTGCCCTGATGAGCAAAGTATTCGGCTACCGACGTCGCACCGAACGCTGCCCGCATCCGCAGCAGCGGCGTCTGGTCCGAGGTGGAGACCAGGACCACGGCGCGCTTTCGCCCGGCCGAGCCCAGCGCGTCCTCAAGAAACTCACCCACCTCCCGGCCGCGCTCGCCCACCAGCCCCACCACAATCACTTCCGCTTCGCTATTCCGGGTCATCATGCCGATCAGTGTGCTCTTGCCTACGCCCGAGCCGCCAAAAACTCCTACACGCTGGCCACGGCCCACCGTCAGCAGACCGTCGATAGCCCGGATCCCGGTGCCCAAAAGGGTCCTGATCGGCACCCGTTCGAGTGGCTTCGGCACCAGCCCATCGAGCGGCACCATAGCTTGAATCGCCGGCCGGCGTCCGCCGTCGATCGGCCTGCCCATGGCATCGAGCACCCGGCCAATGAGCGCCTCGCCGACTTCCATCTGCGGAGTCATCCCCAGCGCAGTGACCGGATCGCCGAAGCGAATGCCGTCCGATGTACCGAGCGGCATCGAAAGAACATGACGGCCGTGAAAGCCGATGACCTCCGCAAGGTGACGTTCTCCGGCGCCATCGACGATCTCGCACAGCTCGCCTACCGAGGCCAGCGGTCCCTGGGATTCGATCGTCTGCGCCGACGCTTCAACGACCTGCCCTCGCCAACGCCACGCCGGCCGCTGCCCAAGCCGTGAGAAGTAGGTCGCTAAAACCGCCATGATACGTCTCCCTTTCGCCGCACCCACGCCCTGGGCACGATGCGTCATCCTGCAGCCAACCAATTCCCAGAAATACTTAAAGCGGTGGGCTCGTTTCCTCCGCGACGGCTGAATTCCTTGTCTCCGCAGGAGATGACTTTTTCGTCCCGTCCCGGCCCCCGCCCGGACGCTGCTCAAGCAGGTCAAAGAAACCGCGCTCGATCTCTTCCAGTTGCGCCCGCACTCCCAGGTCGACCGTCCCGATCTGAGCTTCGAGGACGCAGTCTCCGGCGAGCAAATCCTGCTCCGCAATCACCTCCGGCATCACCGTCAAGCCTGGTACGAGCGCCAGCATCCCGCGCCAGCGCTCTACCTGTTCAGGCGGGCAGCGCAGCCGAATGTTGGTTGTCTCTCCCAGTTGGCCGAGGGCCACCCGCACGGCGCCGGCCAAAAGCAGCGGATCGAGCGACGCCTCCCGGTTGAGAATGCGCGCCGCGATCGCGAGCGCCAGCCGAACCACCTCTTGCTCCACCTTGGCGAAATACTCGTCGCGCTCCGCGGCAAAGCTGCGCAAGGCCGAACCGACCTGCTGGGCGGCAGCTTCGATCGCCGCCTTGGCTTGCAACCGCCCGTGCTCCACTCCCAGCCGGCCTTCACGCCGAAGTTCATCGACCTGCACTGCCGCGCGCTGCTGGGATTCCCGAAGGCTCTCCTCAAGGCGCGCGATCGTCGCTGCAACTTCAGCGCCCGCAGCGGCCTCTCCTTCCTCACTCTCGGCGGAAGCCGCCTGCGCCGACACCGAAACCGTCCCCGGGGCGCGATAGGTCATCTTCTCGATCCGCGCCGGGCTTCGCCGCGTATCGGACGTATCCCGGCCAAAAGCCTTCCAATCAGTATCGATCTCCATCTTTGCTCCCTCCTGTGACTGGCTCGCCGCAACTTCCCGCCGGGCGGCCTCTCTTCAGCGCCAAGTCGACTCCGCCCTGCCATTCCTCCGAACCATCAGACCATCAGACCATCAGGTCATCCCCCTGCTCCACCTTGAGGATGACCTTGCCTTCTTGCTCGAGTTTGCGCGCCAGCGTCAGGATCTCTGATTGAGCTCCGCTCACCTCCCGCGCACGCACCGGGCCCATAACTTCCATATCCTCCTTCAACATCTCCGCCGCCCGGCTCGACATCGAGGCGAAGACATGCGCGCGCAAGTCCTCCCTCGCCCCCTTAAGCGCTAGGCCGAGTTGCCGTTTATCGACCTGGGAGACGATCTCGCGAATGCTCGCCGCGGGAATCGTGACCAGGTCTTCGAAAGTAAACATCAAATTGCGAATGCCTAACGCCAGCTCGGTATCCTCCTCTTCCACCTGCTCGAGGATCTTCTTCGCCTCTTCCGGACTCATCCGATTCATCAGGTCGGCAACGGCCTTGAAACCGGAGTACTCCTTGCGCACCGACTCCCCGACGTTCTCCAGGCGATGATGCAGGATCAGGGCCACTTTCTGCGCCATCTCCGGGGAAAACTGGCGCATCTCCGCCAATCGTCGCACCGAGGCGGTCTTCTGCTCTTCGCCCAGATTGGCAAGCACCATCGACGCTCGCTTGGGGTCGAGATGGGCGAGCACCAGCGCTACCGTCTGGGGGTGCTCGCTGTCGAGAAATTTGCCCAATTGCTCGGGATCGACCTTTTGCAGCATAGCCAGATTCCCGTAACTCTCCTCCTGCGCCCGCTTGACCTGCGAAAGCAAGTCTTCGGCCCGCTGCTTGCCGAAAGAATCGACCAGCAGCTTGGTCGCATAGTCCAGACCGCCATGCATCATGTAGGTCTGGGTTTCGAGCAGGTCCGAGAATTCAGCCAGCACGTCGATCGAGGTCTGCGCAGGAATACCGCGGAGGTTGGCAATCTCTTCGGCCAGTACCTGGACATCGGCCTCGGGCAGGTTTTGGAAGAGCTTTTTCGCGACCTCGTCGCCGACCGTCACGACCAGGATCGCCGCCTTCCGCACCCCGGTCAATGGCGGACCGCCATGGGACGACGGCGACGCGTTGGCGGGCAGAGCGTCCTGGCCCTTCGGTGCTTCGACTGCTTCGGCCATCCAACCCTCCCCTAATCCGCGTGAATCCAGCTATGTAAGAGCCGCGAACTCAGCGCGGGATCGCTGTTGATGGTCTCAATCACTCCGTCATGGAGCGACTGCGCGTGCTTCTTTTGGGCCTCGAAGGCCAGGTCCTCCGCGTCCACGGGGGCCACGCCGTCAGGCTTCGCAGCTGCAGCAGCGGCCGGGAGCGCGCCCTTCACCTTGAGCGGGGTGGTCCTGGCCGTAATCGGCCGGATTACGAAGAAGATCAGGCCTAGCATTGCCGCCAGAATAGTTCCATACTTCAGCAGCGTATCGGACTGGCCAAGGCCCTTCAACAGCCGGTCGGGCAGACTCGGAGGCGGCGCGCCATTCTCCTCGAAAGAGATATTTTCCACACTGATTTGGTCTCCGCGCGCCTGATCAAAGCCGATCGCCGCCTGGGCAAGCGCCGTCAGGCGCTTCATTTCCTCGGGGTCGCGGGGTTTCCAGCTGCCCTGCTTTGCCTTTCCCTCGGGAGCGCCGAGCCGGTCGTTCACCAGGATCGCCGCCGTGACCCGGCGCACCCGGCCGACCCCCTGCTCGATGCGGCGGGTCTTTTTCGATGCCGCGTAGTTGGCGCTCTCCTGAATCGAGCTCTCGAGATTGGCGGTCTTCGAGGGAAAGAGCGGTGGCGTAGTATTCGGCGCATTGCTTGCCGTTCCGGGAACGCCGGCCGGTGCAGCCGGCGGGGTCGCGGTCTGTTGGCTCTTCTGCATGGCTAGCGTGACCACACTGGCCGGATCGTAGGTCTCATCGGTTTCATCGGAGGTTGAGGTGTCATAGTCGACATTGACTGAAGCCCGGACATTGCCTACCCCGGCGACGGGCTCGAGCGTCTCGACTAACTTCTCTGAAAGCGCCTGCTCATGACCCTCGGCCGCCGCCGAGGCGGACTTGCGTCCCAACACTGCGTGGCCGTCGGCATCGGCCAACATCACGTTCTCCGCGGTCAGGTTATCGACCGCGCTGGCCACCAGGTTGCGGATCGAGTCGGCTTCCTCTTCGCTCAGAGAACGGTGCTTCAGCTTGAGCACCACCGACGCCTTGGCCGCCCGCTGCTGGTCGGTAAAGAGCGAATCGTGGGGCATGGTCAAATGAACGCGCGCGGACTGGATGGTGCCCATCGAATCGATGGTGTGTTCGAGTTCCCCCTCGAGGGCTCGCTGATAATTAACCTTTTCGTCAAATTCGGAGCCAATCCAGTTCGGTTTATCAAACAGTTCAAAGCCCATACGTCCGCTCTTCGGGCCGCCCTTGGCCGTGGTCTGCAGGCGAGCTCTGTCCAGGCTGTCCGCCGGGACGCGGATAGTTCCTCCATCGGAGGAAACATCGAAAGGCAGGCTGGACGCCGTCAACTCCGCCGCAATCGCCCGCGCATCCTCAGCCTCAAGCCCGGCATAGAGCACTCGCCAGTCGGGCCGCGCGGCATACCACAGGAGACCGCCCGCCGCCAGGAACACCAAGGCCAGCGACAACCCCGCCCACAACCGCTGGGCAGGATTAAGGCCGGTCAGCGCTCCCGTCGCCCTCGCCCAGAACGCCTTGAGCTGCTGGTCGAGAGGCTGGCCGGCCGGTCGCGGTTGCTGATTCTCGTCCATTCGCTAGCCGTCCCGTTTCTTTTCTGGTGCTGTCGTGCGGTTCTCAAGAGAATGCGTGGCTAACCAGCCGCCTCCGTCGGTCGAAGACGACAGCGATCTTCCTGGGCGAGCGTGGCGCACAGCTGAGACTCGTCCCGCACCGGCCTCGCAGATTGCGAAGACCGCGCTTCGAGAGGCCGGTTTCGCCTTCTCTCCAGCCTTTCAGGACGCCCGCGCTACCCTGAAGCTAGGGCTGCCCTGAACTGATCCTTCGGTCTAGAACTGCACACCCATGATCGACTGGTATGCCGAGACCACTTTTCCGCGAACCGCGAGAGCCATTTCGAAGGCAAGGTCCGACTTTTGGGTCGCGATCATGGCCGCGTGAATGTCGACCTGACGGCCTCGGAGCAGTCCTTCCGTGGCGCTCGACGCCTGGTCTTCGAGCCCTTTAAGATTGCTCATCGCATCCGCGAAGACACCGGCAAAAGGAGCACTGCTCGAGGTAGCACCGCTGGCCGTCCCGGCGGCCAGCGTATCCTGAGCTGCATGCACCGCCGAGGACGCTGCCTTGGTAGTAGAGAGTAAGAGATCAGTCTGCATAAATCCCCTTTCACGAGCAAGCACGAGTGATATAGCGCAAGGCTTCCCCACCCTTCAAGAAGCGGTTGCGCGTTATTTCAAGATGTCCAGCGAGGAGGCGATCATGCCCTTTGTCGCCTGCACCGCCGAGCTATTCAACCCATAGGCCCGGGTCGCGCCCATCAGATCGACCATCTCGGTCAGTGGGTTGATATCCGGATACGCCACATAGCCGTCCTTGTCCGCGTCCGGATGCTGGGGATCATAGCGCCGCGACGCCGGTCCCTTGTCCGCAACGACCGCCGTTACCTCAACTCCGCCAGCCTGCCCCCGGTCAGCGGAGAAAATGTCGGCGGCCGGAAAGCCGGCACTCGTCGACGGCAGGTTCGCGCCCGACAGGAACTGCTGCTGAAAGCTGGGGCTCTCGCTGGCGGAAGAAGAGAAGACGACATGCTGCCGTTGATATGGCGTTCCGTCGGCCGTCTTGGTGGTCTCGGCGTTCGCCATATTCGATGCCACCACCTCGGCGCGAATCCGCTCCGCCTTGAGCGCCGACCCGCTGACTTCCATCACCCCAAACAGGTTCATACTCACTCCTTGCCAGAATCGTGCTGTCCGTTCGAACCTCGAAACCGGCTTTGTCGCCCTTATCCCGGTCCATGCGCCGGACGCTGCGGGGCCGTAGCCATTACTTGTCTTCGTGGATCGCATCCGAAACCCGGGAAAACTCCCGCTTCAACAACTCGACCCCGGTGCGGAACTTCAACTGGGCCTCGGCCATCTTCAGCCCTTCGCGGTCCATTGAAACATTGTTCCCGTCTGGCCTCTCGAGCAGCCCATCGACCTCGCCGACCCTCGTTTCGATTGCCGGTCCGCCTCCGGCTCCGGCAGAGGAGAGAGCCGTGCTTGACTCTGAGCGCCCCCATTGCCCGGCAGCGACCATCCGCTCCATTTCCCCGGCGAAGTCGAAGCCTTCCGTCCGGTAACCGGGAGTGTCCACGTTCGCCATATTTTCGGCGGTGAGCTTCAACTCGGCGCTCGATAGATCTAAATATTGTCCCAACTCTCCGCTGAGCGGGGTCGATATCTGCATATCCGTGCTCCTTGATGTGAACGACGACAACCAGATGAAACGACAACCAGATGTGACCAACAATCCCAGTAAAATCGAATTAAAACTCGGCTGCGAGCGACCGCCTGAAATACTTCTCCACTACCCGCGGCACTCAAGCTTTGACCCAGCTGGCCGATGAGAAGAGAAGCAAGAGAATTGCCATAAAGGCGGTTCACACATAAGCCGTTTCTCACGCAACCGGTCCCGCAGCCGCCACCCTTAGCAAGCATCCGCCCCATCGCCAAACTCAATCTCCTCCGGCCCGATCTCCGGTCGGTCTTCCGCCAGAATGTATCCCCGCTCGATGACATGCTCAAGCTCCCGCACATTCCCCGGCCACCCATGCCCCAGCAATCGTTTCACTGCTAAGGGCAGCAGGTGTTTCGCAGGCGCCCCGGCTCCCAGGCGGCCGAGAAAGTGCGCCGCCAGCAGCGGCAGGTCCTCCATATGCCCCATCAGTGCGGGCGTCTGAATCATGAAGACCGAGAGCCGGTAGTAGAGGTCCGAGCGAAATCCTCCCTTCAACGCCTGCTGCGCCAGCGGCTGGTGAGTGGCCGCAATGATCCGAACATCGACCGATACCGGCTCGTTCTCACCGATCCGCTGCAACTCCCCGCACTCCACAAAACGCAGCAGCTTTGCCTGGAGCGGCAGCGGCATCTCTCCGATTTCATCGAGGAAAAGCGTACCGCCGTGGGCGGTCTCGATGCGGCCAATCCGCCCCTGCACCGCCCCGGTAAACGCCCCTCGGGTGTGGCCGAACAACTCGGCCTCGAGCAGCGACTCCGGAATGGCGGCGCAGTTCAGTACCACGAACGGACGCAGCGCCCGAGCGCTCAACCGATGTAAGGCCTTGGCCACCAGCTCCTTGCCCGTCCCAGTGGCCCCCTGGATCAAGACCGGCGTCGTCCGCGGCGCGACCAGGCGTATGCGCCGGCTCACTTCGAGCAGCAGGGGATGTTCCCCGATAAACTCCGGGAGCCGATGCGCCGCACTCGCTCGAAGCTCTCGATTCGCCGAAGCTGCCGCCGGCCGATGCGAGACTGTCTCCGCCATGCTCTCGAAAGAGAGAGAGAGAGGCATCGGTGGAGGGACCCATGACGCAATCTTCAACTCTCCCCCGACTTCCGCTCCTTGCGCAGAAACACTGAGGAGCGTCGCCGTCTCTTTCTCTTCGCCCGAACGCAGCGCATGCAGCAGTTCATTTCTCCGAGGACTGCGTGCCCCCGTGCTCACTGCGCCGTCGGCGGTGATCAATTCAACTCCGGGGTAAAGACGTTCGAAGTCTTTCACAAACTCGCGAATCTCCAGGTCGGGCAACCATGAATCCAGAATGAGGGCCTCGGCGGGAAGCGCCTCCAAGTAGGCCAAGGCTTCGGCGCCGCCGCTCGCCTCCCGCACCTGCCAGCGTAGACCCGTCAGCGTGTCCCGGACCCGTTGCCGAAAAGAGAGATCGGAGCTCGCCAGAATAGCGGTGCGGGCCGCCGCCGGAGAATACGGATGAGAGTGAGGAGTGGAGGAAGCCATCGCGGTACCTCTTTCTGGTAGTAGGTGAATTTTCGGAAGGCAGCCAAGCTCTGAACCGCAGCCCGGGGAATACTGGAGCGCTAATTCCCAGCCGGTCGCGCGAGTGATCTGGCCGGAATGCAATATCCCCGCCCCCGAACTGTCTGGATGATGGAGTCAGCCGGATTGTCCCGTAGCTTGCGGCGGAGGTAGTTCACATAGACATCAACCACATTGGTTCCGGTCTGCGCCTCCGCATTCCATACCCGATCGAGCAGCGTCACTCGCGAGATACAAGTACCGCGGTTAAGCAGGAGGAACTCGAGCAAGGCAAATTCCTTGTTCGTCAGCAAGATCGGCGTGCCATCCCGGCGCACCGTATGATCCACCCGGTTCAACTCCAGACCCGAATGGCGTAGCACCAGGTTGGCCTCCCGGCGCCGACGCAGCAGCACGCGGCAGCGCGCCCGCAGCTCTTCAAGCGAGAACGGCTTGATCATGCAATCATCGGCGCCTGCATCGAGGCAGCTCACCTTGACTTCCATCTCCTGCCGCGCCGTCAACACCAGCACCGGATGTTCATCGCTCATCGAACGCAACAAACGCAGCACCTCGCCACCATCACGGCGCGGTAGGTTTAGATCAAGGATGGTCAGATCGGGAGCTTCCAGAACAAAGGCTTCCACTGCCGCATCGCCATCCATGGCCCAGCGGACATCATGCCCTTCCGACTCAAGTCCCCGCTTCAAAAAAAGTCCCAGCGCCGCATCGTCTTCCGCTATCAGGATCCGCATTCTTTTCCGCCGTCCTCGTCCGTGTGGCTCCAGGTGGAGGCCTCTCGACTCAAGATCAGCTTCTAGGAGCGAAAAAACAACGAAAGAATGAAGCGTGTGGGAGCGCAAGTTCGTTAACGGGAAGACCAAAACGCAGAAGACTCAAACTGGGAATTTTTTCATTTATTAAGGCGGATCAAGGAAGAGAAGGATCGTACATGTTAGCTTCTTGAGAATTTTACGAATTCAGCTTTTCGCTTCGCTTTTTCTTCTCTATACTCGACAGATGGCTGTCACGCGCAGGCAAAAAGAAGTTCTCGACTTCCTCAACGACTTCACCCGGAAGAACGAATATTCACCATCTTTCGAAGAAATAGCCCGCGGCCTTGGGCTTAAGTCGCTGGCCACGGTGCATAAACATGTGACCAACCTCGCCAACAAAGGCCTGCTTCAGCGGAGTCATAACCGCAGTCGTTCCATTGACGTAACACCCGCCCCAAGCCGCTCCAAAGACAACGGCAGGCTGCCGCTCATGGGCACCATCGCCGCCGGACGCCCCGTGGAAACTCCGGAAAACGTGGAAACATTTTCATTTGGCGATATTGTCGGGAATCGAGAGGCTTTCGCGCTTCGCGTCAGCGGCGAATCCATGCGGGATGAGCACATCCTGGATGGCGATTATGTGCTGGTGGAACGCACCAGCGTTGCCCGGCAGGGGGAGATCGTCGTTGCCCTCGTGAAGGGTTCTGAGACGACCTTGAAACGTTATTACATCGAAGGCCAGGTAGTACGCCTGCAGCCGTCAAATTCCGAGATGGATCCCATCTACGTCCCGATCGGGAACGTATCGATTCAGGGTAGGATTCTCGGTCTAGTCCGCAAATGCTCTTAGTTTTCAGCCAAGGTCGCGAGGCGGTGGAAGGTAGTTATAGCGCTGAAACAAAAGGCCCGGCAAAGCCGGACCTTCGTTGAAAGATCAACATTGAAGCTTAAGCATTGACCGTCGCGCCAAGAACTTTGGTGATGCTCTTGTCAATCATTTCCTTTGGCACAAATCCAACAATCTGGTCGGCTACCTTTCCATCCTTGAAGATCAGAAGTGCCGGAATCCCGCGGATCCCGTAGCGGCCCGGGGTGGCGGCATTCTTATCGACATCCATCTTCATGACCTTCAGCCTGCCGCTGTATTGGGTAGCAAGTTCATCGACGATCGGTGCCAGCGCCCGGCATGGACCGCACCAGGCCGCCCAGAAATCCACCAGAACGGGCTGTTCAGACTTCAATACTTCCTGCTCGAAACTGCTGTCATTTACCTCAAAAACTCCAACCCCCGCCATGATTTCTCCTTGAATTAACCGATATCACTGGTTCTCGACCAGTCGCCTGCTGTCAAAACTGACACCATAGTAGATGAGATGCACCCCAGGAAAGTCGCAGAGGAGGACTGCGAGGCTTATGTTAGGCTTTTGCCGGTCTGAATGTCGTCTCGTCTCTGGCCGGTACCAACTCCGCGCCTCAGTCGCCCATGCTGCCCACTTCAACGGCACTCACGCTGGCCGACGAACTCTCAATTCCACATTCCAGCAATTCCACCGCAAAACCAGATTCTAGACGAGCAAGCACCAAAGCACGTATTGTCTCCATCGGCCAGCCCTCGTCAACCAACAGCAGCACCGACGGGCCAGCCCCGCTTAAGGCTACTCCTAGGATTCCGCTTTCCCCGGCTAACGGCAGGAGTCTGGGCAACAGCGGGCAAATCTCCCCGCGATACGGTTGATGTAGCCGGTCCTGCATGGCGATCCGCAGCAGGTCACCGCGCCCTGTGCTAAAGGCAGTAGCCAGCAGACTCGCCCGCTGAATGTTAAAGACCGCATCGGCCCTTTCGTAACTGCTCGGAAGCACTGACCGGGCCGCCGTCGTTGCCAATGGCTGATCGGGAAGCACCAGCAGCACCCGCCACGCCCCCGTAGGCAAAATTCTCACCGCATGAACTTTCCCCGCCTCGCTCGTCGCTACAGCCAAGCCGCCAAGCCAGCACGCTGCCGCATTGTCGGGATGCCCTTCGAGCCGCGAGACCTCGCTCAAGAGACGGTCCCCGCTCCATCCCAGTTCTCCGAAATGATTCGCCAGCAGTACTCCCGCCCACCGGACCGCAGCCGAGGAACCGCAGCCCATTCCAATCGGAATGTCGTTGTGTATGCATAAGGACAGCGGTGCCGGCCGCGCCCCGTTCGCAGCCAGCGTTTTCCCATAAACATCCAGCAGCAGGTTCCGCCGCATCTCCGAACACACCTCGGGGTTGCGCCCGGTCGCCGTCACGCGGAACTCCGTGGAGGGGACCGCGTCGATCTCGAGACCCAGCGTCAATGCCAGTGCCAATGTGTCGAATCCCGGTCCAAGATTCGCCGAAGTCGCCGGCAGCCGTAAGCGCAGTCCCCCACCTGGCGTCCTATCCAACTTTCCTTCCGTCGCCCCCTTGTACCCCATCTCCATAGCTGTCACGCTCATCGGCCAACCATCGCTTCAAGTTCGCGAAGCACCTCATCCGCCGAGGCGTCCAGAATTGGCATCTCCGATCGCAATGGCGCAATCTCTGTCTCGTGACCCATCGATTCCGCCTGCTTCAACAGCGTGCCGCGATGAAAATCGATGGTGTATTCCGAATCCTTCAATGTATGTCCGGTCAAGAGCAGCACAACTGTCTCATTCCGCTGCACTCGGCCATTCGCGATCAGCTTTTTCAGGCCGGCCAGGGTTACCGCCGAAGCCGGTTCGCAACCGATACCCTCGCGGCCGATCTCGGCTTTCGCAATGGCAATTTCCGTCTCCGAAACCTGCTCACAAAAGCCGCCGGTTTGTTCCAGTATCCGCACCGCCTTTCGCCACGAAGCCGGATTTCCGATACGGATCGCCGAGGCCCGCGTATCTGCACAGACTGGCATCAGTTCCCGTCCATGCGAGGTGGCCATACTGATATACAGAGGATTCGCGCCCTCCGCCTGGATGACGGAGATTCTCGGTACCGCGGCCGTCAGTCCGAGGTGCTTCATCTCTTGGAAACCCTTCCCCAGAGCCGAACAGTTGGCTAAATTGCCGCCTGGCACGATCACGTGGTCAGGGACATTCCATTCCATCTCCTCGGCAATCTCGAGAGCCGGGGTCTTCTGTCCCTCGAGACGATAAGGATTAACCGAATTCAACAGGTAAATCGGACACCGCTCCACAACCTCGGCGAGAACCCCGACGCAGCCGTCGAAATCGGTGCGCAATTGGCAGGTCAACGCACCGTAATCCATTGCCTGCGACAGCTTACCCCAGGCGATCTTCCCTTCCGGAATCAGCACCAGGCAACGCAGCCCCGCACGGGCCGCATAAGCGGCCATGGCCGCCGAGGTATTGCCGGTCGACGCGCAGGCTACCCATTCGTATCCTCGCTCGCGCGCCACCGAGAGCGCCGCCGTCATCCCTGTATCTTTGAAAGAACCGGTCGGGTTCATGCCCTGGTGCTTAGCCAGCAGGCGCTCCATCCCGATAGCTTCGGCACAACGCGGCATGCCATATAAAGGGGTGTTTCCCTCGCGAAGAGTCACCGCATCGTTCGGCTTATCCAGGATCGGCAGAAGCTCGCGAAAACGCCAGACGCCGCTCTGGTCGATCGGCAGGGCGGAGTAGCGGCGCTCTTTCCAAAGCCAGCGCAGCGCGCTTGCATTCGGCATCCATCCGCGTGAAGTTGATGCGGCCCCTACGTCCCGGGATCCTTCGATGTAGCCATTGGCTGCAACTGCAACCGGAACCCGCGCAGCCATCTGAGCAACGCTCCAGGCCGGATACTCCACTTCAAATAAGTCGCCGCACTCGGCGCAGCGAAAGTTACTGCTCGCCTCGGCCCCGTTGACCACGCGCGAGCAGCCTGTACAGCGCAGCTGATGGGTTGTTTCTTTCATACCTTGCCTCTAGCCTAGCAGCAGCAGCCGTTCCAAACATGAAGTCCAGGCCTTTTGCTGCTGCTCCCGTTCCCGGTTCCTTCTCCCAGTTTTCACGATGCTTTATCCCAGGTACACCGGCTCACGCTCGAGTCGAATGCCGAACCTGGCCTCGACGCCCGCAACGATCTGCTCACTCAGCCTAAGTACATCCTCAGCGGCAGCCCCGCCCCGGTTTACCAGGGCCAGCGTATGCCGAGTGGAAATACCCGCGCGCCCAACGCCAAAACCCTTGCTGAAACCGGCTTTCTCGAGCAGCCATGCAGCCGGGAGCTTGACCTTACCCTCAGGCGCGGGATACTGCGGGATCGCCGTCCCTCCAGGAACTGCCGACTCAACCCTCGAAAACACCTCCTGATCGACGACCGGGTTCTTGAAGAAGCTTCCGGCGCTGGCGCAATCCGGATCGCCTGGAACCAGGAACATGCCCTTGTCCCGGCGAATTCCCCGGACCACCTGTGCGACTTCGGCCAGAGACGGTTTCGTCTGCCAGGCTTGAAAATGTCTTCTCAAATCGGCGTAACCGAGCATGGGTGCGCCCCCCGCCCTAAGCACATAATCCACCCGTGTCACGATGTATTTGCCTCTTGCCGCTGTGTTGAACAAGCTTTCTCTATATGCAAAGCAACACGCGGCGTTGTCTAACTCGATAAACTCCCGGCTCTCGGCACACAGCACCCTTACCGTGCGGATCGTCTCTGAAACTTCCTGCCCGTAGGCGCCCACATTCTGCACCGGCGTCCCGCCCACTTGTCCCGGAATGCCGGCCAGGCATTCGACCCCGGCGCACTCCCTCGAGACTACCCGGCTCACAAATCCGTCCCAATCTTCCCCTGCCGCCACCCGGCATATCAGCCTGTCGCCATCGACCCACTCGGTTGTGCCCCGCAGAGCTATCCGCAACACCACCCCCGCGAAGCCCCCATCTGCAACCAGCAGATTGCTGCCTCCCCCAAGCACGAAAAGCGGTAGCGCATGTTTCCGCGCAAAGTCCACGGCCTCAAGCACATCCTCCTCGCTCGCCGCTTCGGCAAACCACTGCGCCGGGCCTCCGATCTTGAAGGTTGTGTAGGGGGCAAGCGAGATATTCTGAAGAAATTCCATTGAATCGAGGGTATCAGCCCAGGAACAGACGTCCGCGCGAGATGGATGCGCTCGAACTGCACAGGCTTTACAATGGAGAGCAAGGCACTCGCCGAAAGATCCGGAGGAAATCATATGTATCCCGAAATGATGGTAATTCCAATGCGTGAAGAGCTCACGCGGGTAGGCATCAAGGAAACCAAGACCCCAGCAGAAGTCGATGCGGCGCTTGCAACTTCAGGGACGACCATGCTCGTTGTTAACTCGATCTGTGGTTGCGCGGCCGGCAAAATGCGGCCCGGTGTGCGGCTTGCCCTTCAGAACAAAAACCTTCCCGATCAGTCAATCACTGTCTTCGCCGGGCAGGACCGCGAAGCCACCGATCGCGCCCGGTCCTACTTCGTAGGGCAGCCGCCCACTTCTCCGGCGATCGGCATCCTGCGAGACGGCAAGCTGGTTTACTTGATGCAGCGTTCCGCAATTGAGACGAACACCGCCCAGGCGATCGCCGGCGAACTTGCCCGCGCCTTTGACGAGTTCTGCGTCAAGACCAACGCTTAAGTCGAACAAAGCCGGCTCATTTTGACGGCCAAGACCCTGCAACTATCTGCAGAATAAAAGAAGCCGGGAGCGTCGCTCCCGGCTTCCTTTACTTTTACACCCGCAAATCCTGCCCTCTAGTCACTCCAGCGCTTAAAGACCAGCGATCCGTTCGTTCCACCGAAGCCGAAGGAGTTTGAGAGAGCGATTTCGAGGACCGCCTTCTGCGGTCTGTTAGGAACATAGTTCAAATCACAC
This sequence comes from Acidisarcina sp., assembly GCA_965199205.1. Classification (GTDB taxonomy): domain Bacteria; phylum Acidobacteriota; class Terriglobia; order Terriglobales; family Acidobacteriaceae; genus Acidisarcina. The sequence goes on from OZ240688.1 coordinate 1,123,406, forward strand.
TCCGGATCTGGATCGACAAGATTCGCAGTGGGAGGAACGATCTGATCCTGCAGAGCCTTGATCACAATACCCGCCTCAAGACCGCCCGCCCCCCCAAGCAAGTGCCCGGTCATTGACTTCGTCGAGCTGACGAGCAACTTGTGGCTGATCGCATGCTGGCCAAAAAGCTTTCGCAAGGCCGCTGTTTCCAGCGCATCCCCGAGCGGAGTCGAGGTCGCGTGGGCGTTGACGTACTGGATCTCTCCGGGCTCGATATTGGCACTCTTGACCGCATTTCTCATGGCGCGAAAGCAGCCTTCGCCTTCCGGCGGCATCCCCGTGATATGAAAGGCGTCCGCGCTCATTCCGTAGCCGATAATCTCGGCCAGGATGGTTGCCCCTCGATCCTTGGCAAACTCGAGTTCCTCAAGGACCAGGATGCCCGCGCCCTCGCCACAGACAAAGCCGTCCCGGTCCTTGTCGAAGGGACGGCAGGCGTGCTCTGGATCGTCGTTGCGGGTAGAGAGAGCGCGCATGGCGGCAAAGCCGCCTACTCCCATCGGCGTAATGGCTGCTTCTGCGCCCCCGGCAATCATAGCCTCGGCATCACCCCTCTGGATGAGCCGGTACGCATCACCGATAGCGTGCGCACTGGTGGTGCAGGCCGTGGCCGTAGCCTCGTTCGGACCCTTGGCGCCGTACTTAATGCTCACGTTGCCGGCAGCAAGATTCACGATCGCAGCGGGAATAAAAAACGGAGAAATCTTGCGCGGACCGCCTTTGAGCATATTGCTATGCTCGCGCTCGATCACGTCAAATCCACCGATCCCCGACCCTATATGAACCCCGACCCGCTCTTCGTTAGCCGGGCTGATCTTCAGCCCCGACGACTCCATCGCCTCGGCCGTCGCGGCCATCGCAAAATGGATGAAACGGCCCATCTTGCGAGACTCTTTCTTCTCGATGAACTGCAAAGGATCGAAGTTCTTTACCTCTGCGGCAAAGGTCACCGGGAAGTCGGTCGTGTCAAAGGCAGTAATGGGCGCCATGCCGCTCTTGCCCGCCAGCAGATTAGTCCAGACCTCGGAGGTTGTGTTGCCGACTCCGCAAATCAGCCCAATCCCCGTCACTACGACGCGCCTTGACAAAATTACTTGCCTACCTTCGCATGCTTATCGATATATTCCGTGGCATCTTTTACAGTCTTGATCTTCTCGGCGTCTTCATCCGGAATCTCGAGATCAAAAGCCTCTTCAAACTGCATCACCAGTTCCACTACGTCGAGCGAATCCGCGCCAAGGTCCTCTTGGAACGATGCGCTAGGGGTCACTTCGGCTTCATCCACCTGAAGCTGCTCAACGATGATCTGCTTTACCTTTTCCTCTACTGCTGCCGCCATGTCTTCTCCTGTCCAACCTTGTACGTGAAATCTGAACTGCCGCGAACTCGACGGCCCGGTCTCGAGAATGCCTGATCGCGGTATAAACCGCCTGGGAGAGGACCATATTGGGAAAGCTTCACCCAACCCTCAAATACTCAGGAGCAAACCCGAAACTCTAAGTCTACTGAGCACCAAACCTAGTGTAAAGGAAGCGACACGCAGGGAAGGCGGAGTTTTCCTCATCTCGGTCACCGCCCCCGCCTAGTAGAGTCGGAGCAGGACATTTCGATGCTGATTTCTCTTTCCCTTCTTACTTTCTGTGGTTTGACTGCATTCGCCCTGGGCGGCCTCCTTACGTGGCTGAGTCAACGCGGCAACGTTGCCCTGCATCAGCGTTCAGTCACGGAGCTCACGGCCGAGAACAAGCGCCTGCTGGAGGCCGCGAGCGCCGCTGAGATCTCCGCTACGGCGAGCGAGGCAAATGCCATTTCGCAGCGGGAGCGTGCCGATCAGATGGACCAAGAGCGCCGCCAGTTGCAGGCTGACAAACTGCTCGTCGAAAGAAGGGCCACGGCCGCTGAGACAGAACTCCTGGCAGAACGCCGGCAGTCGGCGGAAAAACTGGCACTTCTCACCGATGCCCGGGAACAGCTGTCGAACCAATTTAAAGCTTTGGCCGCTGATATCCTGGAAGAGAAATCGAAGCGCTTCACCGAGCAGAACCGCGAAAACATCGGAAACCTGCTTCACCCGCTGCGGGAGAAAATTACTGAATTTCAATCCAAAGTTGAAGAAGTACAAAAAGAAGGAATCGCCGGCCGCTCCGAACTCCGAACGCAAATTGGCCAGCTGAAAACCCTCAATGAGCGGCTGTCGCTGGACGCAACCAACCTTGTGACCGCCCTGAAAGGATCCTCAAAAATACAGGGCGACTGGGGAGAATTCATTCTGGAGAGTCTGCTCGAAGCCTCGGGTCTGCGCAAGGGACACGAATATTCAGTTCAGGAGGGTTTCACGCGCGAGGACGGTAAGGGAGCGCGCCTCGACGTTGTAGTCAAGCTGCCCGGTGGGCGACACCTGATTATTGATTCCAAGCTGTCGTTAAGCGCCTATAGCGAGTATTGCAGTGGTGACGAAGGCGCTATCCGCGACGGAGCGCTCGCCCGCCACCTGGTTTCCGTACGGAGCCATCTCAAGGGCCTGTCTGACCGGAGCTATCATTCGTTGAATGGGCTAACATCGCCGGACTTCGTTGTGATGTTCATCCCGATCGAGCCAGCGTTCATGTTGGCGATAGCCCACGACTCTCGCCTCTGGGATGACGGGTGGAAGAGAAACGTGCTGCTTGTCAGCCCCAGCACCTTGTTGTTCGTCATCCGCACCGTGGCGCATCTCTGGAAACAGGAGCAACAGACCCAAAACGCCAGAGACATTGCGCACCGTGGCGCAGAACTCTACGACAAATTTGTCGGCTTTGTGGACGACCTGAAGAACGTCGGGTCGCGGTTGAAACAAGCGAGTGACTCCTACGACGCCGCCTATGGAAAACTCTTTGGCGGTCGAGGCAACCTGGTGAAGCAGGCAGAGCTGCTCAGGGATCTTGGCGTCAAGCCAAAAAAGAACCTCTCCTTGGAACTGATCGGCCACGCGATGGACAACGATGGCAACGCTGCCTTTGAGATTGCGGCGTCCGCCAGCTGCCAGGACGAGGAAGGTAGCTAGCTAGCTCGCCGCAGACCAGTTACTTTTTCGAGCTTTTTGGTCTCTTCGCAGGCGAATTCGATGCTTTTGCGGACGAACCCGTCGAATGAAGTCCCGCGGTTGTTGCCTCGGGCCTTGGCTTTGCCTGTCCCTGCGGCCCGTCCACATTCAGTCCAAGCAGGCGCCGCTGCAAGGAACGGCTCACACCGGTAAGGTAGGCGTCCTCCGGTTCTACCGGTTGGACTCCGGTAGGAGCATCGGTTTTTGCGGCTTGCTCATTTTCCTCTGGGCCCGCATTGCTGCGCTCGGAGGCGCTTACCCCCCCGCCTTCTGGTCGTGGTGCGGCTTTCGAAGCTGTTGTTCGTCCCGGCATGACTGCCCTCAGTGAATTCTCAGGATTGTAGGAACTACACATAGATTCATAAGACACCCGATGAGTTGCGAGCGGTGAACTGTTCTGCGCTATTTTCCCGATCTTTGCCGCGGGTAAGCCTTCCGCATCCTTGACCAGGTAATGTCGAGTGATTCGGGCAACACCCGGGTTTCCCCGACTGTGGTCATAAAATTGGTATCTCCCACCCATCGCGGCAGTGCATGCATATGCAGATGCTCGGCAACGCCCGCGCCGGCGGCTTTTCCAATGTTCAGGCCAAAATTCTTGCCCTGCGGGGCATAGAGCTCGTCCAGCAGCCGCTCGGCTTCTTGCGCCATGTCGATCAATTCGTGGGTCACCTTGCGGTTTAAATTGGCCAGCGAGCTTTCGTGCTGGTAAGGTACGACCATCACGTGCCCGGTTGAATAGGGGTAGGCGTTGAGACAGAGAAAGGTAAACTCGCCGCGGAAGACAATCCCTGCTGCTTTTTCAGCGTCTTCTGCCGCCGTTCCATGCGCCTCGGCAAACCGAACGGCGTCGATGACGTTGCAGAAAACACAGAAGTGGTCGCCTGGCCAGGCATCAAGCTCGCGAGGAACACCCTGCCGCACCGCCTTGTCCGCTTCACTGACGTAGGCATAACGCCATGGCGTCCAAAGATAATCCATAAGGGGAGTATAGCGACGACATCGCGGATCCAGCAGAGCGCCTGGGCAGAGCGCCTGGGCAGAGCGCCTGGATGGATCTAAGGCTCTGGAAGATTGGTGGCCGGGTTGCGATGGGGGGAAAAGCGCCAGCCTGCAAACGATGGCTGAGATCGCAGGCGCACTCGGAATTCCCTCTCAACTATTCGGGCGGGATCGGGATCCATCCGCGACTAGCAAGTCTCGCGAAGCCACTAATTAGATTGACACCGTTTTGCTCAGATTGCTATAGTTTGGTAGTAGGTCTGCGTCGGGATTTTGCTTGACCTGCAAACGCCGTTCCTTCATCCCTGCCTGCCGGATGCTCCTAGTTGGAGACGAAGTAGAGCCGGGCCACTTAAACCTGGCCACCTCACTCCTTCCGTCTTGAACATCCGTTCGACAGTGAGATTCTTCGGCGATTTTCCCGGCGCTTCGCGAACGTTGCGAAAAATTCACAATATCATTGAAGAATTCCACAGGAAGTGCGCGATGCTCAAGGTAGCGAGCATCGCGCGTCGCTACACTGTGGAGGCGGAATACGGGACCGCCGAAAAAGCATCCCGCAACTGGCAGCCATGGCAGACGTCCTAAATCCTGAACAAACCGAGAGCACACCCCTGAGCACCGAAATGGAAACCCTAACCCTTGATGCAGCGACGGAGCACGCAGAGCCGTCCCACGAATTCGCCCCTAACCCCGAAGCCGACTCCCAGGAGATTGCGGCCTTGGACTCGCTCCATGCCGTAGCCGACAGCCGGATGAATGAAGCTGCCGTTGCCACCCAGTCGACGGATCCGAGCGCCAGCATGGAAACAGGAGTTGATGACTCCGATTTCAGCAGCATGGACGATTTTGCTGCGGCTCTTGAATCCTTCGACCGCGAGCAGGCCGCCGAAGCTGCCGCGCTGGCCTTCGACGACAATATTGTGACCGGAACAGTGATTAAGCTGACCGATAAGCATGTGGTTGTCGACGTCGGATTGAAGTCGGAAGGCTTGATTCCGCTTGAGCAGATCCTCGACCACGAGGGACAGCCCAAGCTGAAGACCGGCGACACCGTTGAGGTCGTGGTCGAGCGTGAAGAGCAAGAGGGCGGGTACCTGCTGAGCTACGAAAAGGCGCAGCGGCACCGGGTGTGGGATGTGATCGAGAAGGCCGCGACCGAGAAGACGCCGGTCACCGGCATCGTCCTCGGGCGGGTCAAGGGTGGACTCACCGTCGATATCGGCATCAAGGCTTTTCTGCCGGGGTCGCAGCTGGAGGTTCGGCCGGTTCGCAATCTGGACGCGTACATCGGTCAGCCGATCGAAGTTCGGGTCATCAAGCTGAACAAGAAGCGCGGCAATGTTGTTGTCTCGCGCAAGGAGATTCTCGAAGAGAAGCAAACCGCCAAGCGCTCCGAGACCCTCGAGCACCTGGAAGAAGGCACCATACTTACTGGAACCGTCAAGAACCTGACTGACTACGGCGCGTTCGTCGACCTTGGAGGCATCGATGGGTTGTTGCACATCACGGACATGTCCTGGGGCCGGTTGACTCATCCGCGTGACCTGGTGAATGTCGGTGACGAGATCCAGGTGAAGGTGCTGAAGTTTGACAAAGACAAGCAGCGCGTCTCTCTCGGGTTCAAACAACTGACCCCTGATCCATGGCTCGATGCCGTCGAGCGGTATCCGGTCGGCGCACGGGTTCGCGGACGCGTCTTAAGCGTGACCGATTACGGCTCGTTTATTGAACTCGAGCAAGGCATCGAAGGCCTCGTTCATGTCTCCGAGATGACCTGGTCCAAGCGGATGAAGCATCCTTCCAAGTTGGTCAAGCCCGGCGATGAAGTGGAAACCGTGGTGATCAGCGTCAACTCTTCCGACCGCCGGATTTCCCTTGGGATGAAGCAACTGCAGGAAAATCCGTGGGAAAACCTCTCCGGCCGCTACCCTGCAGGGACAATCGTCGAAGGCCGCGTTCGCAATCTGACCGACTTTGGCGCCTTCATTGAGATTGAAGACGGCATTGACGGCCTGGTTCATGTCAGCAACCTGAGCTGGACCAAGCGGGTCAAGCATCCTTCGGAGATCTTGAAAAAGGGCGAAAAGCTGCGCGCCGTGGTGCTCGGCGTTGAACCGGAGAACCGCCGTCTGTCGCTCGGCATCAAGCAGCTCCAGCCGGATGTCTGGGAGACCTTCTTTGCCCAGCATCGCGTTGGCGACGTTGTCAAGGGTAAGGTTCTGCGTACTGCCCAGTTTGGAGCATTTGTCGAGATTGCGGAAGGTGTCGAAGGGCTCTGCCACATTTCGGAAGCAGCCGACGCAACCGGTGCCCCGATCAAGCTTGAGGCTGGCCAGGAGCACGAATTCAAGATCATCAAAATGAACCAGGATGAGAAAAAGGTCGGGCTGAGCATTCGCGCAGTCGGCGAAGAAGCCAGTCGCGCCGAGGTGGAGTCCTATAAAGCTCCAGTCTCGAGCTCGACGACCACACTGGGTGATTTAATGAACTGGAAACGTGGCTAGCCCGAGGGCACTGCAATCGTTATACAAATAGGACGCCACCTTCAAGGGTGGTGTCCTATTTGTTTTGCTGAAGATTGGCTTAGCTCTCGACAGCCTTGCCGCTCAGTCCAGCGACGGCTTCCGCTCTTGTGCGCAGCAGCAGACTGGTTGCCGCGCTCCGATCATTCCGCAGAGGCACCGCGCAGTCGGTGCGCTACTTGGCGATATCAACCTTCAGAGCGTAGATTAAATGTCTCTTGGAATCGAAGGAACTGACTGTTTTGACCGGGCTCTTCCTCCCCTGGTACTCTGCCCAAAGTTCGTAATCGATATCGGGCGAGAGCTGGCCGAAACGATAGGTACCGTCCGCCGTCGATATAAAGCTCTTGATATCGTTGGTCTTGCCATTCTTTAAATACACGATCGCGCCTGATTGTGCCTGATCGTTGGAACCGACTACCTTTCCCTCCACGATCTTTAAGGTGTCCTGTGCGTGGGCAGCAGGCACACCCACCAGAGAAAAACCAGCGATCAGGAACAGAGACAGGAACAAAATAACTTCCTGGGTTCGCTTCCATACAACGGTCGTACTTCCGGTCATTCTTCTTCCTCGTCCGTCACGACAGCGTCTTCGCTCTCGTAGCCTTCCGTATCTACTTTACTCAGCTCGAGCGGCTCCGTCCCTACGACCTCATACTCCGTGCCGCATTCGTCGCAAACAATGACGTCGCCCTCCTCGACCTCTTCCACATCGAAATCAAGTACGCTTTCACATTCAGAGCAGATTGCCATAGGCCTCTCCAGTTTTTCGGTGTTCAGTTAGGAGCATTAAAATGGTGACGAAACACCCGAAAGGATGCGGCTTCTCTCCATGCACCCTATCAGTGTTCAAGGGAAGCTGCGTTCCGTCAAGCCTGCGAAGCTGCTTTGGCGCGAAACATCAACCAGTCCGGAACCAGTCGGCGAAAGTGCCCGGGTTTCCCTTCGTTAGACGGAGGATCATCCCTGCTGGCTTCGGCCTGATCTCTAGCCTGTGGCTCGTCACCGGCCTATTTATCCTCCAGCCTGCCCACTCTGAGGACAGTCTTCACGATATGGATGCCACGGGCAAACCAATTCAGCCGGCGCAAGCTGACCCGGCAATTCTCCACGCCCTGGGGCAAGTATCCGCTGGAAAGATTCAGCAGACAATCGAGACCTTGGTGGCCTTCCACAATCGGAATACCCTCTCCAGCATGGAAACCGGTCTACCGGACGGCCAGGGGATCAACGCTGCCGCCGACTGGATTGTAGCCGAACTTCGGCGCTACTCCGCCGATTGTGGAGGCTGTCTGGAAGTGAAGCGAGACACCTTCACCCAAGAGCCCGAGCCGCCTCCCCACGGGCGTTTTCCCAGGCCGGCGACCGTGACAAACATCTATGCGGTGATGCGCGGAAGCAAACCCTCACGGATGTTGCTGGTCACCGGGCATTATGACTCGCGAAACACCGGCTCGATGGAAACCAGGCAGGCCGCCCCGGGAGCGAACGACGACGCCAGCGGGGTCGCCGTCAGCCTCGAGTGTGCGCGGGTTCTCTCGAAGCTGAAGCTGCCGGCCACTCTGGTCTTTGCTGCGGTCGCAGGCGAGGAGCAAGGTCTCAACGGTAGCAAACACCTGGCACATTTGGCCCATAGCGAAGGCTGGCAGCTGGAAGGCGTCTTGAACAACGACATCGTAGGGGGAAATAGCACACCGGGCGAGACTCTGCAGGATAAGTCGGCAGTGCGAATCTTCTCCGAAGGCATCCCGGCCGCGGCGACCCCCGAGGAGATCAAGCGCATCGCTGCCCTTGGCGGCGAAAGTGACTCTCCCTCCAGGGAACTGGCCCGCGCCGTGATGGAGGTTGGACGAAGCTACCTTCCCCAGGCGCAAGCCCCGCCGGCTGCCGGGACCGGCCGAAACGCCGGTTTTCAGCCGGTCCTGATCTTTCGCCGCGACCGCTATCTCCGCGGAGGCGACCACATCTCCTTCAATGACGAAGGATTTGCCGCCGTCCGGTTCACTGAGTGGCGAGAAGACTTCAATCATCAACACCAGGATCTGCGCACTGAAAAAGGTATCGAATATGGCGACTCGTTGAAGTTCGTCGATTTTGATTACGTTGCCAATGTAGCGCGGCTCAACGCCGCCACGCTGGCGACGCTTGCCGCCGCCCCCGCGCCACCGCGAGACGTTCGTATCGTGACCACGGATCTGGACAACAACACCACGCTGCGCTGGTCAGTCGCGCCACAAGATACAGCCAGGAGCTTTGAAATCGTATGGCGCCAGACCTCCGCTCCAGACTGGCAGCGCAGCATGCTCATCGGCATAGCTGACGGCAAATCAGGCGATACCGTAACCTTCTCGCAGACTCTACCGATTTCGAAAGACAATGTGATCTTCGGTATACGCGCCATCGATTCGGCGGGCCATCGCGGCGCCGCGGTCACTCCCCTGCCGGAGAGATGAAGCGGCACCTGCTCCTGTGCAGCGGGCGAGCACGATGCCGGCGAAAACCTGAGACAATAGAAAACGAAAATTATGGCTCGAATCGGCTCCACTTCGCTCGTTTTCCCTCCGTTTCGCGGCTTTACGAAACGGCTGGTACTGGCAAATCTGGCCGCTTTTTTTGCCTTGTTGCTGATAGGCGCCGTGAATCACCCGGCAGGTCAGCTGATTACCAGCTTACTTTCGTTGACTCCCGAGGCGGTCGTTCACGGCTATCTTTGGCAACTGGTTACCTATAGTTTCGTCCATCGCGGAATTTTTGAGATTCTCTTCAATCTGCTGTCAATCTGGTTCATTGGCTCCTACCTGGAAGAGGTAAAGGGCAGCCGGTGGGTCACGGAGATTTACTTTCTGTCGGTCGTGGGGGGTGCCCTCATTGCGACGGCCTTGAGCTTCGCTCACCTGCCGCGCCTGGTGCCCGGAGATATGACTGCAGGCGCCCAGGCGGGCATCTTCGGGATGCTGGCCGCATTCGCGGTGCTGTTTGGCGAGCAGCAGTTTTTCCTTTTTCCGCTGCCGATCGGGATCAAGGCCAAATACCTCGTAATCATCTACGCGCTGATTGCCGTTGCGAGTCTCTTTGGAGGTGGCAGCATTCTACCTCTGGTCGTCTATTTGGCCGGCGGCCTGCTGGGCTTGATCTATGCAAGAAGAGCGCGAGGTAGAGAGCTCAGCTTTGCCGTGAGCGAGCAGTTGTTCGGCATGCGCAACTCGTATTACCGCTGGAAGCGCCGCCGGGCTGCGCGTAAGTTTGAAGTCTACATGCGGAAACACAATCGGGACGTAAAGTTCGATCATGAAGGGCGGTACGTCGACCCGGACGAACAAAGAAATTCCAATGACCGCAAGTGGATGAACTGAAGGCTCAATGGGCGTCGGCTCCAGGCGAGCCCCGGAGTTCTGACACGCCGCTGTCGAGCGTGTATCGTTAAGTCTGCTGGTGTGGAGAGTCTATGCTCCACGGCATTATCTTGGTACGAGGTGGTCGATTCGGGTGTCTTCTGTCGAACGTTTTCTGCGCCTGGCGCTTTGCTCCGCTCTTTTTCTCCTCTCCGCTTCACATCTGCCCGCGCAGGTAACGGCTACGGCGCCGCCTCTGAGTGTTACGCTCGCCGACTACAACAACCGCTTCGACGCCTTTGGCGGAGCCTCGTACGCCCGTTTTCAAACGACCATCGGGCATGCGCTCAAGAGCAACACCTTGGGATTCAAACTGCAAGGGACGGCCTGGCTGTCGCCTATCGTCGGCCTGACCGCCAGTACCGGGAACTATTACGGAACCGTCTCGCTGCCGCCGAACGTCTTCGCCCTCAACAGCACCTCTATCTCAGAACACATGTTCATGTTCGGCCCGGAGTTCCGGCTGCTGCGCGATCCAAAATATACGGTGGATGTTCACGTATTGCTGGGCGGCACGTATGGCATCTTTGATAATACGATCAAGAAGCTCGGGGTCGAGCCGAACTTCTTCAACCTGTATAACAATCAGCTTGCTTTCGCGGCTGCCGCTGGCGCCTCCTACGATTACAACCTGACGCCGCAGTTTTCTGCCCGGCTGATCACCGACTTCCAGCCGACGCATTATGGGCTGGCCTTGCAGAAGGAATTTTCGGGCTCGATCGGGATTGTCTACAAATGGGGCGCGATTCGGAAGTAGAACGTAACTAGCGCGCATCCCTGCCGGAGTTGGAAGTCAAGACAGCTTCCACTCCGGCATTCTGCTGCAGACGCACTCTCCTGCCTGGACCGGCCAATACCATGTTTAAGACCAGGACTCGGAACCGAGCAGCCGTCGGCCGAGCGGAGTCAGCTCCGCAGTCGGGTACTTATTGAGTTCCCATTCGCGGGGATCGCCAGGAAACGCGAACCCTTCGGGAGCTCGCCGCTCTGCCCAGGAAGTGACGCGCTTCTGGCGAAGGGCCTCGTTGTTCTCATCCGCCGGCGTCATGGAAATATACTGGGCCATCCGGACCTTATTTTCTGACCTGTTGGGGCGAATGCCATGCGCTAAGAGGCTGTTGAAGATCAACATATCTCCAGCTTCCATCGGCACCGGATAGACCTCGAACTCGGAAACATCCGGCTTGAAACCGTCCCGGTCCGCCGGCTGCCGCTTCTTCCACTCTTCAAAATTCCGAAATAGCTCAGGAACACATTGGAAGCCACCCGTCTCTCCGTCAACATCGACGAGCGAGAGAACACCCTGCACGTTGATCGGCAGTGGATCGAGAGTAGTATCCACATCGGTGTGAATAAAGCCGGCAAAGGCCCGGTCACTGCGATTTGGCGTGTTGAGGTTGGCCCGATCGATCGTCACCCAGAGCTTCTCCACATCCCAGATGTCGACGAACGCGTCATAGACACGCTGGTGTTGGCGATTGTCCCACAGATACTGATGGTTGTAGACCTCGACCATCCCGCTCGAGTTCAGCTCCTTCATGGCGTGGTCTCGCAGCTGCTTCCGCAACCAGCTCTCGGAGTTGCCAGGGTCCATTTCCTGGAACTCCCAAAGGAATTTCACCAGGCGTTCGACATTCTCGGCCGGCACGGCGTGGGGAACGACGACGAAGCCATAGGTCTGCCAATGTTCGAAGTCGGACTGAGAGAGAACTCGAAGGGGAAGCGTTTTACGGATCTCGCGAAGCGGGACCTTTGCCACTTCTGGAGTCAGGCTATTTTCTCCGGGTTTGCCGAGAACGATCTTCCCGGTGACTGCTGTTTGCGTTGCCATTCTTTCACCTCCGCGCCAAAGCGTGTTTGCTATCAGGAGCGACCTCAAAGATAGCGAAATGCTCGCTTAGCGCCATGCAAACAATCTAGGCCTTTCGGCAGTAGAGTTGTTAATCGCTGGTGTCAAATACTGATACGAATCTCTCAGACAATCGGTGGAATTTAGTATCCTTTGTAGATTCGTCTGGTCGACGCTTATGAAGCCTTACCTTGAACATGTCGTCTCCCCGGCTGATTCGTCCTGGGTCTTGTTTGATCGGCGGTTAGACCAGATTCCCTTCGAATGGCACTACAACACGGAATACGAGCTGACGTTGACGCGGAACAGTGAGGGACAGCGCTTCATCGGCGACAGCATCTCCCTCTATCGGGATGGAGACCTTGTGCTGATCGGGCCGAATATCCCGCACACCTGGTATTCGAGCGGACAGCCCGACGCGACGCATTCTCATCAAGCCATTGTTCTCTGGTTTACTGAGAGGTTCGTGCGGGGCATGATTGAGCCGCACGTGGAATTGCACCCGATCGGGAAACTGCTGAAGTCTTCTTCCCGGGCGTTGACGTTTTCCGAACCTGTCCGGTCAGCTGCGCAACCGCTGATCTGCGCGATGATCGAGCAAAAGCCGGCTACGCGGCTGCTGTCCTTGCTGAACGTCTTATTGCTGCTCGCGGCAGATACCCAGGCGGCGACGCTCACGTCTGATCCCGGGGAGCGAAGCGCCTTTGCCGCAGCTTCCGAAGAGCGCATCGGCCGCGTGGTTTCGTACCTGCACGCTCACTATCGAGATGAGGTCTCGATAGGCAGGTTGATGCGGATCGCGGCGCTCAGCCGCAGTTCGCTCCATCGGCTCTTTAAACAGCAAACGAAGCTGACCATCGGCGCCTATGTTGCCCAGCTGCGGGTGGGGAATGCCTGTGCGTTGCTGATGAACACAGAAAAGCCGGTTGCGTTCATCGCAGACGAAGTAGGCTACGCCAATCTGGCGAATTTCAACCGGCAGTTCAAGACAATCAAGAGTAAGACGCCGAGGGAGTTTCGCGCAGCCTACAGCCATTGATTCGCTCATCGAGAACCCAATGCTCGATTCAGGACTTGGGCAGACGCAGGTCTCCGCCGGTCATTTGGTTGGGTCGTTCAATGCCGAGCATTCCAAGCACCGTCGGGGAAAGATCACGCAGCGAGCCCCCAGGTCTGAGCACGTGCTTCGAAGCGTCTGCACTGATCAGAATGAACGGTACCGGGTTGGTCGTATGCGAGGTGTGGGGGCCGCCGCTGACCGGGTCGATCATGAGTTCGGCATTGCCGTGGTCGGCGGTGATGAGCATGGAGCCGCCCCGCTGTTGGAGCGCCTGGTAGATGCGGCCGAGTTGAGCATCGACAGTCTCAACGGCACGGACCGTGGGCTCGATCTGGCCGGAGTGGGCCACCATGTCGGCATTCGCAAAGTTCACCACGACCAGATCGAAGGCAGTATCGTCGATCGCCTTGATGACAGCATCGGCGATGCCGGCCGCGCTCATCTCGGGCGCAAGGTCATACGTGGCAACCCTCTGCGACGGCACGAGAAAACGATCTTCGCCGGGGAAGGGAGTCTCGATGCCGCCGTTGAAGAAGTAGGTTACATGCGCGTACTTCTCCGTCTCAGCGATCCGCAGGTTACGCAGATTGGCCTGGGCAAGCAGGTTCGCAAGCAGGTTGTCCATCGACTCCGGCGGAATTACCACCGGCAGCGTGAACTTGCTATCGTACTGGGTCATGCAGACGTAGTGCAGGTGATGGGGGACATCGCTTCGCGGAATGGTTTCATCCAGGTCCGCGGCTCCGGGCAGATCGGCGCCATCGACCTTGCTGAGTCCGCTGTTGCGAGCGAGAACGCGAGTGATCTGCCGCGCGCGGTCGGCACGGTAATTGAAATCGATACAGACATCTCGATCACGAACGAGACCAACCGGTCGCCCGTCGCTCCTGCTCACGACAAAGGGAATGACGAACTCATCCGTCACGCCGTTGTGATAACACTCCTTCACCCGGGTGATCGGGTCGGCGTAGGCTCCGCCCTCGGCGACGCCTTTCACCATTGCGTCAAATGTCTTCAGCTCGCGATCCCAGCGGCGGTCTCGATCCATTGCATAATAGCGGCCGGAAACGCTGGCGAGCTGGCCGATGCCGTACTCCACGAATTTCTGCTCGAGCTCGGCGAGGTATTTCACGCCGCTGGTAGGCAGCGTGTCACGTCCGTCAAGAAAGGCATGAACGAAGACCCGCTCCAAACCGAACTCCGCGGCGGCCTTCAGCAGAGCGTAGAGATGGCGCTGGTGCGAATGCACCCCACCGTCAGAGAGCAGGCCGAGCAGGTGCAGCTGCCGGTCTCCCTCGGCGGCGTGCTTCATCGCCGCGTGAATCACAGGGTGCGACGCAAACTCGCCATTGGCAATCAGCGAGTCGATGCGAGTGATATCCATATGGACCACCCGGCCGGCGCCGATATTCAGATGGCCGACCTCGCTATTGCCCATCTGCCCATCGGGCAGGCCGACAAAGTGATCGGAGGCATGAAGAAGGGTATTCGGGTACTCCGCGAGAAGCTTGTCATAGATCGGCTTTCGCGCCAACGCAATAGCATTGGCCCGCGTCTCGGCCCGGTAGCCCCAGCCATCGAGGATGGCCAGGACCAGAGGTTTTGTATGAGTAGACATACTGCCTTTCGAGCTTAGTTTTTAGGAGTGGTCGCGGATGGAGTCGAGCTTGGGGCAGCTGTCGACGGGGTCGAACTCGGAGTTGCGGAAGCTCCCGAAGGAGTTGTTGGTGCGCCGGGTCCAAGCGTCGGGGCCGGTTTCGGCTGGTGCTCCTCACGATACTTCTTGACTGCGGCCTCGATCTCGTCCTTGTGCCGCCCCTGCACTTCCTGACCAACCTGCTGCTGTTGCTTCTGCACCGCCTGCGCGATCTCCCGGCTCGACTCCGGAGTGCTCTCAAGGAAGTCCCTGCCTGCGGGAGTCTTGGAAAATTCGATCAGCTTCGCCGCATCTTCAGTGGAAAGGTACTTCTTGTAGACGTCCAGAAAGACGCTTGGATAGTCAACTTTTCTGGAGGTCGCATCGAAGTCATCCCAGACGTCTTCTGGAATGAAAGGCGCGCGCTGTTTCTGTTGCGCCAGGACGGCCGTCCGATTCTGCTCTAGAGCTTTTTCGTAGCCCATCGCGACGTAAAGCTGCTTCATCTGCTCCAGGGTCAAGGGATGTTCCGGCCCCTTGACGGCGTCGCCCCCGAGTGTCGTCAACTGAGGCCTGGAAGCGGCCGTGGACGGAGTCGCTGCTGCCGATGGCGGGGTTGTCGCGGGAGGAGCTGTCTGGGCGACGGCGCCCAAGGTGAGGAAAAAACCACATGCTGCGCACTGCAAAAGCTTCATTCGATTCTCCTGATTCGGTTGCTGGTGTGTGGGGCGGGCCACACGATATCCCGCGATAGCGTCGAGGCGGCTACCCGCCAACATTGATCGATTCCAACCCAAGGAACTCGGCCGCCTGGCCCAGTTCTTCCTCAATGCGGAGCAGCTGGTTGTACTTGGCAATGCGATCGGTGCGAGAGGCCGAGCCGGTCTTGATCTGCCCGGCTCCGGTCGCCACCGCGAGGTCGGCAATAAACGTGTCTTCCGTTTCGCCGCTACGGTGCGAGATGATCGAAGTGTACCCATACCGGCTGGCCAGCGAGATGGCTTCGAGGGTTTCGCTGATGGTGCCGATCTGGTTGACCTTGATCAGGATCGAGTTGGCGACACCTTCGTCGATGCCGCGCTGCAGCCGTTCGGTATTCGTGACAAAAAGATCGTCGCCCACCAGCTGAATGCGGCTGCCAACCAGGTCCGAGAGATATTTCCAACCTTCCCAATCGTCTTCGGCAAGACCGTCCTCGATCGAGATGATCGGGTATTGCTTCGTCCAGCTCTCCCAGAAGCGGGACATTTCTTCGCTCGTGTACTCGGACTTGTCGCTTTTCTTAAAGACGTAGACGCCGCGTTCCTTGTCGTAGAACTCGCTGGCTGCCGGATCGAGAGCAATGGCTATGTCCTCGCCAGCCTTGTAACCGGCCAGTTCGATCGCTTCGAGAATGACCTCAATCGCTTCAACATTCGACTTCAACGAGGGTGCGAAGCCTCCCTCATCGCCGACCGCAGTTGAATAACCGCGCTTCTTCAGAACGCCTTTCAGAGTATGGAAGACCTCCGTACCCCAGCGAAGCGCGTCAGAGAACCGCTCTGCGCCGATCGGCATCACCATAAACTCCTGAAAGTCGACATTGTTATCGGAGTGGGCGCCGCCATTGAGTATGTTCATCATCGGAGTGGGCAGAATGCAGGCGTTGACACCGCCAAGGTAGCGATAGAGCGGAATGTGCAGTGAGTTTGCCGCTGCGCGGGCCGCCGCCATCGAGACCGCCAGAATGGCGTTGGCGCCAAGCCGGCTCTTGTTTGGCGTACCGTCGAGCGAAAGCATAGTTGCGTCGAGCAGACGCTGGTTCGTGGCGTCCATGCCGGCCAGTTCAGGGGCGAGAATGGTCTCAACATTTTCAATTGCCTGGAGGACCCCTTTGCCAAGATAGTGCGACTTATCGCCATCGCGGAGCTCGACAGCCTCGTGTTCTCCGGTTGAGGCTCCGCTTGGTACCGCAGCCCTGCCCGTAGCGCCGCTGGCGAGGATAACATCGGCTTCGACAGTAGGGTTGCCCCGCGAATCAAGGATCTCGCGGGCATGGATTGCTGCAATTTCAGTCATTTCACTCCTAACGATATGGTGCTGTAAACGGTCGTTCAGTTTCGGGCGGCGGTCGACCGGGATCGCGTTTCCCGCAAAATCACCGATTGTTTCAATCAAGCTGTGCATGGTCGCCAATTCCCTGCCCGGCTCAGAGCCCGGCTTTCCTGCTATGAGTCTTCGCTCAAATTCTAACAAAGCAGACGAAAGTTCCAGCTTCCCGGCCGTTACGATCCAAAGAACAATTCGCCACCCCGTCGATCTCAGATCCATCCCCCTTTACCCACGCCAACGGTCGAAGGGTAACGCTTCTCAGCAGATTGGCAATGAAACCTAAGGCCCTTCGTTACTTTCTCCGACGTTACTTTCAAGATGCGGCCGGCAATTCCCCACCGCACGGCGGCAGCACTTGCCGCATCATGAGACTGAACAAGCTCTCCGCGGAGCAAAATGCTCCTTCACAGCTTTTTATTGTTTCCGGTGTTCTTAGTTTCGTGCTGAGTCGAAGCCATGGAGTCGAAGTAATGAAGAAGAACCATATCGCCATTGCCTTGATCGCCGGTGTCTGGGCGATTACCCCGGGCTTGCCTGCCCAGACTGCCAGCAAGCCCAGCCCCTACAGCGGCGTCTCTCAACCGCCTCCGGACGAGACCATCACGACCGACGTGGCGACGGCCGGGAGCGCCGCACCCGCTAGCGGGTTGACGGCAAGACCGGCAGCGCCTGCAGCGGTGAGTGTGCCCGCAGCATTGCCTGCGCCTGCGGCAGCTAAATGGAACCCAGACTACGGCATCGTTGGCGATCCAGCTCCGGGGACTGCGCCAACTGTCGATGCGACAAAGCCGGCACCGGCCGCTATCAAGGATCCTGACGCAGACATTGTGACGTTTGTCCCCAACCGGCCAGGCGAGATCCCGGAAGGCACCATCATTCGCATGGCGCTCGGCCAAGAGCTTTCGACCGGGCAAACTCATCCTGGAGCCGATTTTACAGGCCAGGTTGCGGCAGACGTCCTTTCCGCCGGACGCGTCGTCATTCCGCAGGGTGCGCAAGTGCTCGGCAAGGTCGTGCGGGTTACGGAGGGCCGTCGCTTCGGCGCCCCGGCAACGATACGGCTTCGGCCGGACGTCGTCGTTCTGCCGGACGGCTCACGCTATATTTTGAAGGCCCAACTGCTCGATAGCGGCAGCAAAGCCCGCGTTGATGGCGAGGGTACGTTAAAGCCTGCATCCCGCCTCAAGACCAATGTCATGAAAGAAGGCGCTGGCATTGGTACCGGCGCGGTTGCCGGGGCATTGATAGGGGGTGGTCCAGGCGCTCTCGTCGGCAGCCTGATCGGAGCGGGCGTCATGACTACGAATATCCTGGTGCAACATCCCGCATCGGTGACGGTGCCGAAAAATTCGATGCTGACCCTAAGCTTGACCCAGCCGATGATGATCACACCCGTGCAGACGAACTAACCCGATTCGGCGCTTCGATACTTCTTCAATCGCGAGAGTTCTACACGTGCCCAGGGCTTCGGTCCTGGGGTTTTTGGAGATACGCCGCATCGTCTTACATCAGCGAGAGGTCGCGTCGGGCGGGGCTGCTCAGCTTTGCTTCGGTGGCCCACAGGCCGGCTGAGGGTGTGTTGATGTAATAGACTTCTTCGCCATCCGGCATGGTGTTCCAGCCCTCCTTCATCGTGGCGGGATTGTATCTGGCCTGAGCTACGGCTAAATCGGCGTACTCATACCCGACCTGCTCGATCTCCGCCCGGGAGAGATGTCCGGGCGCATACCGTATGGTGAAGCGGCCCTCGCTCGATCCATGGATCAGGTGGGCGACGCCGTGAGGGATAGCCTGCATGTCGGCTTCGGTCTTGTAGAGGCCGAGGATGCGCGGCGTTCCGGTGTAGCCATACTTGCGGATGAGAGCATCGACTTCGGGCTGTTCGCCAAAGCGCTCCAGGCCGGGAGCGATGATGAGCAGTTCGCCGCCGTCGGCGATCGCCATACGGGTGCGGTAGACCGCTTTGTTTGCCACCCAGGTGCTGCGGAATTCGTCCGCCTGCATGACGGCAACGACCTTCTTCAGAGGCTTATCAAGAGTTGTGATGTTCTGTTCGCGGCTGCTGCGCGCAGCCATGAGATACGTTTCGAGATCGTCGCCAACGTAGAGACCACTGGTGACCAGATGGTTGCTCTCGTTTCGCCGCATGACGATCTGCAGGTAGACATCGGGAAGGTGAGAGAGAAGGTTCTCTTCCGCCCGGTTGTAGCAGGCGCGCAGCGGCGTGATCAGGCAGCCGAGATTATTCTCGATGCCGTAGACGGCGGCGGCAATGTGCGAGGCGCAGATGGTCTCTTTGCCGCCCAGTCCGATGAAGTAGTTCTTATTGTGGTTGGCGAAGCCGAGCACTTCGTGGGGCACGACATGGCCGATGTTGATAATAAGGTCCCATGATTCGTCGACCAGCATGGAGTTGAGGTCGACGGGGATCTCCCAGTCGGCTGCGCCCCCGGTTGTCTCAGCAACCAGCGATGCGGGAATAACGCCAACGCGGGTGACTCCGTTCTTCCAGTCGTGCGCATGGATCCTGCTGTTGGGGATCGAGCCGAACATCCACGTATTCTCCGCCTCGGTATGCGGCTGATGCTGGCCGAGGGTTGGAATGACGGCGATCTCGGCATCGGGAAGTGCTCGATAGAGCAGTTCGGTGATCTTGCCGGCGCCGCTGTGGGCGCGGGTGAGATCCGGCGGCAACAGCAGCACGCGCTTGAGGTCACGGTTTATTCGTCTGCGGGCTTCGTCGAGTAGCCGTGAAACCGCGGAGCGGATCTCTGCTTCGTTGAGTCCGGCACCGTCAGCGGGCGCTTCCAGGGTGAACCACGGCATGATTACTCCTCTGTTTTCCAGACGTAGGCGTCTGGTTGCGGCAGGCCAATGTGCGCCATCACACGATAGGCGAACTGCCTGGCCATCTCGGTCGAATCGGCGGGCAGGTTGTAGAACGAAGGCATGATCGGAAAGATGATGGCGCCTGCGTCTGCCGCCAGCGTCATGTTCCTGAGATGGATCTTGTTGAAGGGGGTCTCGCGAACGCAGAGCAGTAGAGGCCGGCGCTCCTTGAGGCAGACATCGGCGGCGCGCTCGATCAGGTTACGGGCCAGCCCGTTAGCGATGCCGCCGAGACTTCCCATGCTGCAGGGCAGCACGATCATACCTTGCGAGGGATAGCTTCCGCTTGCAATGCCGGCGCCGATATCGCTCTCGCTGAGTTGCGTGATCCTTGCCGATGCTTTGCCGAGGAGTCTCTCGACCAGCTGGTTGCGGCCGCCGAGCTGGAGCTCTTCCGCGAGCACCCGCAACGAGCTCTCCGAAGGGACAAAGTTGACCTTGGCAACGCGAGCCTCAGCTTCGAGCGCGAGGAGAAGCTCGCGAGTGAAGACGGCCCCGCTCGCGCCGGTCATGGCGACGGTGAGGTTCCAGCCGGCAACGCGGCCCTGCTCCGGCCCTGTCATGCGCCGAGCGCGTGGGCGCTGAATACCCGGTTGAAGATGGCGTCGACGTTGCTGAGCTGGCGATTCAGGTCGAAGCTGCGGGCCAGCTTTTCCGGGCTGAGGCGCGAGGTGATGGCCGGATCGCCGGCTATGAGATCGCGGAAGACCAGCTCTTCGCGCCAGGCGCGCATGGCATGGGTCTGCACCAGCTTGTAGGCCTCTTCGCGCGCCATTCCAGATTCAGAAAGATCGAGCATTAGTTGGCCGCTGAAGATGAGGCCGCCGGTACTTTCGAGGTTCCTGAGCATACGCGCCGGGTAGACGAGCAGGTTGTCGATCAAGGCGGCGGTTTTGGCCAGCAGGTAGTCGGTCAGGATGGTGGAGTCGGGGAAGATGACGCGTTCGACGGAGGAGTGCGAGATGTCGCGCTCGTGCCAGAGGGCGATGTTTTCGTAAGCGGCCTGGGCGTTGGAGCGGACGACCCGGGCCAGTCCGCTGATCTGTTCGCTGGTGATCGGGTTGCGTTTATGCGGCATCGCCGAGGATCCCTTCTGCTTTTCAGAGAAGAATTCTTCTGCTTCGCGGACCTCGGTGCGCTGCAGGTGGCGGACCTCAGTGGCGATCTTGTCGAGGGTAGACGCGATGATCGCCAGGGTCGAAAGGTAGTGTGCGTGCCGGTCGCGTTGGATCACCTGGGTCGCGACCGGTGCCGGTTCGAGGCCGAGCCGTTCGCAGATGCGTTCTTCGTGTTCGGGCTTCAGATGCCCGAAGGTGCCGACGGCTCCGGAGAGCTTGCCGACGCGCATGCCCTCGGCGGCGGCGTGGAAGCGGGTGAGATTGCGTTGAGTCTCGGCGTACCAGTTGAGCAGCTTCAGGCCGAAGGTGGTTGGTTCGGCGTGGATGCCGTGGGTGCGTCCGATGGTGGGGGTGTGCTGGAACTCGATAGCGCGTTTTCTGAGAACTGCGGCAAGCTTCTCGAGCCCTTCGGTGAGGATCTCGGAGGCGGCCTTGACCTGAAGCGCCTGGGCGGTGTCGACGACATCGTTCGAGGTCAGGCCGTAGTGCAGCCAGCGGGACTCGGGGCCGATCTTCTCGGCGATGGCGGTGGTGAAGGCGATGACGTCGTGCTTGACCTCGGCCTCGATGGCCTGGATGCGGGCGACATCGATCTGGCCGCGTTCGCGAATGGCTTCGGCTGCTTGGGCGGGAACGATGCCGTCTTCGGCCAGGGTGTCGCTGGCCGCGGTTTCAACGGCGAGCCACATGCGGTACTTGTTCTCTTCCGTCCAGATCGCGCCCATCCGCGGGCGCGTATATCTTGCGATCAATGGAAATCCTCCGGGTCTACTTCCCCCCGTCAGGTCCTCCGGGTGCCAATCTTGCGGGCCCAGGGCAACGGCAATGGCGGGCTCTCGACAACCAACATTGTATCGTTGAGCGCATCCTAAGTTGTGGCAGTAGAACCGAGTAGAATCAACTTGCACTTGATGCGAGATAAAGGAAGACGATGACCGAAGACCTGCATAATCTACCCGAGCTAGTGACCCTGGGCGAATTTCCCGAACCGATCGAGGCCGAGATGGCCAAACTGCGGCTGGAGTCGGCCGGGATCGACACGTTTCTTTCCGGAGCGAATGCGGCGATCATGGCGCCTGGGTTGGGGCCGCTCCACCTTCAAGTGAAACCCGAAGATGAGCAGGATGCCCGGGCGATTCTCTCCGATACGGGCGAGCCGGGTGTGCCGACGACCTATACGGGACGCGATCTGGAGCCGAGCGAACCGTAAGCAGGGCCGGGGGTGGACTCCCCTTCTTAACCGCCGCTGGATGAGAGGCTTACGGCCTGAGCTGCACAACTGCAGAAATCAAAGAGGTAGCGCGTAACGTTCTGCAGGGCAGGAACGTTCACTAGCCACCTAGGCAGGGTTTTTTTGATCTTTCTTTTGCGAGATTTACCTTTTGAGAGATTTACCTGCAAATTCCGGGATCCAGGCTCAGACAGGTTATGCGTGATTCGAGGTGCCGGGCGGCTTAGCTGACGCCGAGGCGCTGGCTCATCTCTTCGTGGAGAAAGCCCCGTCCGGGGCGATAGGGCTGCACCCATTCGCCATCGATGACGAACTGCGGGATCGCGCGTTTGCCGACGTTACGCAGGACCTCGTCGGCGGCGCCCGGCGTCGACTCGATGTCGACCTCGGTGTAGGTGATGCGGTGTTTTTCGAGGAAACGCTTGGCCTCCCGGCAGTCACGGCACCAGGTGGCGGAATAAAGGATCAGTTGCATGCTGAAGGACTCCGAAAGATGAGCTTAGTGAAAAGTCAGCGATCCGGCAAGACAGGGTTTGCCCCGGTCAAAAGCAGAGCTAGGCTGGGGGGCCGGGCTGAGTTCGTGGAGCCGGGCTGGGCTGCGATGGCCGGCGCGGTGCGGTGAGCGCGCGCCGCGGCAAGTTTCCTGGTGTCAATTGCCGGTAAGGACGGCCCGCTGCCGGCAGAAGCGGTCAAAAGGTGAGCAAGCGCCGGCTGGGCGACGGTAAAGCGGGCGGACAGCTGGTCCCCCGGGCCGCTAGCCGCTGATCGCTGCGTAGCCGACGCGGAGGAGCAGCAGGAGCAGCCACCAGCCGAAGACCGCCGTCAGCCCAGAGGCTCGTTTCACCTTAGCGACAATGGCGAGGCCGATACCTACCAGGGCGAGGGACCAGATCCAGATGATGTCCAATGCGCCGGTCAGGGTGGTCAGCCATTTTGCGGATTCGGTGGGCAGGTAAAAGCCGATATTGGTGCCGACCGGGTTACTCAGGTTGAAAGCTTCCTTATCCATCCCGGCGAAAAGGGTGACGACGACCAGGATGGAGGTAATGAGAACCGGCAGGGTGCCGTACATCCAGACGGCGAAGACGCGGCCGTAGGTGGCGTGCCCGCCGAAGATGAAGTTGATAGTTCCCCAGAGGACGAGGGCGACGACGGCGGCAAAGAGCAGGGCCAACAGAGGCGAGGCATAAAACGTGTATTTGACGATGGCCAGGGTGATCGACTGGGCCTGGGCGCGGGCTTCGGGAGTGGCGTTGGCGAGCCTTTCGGAGGCCTTCGTATCTTGTTTCAGGGTGTTCTGAACGACCGTATCCCAGCCCACCTGCTTCTGCACGGCGAAGAGGTACCCGTAGCTGACGAGTACGGTGAGCAGGAAGGGCAGCCACCAGCTCTGGTCACGGAGGATATCGGTAAAGGTTTTGGATGGAGCGATGAAGGTATCGATCAGGCGTTCCCCCTGGGTTAGGGGTCGGGCGGCAAGCGATTCGCCGATCGGGGATGCGACGGAGGTGCTGGACTCGCTCATAAGGCTCCTGAAGGCGCAGAGATTGCCGATCTCGATCAAGATCTACGATCGGCATCGTTGGCGAAATTGTACTCCGGAGTCATTGGAGCGGATCACTGTTTCGTCTGCCTAGCGGACTCCGGCGGCGAGGAGGGCGGCTTTGCTGCCCACGCGGCTCTTTTCCGGGCTGGCGACGGGATCTGGCCGGTAGGAGCGATAGACCGAGATATGGAAGCAGGATTGGTAGAACTCTTCCTCGACGTCGATCTTTCCCGCGGCCTGCAAGGGCATCAGGTAAGCCCGGATCCAGCCGATTTCTGCCATGGACAGGCCTTTTTTGGCGATGTCGACGGTGGCTCCGGTCAGGTGCGGCGAGGCGTTGTCGCCGTCGGCCGGCGCGGCGTTGCCGTTGACGAGTTCCAGATGGCGCTGATAGTCGACGGTGCGCACGGCCGAGTTGACCTGCAGGGGACGATGGAAGCGTGCGTTATGCACACGGGAGAGGTCGTCGAGAAACTCCGCTGTCCAGACCCGGCAATAGCGCCGGTTGGCGGGGAGGCGCTCATCGACGGCGAGGGCGGCGGTGACGGGGAGGGCGACGAGTTGTTTCTGCCGCCGCAAGGCGAGCAGGCCGGCATCGTCCTGCACCCGCTCGAGGCCATCCTGCTGGGACCTGGCATTCTGGCGGAGCAAGGAGTCGCGGTTGCCTTTAAGGGGCGGAGGAAATGAAAATTTGCCGCGGGGAACGGGATCGATCAGAGCCGTCGTGACGGGCTGCATAAGGCGCAAACGGGCCGGCTTGCGCCGGGCGTGCTGCAGGACGGCCCTGGATCCGTGGCGCCTGGCGGGGGAAGGGCGATGGCGGGCCGGGTGGGTGTGCCCGTGGTGTGCCCCGGCGTGTGAGGATGACGCCGGTTGGGCGCGGGCAAGGGCGGCCGCGGCATGGGGCGGGGCGGGCGCTAGCAGACCCGAGAGCAGGGCAAGGGATAGAAGGTGGCGCCGCATGAGTGAGAGCGCGGAGTCCTCCAGAGCTTTTTCAGAGTATCTTGCGGGGGTTAGCCGCGGAAGTACTCAGGGTGGTTCGGGCGGTGGAGGGTGGGGCTGGTGGGCGCAAGGGTTTGTCGGCTATAGTTTGGGTTGTTTCCGGCCCAATTCGGCGCTAAACGCCGAAGGTAACTATCGAAAGGAACTGAAGATCATTCAAGTAGCGGCGCAAATCGCCGAAGCAATGAGTGAGGTTGTTCCCAGCCTCGGATTGGAAAGAGGAGTGCAGCCATGCAGATCGAGAGCCTTGCTTCGATTATCGCCGCCAGCAACTCGCAGAACGGAACGCTTGCCGCGTTAACGCACGTGACGGCCAACGGCAAGGCACAATCAGCGGTCGTGGAACGGACCGACGGAGGCTATGAAGCGTACCTGCCGCAGAACCCGGGGCCGGTGGCCAGCGGATCGAGCATCGAGCTGGCCGAGTCGCGCCTCGACTCGACGGTACAGTTCCAGGTATAGCGAAGCAAGATCTGCGGGCGACCCTGGCCGGGCTCTTTTTTTGTGGGCCGCCGTCGTCGTTGGCTGCCACTCTGGCCGGTGAGAGCAGGGCTCTTTTGGATGGCGGCCGCTTTTTCGGTTTGCGGCAAGCCGCCCTTCTTTGCTGCTTTCCTGTTGCCGGGCGGGGCCGCGAGCCAGCTGTTGGTTTGAGGCCGGATGCAGTGGAAAGAACGCGTCACCGGCCGGCCAACGCCGTATTGGCGCCTCGGCTGATTTATTCTTTGTAGAGACCATGTCGCAAGACACTATTCCCCAACTGCACGGCTTTCGCGAAGACGAGGTCTCGGCTGCTTTCCAGAAACTGGCTGGCGAGGTTCAAGATTCCGCAAAATTGCTCTCCGGCGCCGAGGCCGTAGAGCAATTCCGGCGGCACTGGCTCGGCCGGAAACAAGGCAGGCTGAAAGCAGTGAGCGAGGCGTGGCTGAAAGCCGCTCCGGGCGAGGCCAGGCGAGAGATCGGGCGGCGGTTTAACCAGCTGAAAGAAGCCATCGAACAACGGCTGGACGCGGCGAGCGGCGGCGGCGTGAGCGCGGCGCAACTGGCCGCCGACACCCTCGACATCACCCTGCCGGGGACGCAGCGGTTGCTGGGCGCGGAACATCCGCTGATCAAGACGATGAACGAGATCGTCTCGGTCTTCCAGGCGATGGGCTACTCGGTCGGCGTCGGCCCGGAGGTCGAGACCGACTATTACAATTTCGAATCATTGAATTTTCCGCCGAACCACCCGGCCCGCGACACCCAGGACACGCTGATTCTGGAGGGGCAGGAGCGCAAGCCGCTGCGCGATCGCCTGCTGATGCGAACGCACACGTCGCCGGTGCAGATCCGCACAATGGAGCAGCAGCCGCCGCCAGTGCAGATCGTGATTCCCGGCAAGGTGCATCGCAACGATGCGGCGGACGCGACGCACTCGCCGATCTTCCATCAGGTGGAGGGCCTCTGCGTGGGGCCGAACATCACCTTCTCCGATCTGAAGGGGACGCTCGATCATGCCATGAAGGCGTTTTTTGGGTCGGCGGTCAAGACGCGCTTCTTTCCGTCATTTTTCCCGTTTACCGAGCCGAGCGCGGATGTGCAGATCAGCTGTATTTTCTGCGGCGGCAGCGGCTGCCGGAAGTGCAAGCAGTCCGGATGGATCGAACTGCTGGGCTGCGGGATGGTCGACCCGGCGGTTTTTGGGTTTGTCCAGGGAAAGCAGCCGGGCTACGACCCGAAGAGGATCAGCGGCTTTGCCTTTGGGATGGGGGTCGACCGGATCGCGATGATGAAATATGGGATCAGCGACATCGGACAGTTGTATTCGGGAGATGTGCGCTTTTTGGAGCAGTTTGGATGAGGGCGGTGGATCGGCGAGCGAGCAAATCGGCGAGGCCGCAAGAATGCGCCAGCCGCGGAATGTCGTGAGCGCCAGGGCCCGGCGCTTTCGAGAGCTGTCGGTACGGCGGAAGCCGATGCAGTTCGGACGGGATGTGTACCGAGCTTCGGCTCTCTCTTTGCAGTAGAAACTCAACTCGAGCTTGCCCGCGAAATGGGCTATCTCGATCCGAATGCAACGAAAGGAATTTTCGAGCAGTGCAATGAAATCGCAAGAATGCTGAGTGGCCTCCTGCCAGTGTTGGAAAAGCACTGATCAGTTTTGGCTTTTGCGGACTTGCCGACTCGCTGACTCTCCGACGCAATGAAGATACTCTCTAGCTGGCTCCGCTCTTATCTGCCCGCGCTGCCTGTCGATGACCGGCTGCTTGCGGAGGACCTCACGCTGCGCGGCATTGCGGTTGAGGGAATCTTAGACCTGGGCGCGCACGGTTCCCTCTTCGAGATGGACATCACGACGAACCGCGTGGATGCGATGAACCACTACGGCATCGCGCGGGAGATTGCTGCGATTTACAATTTGCCACTGCAGCCGTTACAGATCGATTTGCCCGATGCAGTTCCGACTGCTTCGCCGTTTTCGGTAACGATCGAAGTGCCGGAACTGTGCGGACGCTTCACGGCCCGCGTGCTGCGCGAGGTCAGGATTGCCCCGTCGCATGGGGTGGTTGCCGAACGTTTTCACGCGCTCGAGCAGAAGCTCATCTCGAACGCCGTCGATGCAACCAACTACATCACCCTCGCGATCGGCCAGCCGACGCACACTTTCGACCTGGACAAGATTGTCGGCGGCATCGTGGTGCGCCGGGCCCGCAAGGGCGAAAAGCTTCGCACCCTGGATGGCGTGGAGCGCGACCTCGACCCGGACGACCTGATCGTCGCCGACCACGTGAAGCCGCTGGGCATCGCCGGGGTGATGGGGGGGTGGGAGTCGATGATTACCGCCGCGACGAGGAGCATTCTGGTGGAGGCGGCGTGGTTCGATCCTGCGGCGGTGCGCCGCAGCGCCCGGCGCCATGGGCTGCATACCGACGCCTCGCATCGTTTCGAGCGCGGCGCCGACTTCAATGCTGCGCCAGTGGCTAACGCCCTGGTCAGCCGTTTGGTGCTCGAGGCCGGCGGCGAGATGGAAGGCGGCCTGGTCGACATCGTCGTTCCCGAGGCGCGTGCGCGCACCGCCAGTCGCGCGGCGGTCGGCCTGCAGGTGAGCGAGGTGCGGCGCATTCTCGGCCAGACCGAGGATGCCGAAGGGATTACCGCGGCGACCACGGAAGCGGTGCTGACGGCGCTTGGGTGCGGGCTGCAGAGATCGGGCCAAGGCGTTTACTCGGTCACGCTGCCCAGCTGGCGGCTCGATCTCGAAAGGGAGGTCGACCTCATTGAAGAGATCGCGCGGGTTTACGGGTATAACCGGTTCGCCAACACGCTTCCCGATTTCTCGGAACCGGTGATCGAGCTGCCGCTGGCGGCGAAGAAAGAAACTCTGCGCCGCACCCTGCTTGCCCTGGGCTGGAATGAGGCGGTTTCGAGCACGTTTGCTTCTGTCGCCGATGCGGTTACATTTGCGCCGCAACCGGATACGGCGGTGAAACTTGGCAATCCGCTGAATGAAGAGGCGGGTATGCTGCGCCCTTCGCTGATTCCCGGGATGCTGACCATGCTTTCCGGCAATCTGAACCGGGATGTGGAGAACGTGGCGCTTTTTGAACTTGGGACTGTCTTTTCGGGCAGCGGCGATAAGGTCGACGAGCGGCCTGCGCTCGCCATCGGCGCGACCGGCCAGGTTGGGGCGAAGAGCGCTTTCCAGCAGCCGCAGGCGGTCGACTTCTATTTTCTGAAAGGGACGATGGAAGAGCTGCTGTCGCGGTTCTCGGCTCGGTCGAAATATTTCGATGCGTTTGCGGTGGATTCCGGCCTGCTGCCGGCGTGGCTGCACCCGGGCCGTGCGGCGCGCGCGGCGGTCGACGGGCTCACCGTCGGCTATTTCGGCGAGCTGCACCCTGAGGAGGCGCAACGCCGCAAGTTGAAGCAGACCGTCTACCTGGGCGAGATCTACCTGGACCGGCTGTACCGGCAGGCGCTTCGGCAGCCGGCGGCGCGGGAGCTCTCGCGCTTTCAGCCGGTTCGCAGGGATTTTTCCTTTGTCCTTCCCGACACGGTGCGGTGGCTTGAGATTGCCAACGCGGTCGACGGGCTGGCGATTCCGGAGCTGACTTCGCTCGAGCCGAGAGAGGTGCTGCGCGATCCTAAAGGGGTACGGATTCCGGCAAAGCACTACTCCCTGCTGCTCGGTACAATCTTCCAGTCCGAGACTCGCACGTTGCGGGACGAGGACCTGCAGGGATTCTCTACCGCGATCATCGAGACCGTTACGGCACAGGGCGGCTGGCTGCGGAGTTAGCTGTGTGGGCCGCCGATGGCGAAGCGGCG
Source organism: Acidisarcina sp. (assembly GCA_965199205.1). Lineage (GTDB taxonomy): Bacteria > Acidobacteriota > Terriglobia > Terriglobales > Acidobacteriaceae > Acidisarcina. Next base: position 1,152,176 of record OZ240688.1, read on the forward strand.
CCGCTTCTGACAAGGGCGCATCCTCCTGGTCAATAGCTGGTCGAGAGCGCCCGGATTTCCTCATGCGCCTGCACGATATACTTGGATGAGAAGCTGCAGTCCGATTTTCCGAGGTATCGATGTCCACGCTGGCTATTGAGGCTCCCGAAGTATCCACCACAAGTGACGATTTTGCGGCGCTGGAGCAGCGCATCCTGCGCGCCGTCGAGCTCTTGAAGTCAGAGCGCGCCGCCCGCGCCGCGGCCGAGGTGAAGGCGGCGGAGCTGCACCACAGCCTGGAAGCCCAGACCGCCGAGCTACTTCGCGTCGAGGCAGAGGTCGAGGCGTTCAAGAACGAGCGCGACGTGGTTCGTGGGCGCATCGAGCGCCTGTTAGGCCAGCTGGACGAACTGTCCGTCTGAAGGCATCGATGGTTTTGGATGGTCTTGCACCGAGGAAGATGTTGAGCCGCGCATGAACGAAGTTCCGAACAAGCATCATTTTGACGACAGTATCACCGTAGACATCTACGACCAGACGTATCGCCTGCGCGGACAGGATTCCGGCTACATTCACCAACTGGCGGAGCTGGTGGACGCCAAGATGCGGCTGGTCGCCACGCAGGGCAAGACGGTGGATTCGCTGCGGGTGGCGGTGCTGGCGGCGCTGAACATCGCCGATGAACTGGCCCGCGCGGAGGAAAAACTTCGCCTGCTGAGCGGCAGCCTGACCGAGACGCAGAGCCAGATCCACAGCCGGGCCAGTTCGCTGAACGGGCTGCTCGATTCCTTGCTGACCGACGATCGCCGCACCGGCTGAGCGTGCGTTACCTTCCTCATGAATAAGGGTTTGCATACTTCTTTCCTCGAGGCAGTCCGTGGTACGCTTCTGACGATTCCACGTACGCCGGAGGTATTTCGCCTCGTTGCCTTCTTTTCTGCCTGCTCGTCCTCTCCTTCGCCTCTGACATGGCCCAGCCTGGCGAGCTGAACGACTACAAGTCGCGGCGGCCCACGAGATCCTCGCCCTGGTGCATCAACCGGCTGACGTCGCGACTGCGCATTACATGATTGGGACAGCCCTGCTGCGAGAGGGCGCGGCCAAGCGGAAAGACGATGCCTTGACCGAGAGCCAGCAAGAGTTGAAGGCGGCCCTGGCTGCGACCCGAGCCTGCAGCAGGCGATCTTCGGCAATGCGATGGCGCTGGCGTGGCTCAATCAGGACGAGGCGGCCCGCGCCCGTTTTGCGGAATATGTGAAAGTTGCGAGCCCAGCCAAGGCAGACTTCAAGAGGGCGCAGCGCTACAGCGAGCGTCCAGAGCTGGTCCGCGCGCGGATGGCGCCCGCCTTTAACATCAAGACGATCGACAACCGCGTCGTTTCACTCGACGATCTCGCCGGTAAGGTGGTGCTTATCGATTTCTGGGCGACCTGGTGCGGGCCATGCCGCGAGGCCCTGCCGCATTGTGCGGGAGATTGCCAACAAGTTCGTCGGCCAGCCGCTGGTGGTGATGAGTACTCAGCCTGGATAAAGACGATGCCAAGTAGCGGCAGTTCGTCGCGAAGAACGAGACGTGGACGCAGACGCGCGATGACGGGTTCCAAGGCAAAGTCGCCAGTCTCTTCGAAGTCCATGCAATTCCGGCGACCTTTACGATCGACGCCGACGGCGTACTGCAGGACCAGCATGTCGGCGATGCCGCCATCGAGGGCAAGCTGAAGAAGCTTACGGCTCGCGCCGTAGCGCTGCAACACGCGCAAGACCAGGCACAGAGCCGTCCCGGTGGAGGAATGTGATGGGTGGCGCCGGCGACTTCCCGAATAAGGTCCAGTCCCCTTCCGTTTTCGCCTGGATTCATTTTCGCCGGGGATCGACTTGCAAAGCAACGCGGCTCCCGATAGCATCCAACCAGAAACCGGCCTGCTAAGCAGGTAGAAGGTCAACTCTGGTTGAACCTTTAATCATTGAACAGGGGCTCGACTCGATAAATCGGCTCGGTGTGCAGCGTCCGCCAGTTCGGAATGCCTAAAGAGCCGCGGAGAGCCCCACCGTCTTAGGACGGGTTCACCAGAGCACTGACTACGGCCGCGTGGGTCGGTTTCGTCTTGCAACCACTTTCCGTGTACCCTCGCCTTTTTCAGTTTGGCTCCCTGGCCATCCCTACGTCCGGAGCGTTTACCGCGGTCGGCATTGTCGCCGCGCTTTTTATCGCGCGGGCGATGGCGCGGCGGCTGGGGCTGGACCCGGAGCGAGTCTGGGACTGCGCAGCAGCCGGGGCGCTGACCGCACTGATCGCGCCCCGGCTGCTGCTGGTGGTGTTGAACGTGCGCGACTTCCTGGCTCATCCGCTCTGGATGCTGGGCGTGGTGAGCGTGCGGTCGGGGCCCGCACTGGCAGGCGGGGCAGCCCTGGCGGCGCTGGTCATGTTTCTGTATGCCAGGGCTGCCAAGCTGCCGATGCGCCGGAGCCTGGATGCGCTCGCTCCCGGGGTGGCGCTCGGGTCGGCGATGGCCAGCATTGGCGCCTTTTTGGGGGGGTCAGAGTTTGGCACGCCGACGGAGCTGCCGTGGGCGGTGACGTATACCCGGCGGCTGGCTTCGCTGTGGTACGGCACGCCGCTGGCCACTCCGCTGCATCCAGTGCAGCTGTATGCAGCTGTCGTGCAATCCGGCCTGGTGGTGTGGCTGCTCTGGAGTATTTTTTGCCGGAGGGACCGGGCGGAACAGCGATGGCGCCTGCGCGACGGCGAGACCATGGGCGCGTGGCTTTTTCTCAGCGGCTTTGCTGCATTCTTCCTGGACACGCTGCGCGGCGACCTGGTGGGCCACGCCGGCCTGCTCGCGCTCCCGCAGGTCGTCGCGATTGGCTTCGTGGTGGTGGGCGGGCTGCTTTGGCTGTAGCTGTAACCGGCCGCAGGGCGGCCGGGCTTCGGCCCCAGACACGGAACGTCGCCGCGCGGCGGAGTTCAAGGGCAGGGCAGCATCCTCTAAAATAGAAACAACAGCATGGCATACACGGAACAATACGAGCTCGTGGTGGTCGGAGCAGGCCACGCGGGGTGCGAAGCGGCGATCGCCGCAGCGCGGATGGGCCTGCGTACGGCGCTGTTTACGCTGAACCTCGATTTGATTGCGCAGATGTCCTGCAACCCGGCGATAGGCGGCATTGCCAAGGGGCACCTGGTTCGCGAGGTCGATGCGCTGGGCGGGGTGATGGGCGAGGTCGCCGATGCGGTCGGCATCCAGTTCCGGCTGCTGAATACTTCGCGCGGGCCGGCCGTCTGGTCGCCGCGCGCGCAGTGCGACAAGCAGCAATACCGGATCAAGATGCGGCAGCTGCTGGAGTCGCAGCCGGGGCTCTTTATCAAGCAGGCGGAAGTGATCGACGTACTGCGCGACGAGGGAGGGACGGGCGGGCGGCAGAGGGTGATTGGCCTGAAGCTCCGCGACGGCCGCAGCGTCTTCGCCGGGGCGGTGGTGATCACCACCGGAACATTTCTCAACGGGTTGATTCATTGCGGCGAAGAGCAATACTCCGCTGGCCGCAGCGGCGAGCCGCCGAGCATTCTGCTGGGCGAGTCGCTGAAGCGCCTGGGCCTGCGCGGCTGCCGGCTGAAGACAGGGACGCCGCCGCGGCTGGACGGCCGCACCATCGACTGGAGCCGCTTTGAAAAGCAGCCTGGCGATGCCGAGCCGACGCCTTTCAGCTTCAGGACGCGGAAGATTTCGCAGCGCCAGATCTGCTGCCATATTGCGCACACCACGCCCGAGACGCTGCGGCTGATTCGCGACAATGTCTCGCGTTCGCCGATGTATACCGGACAGATCCAGGCGATCGGGCCGCGGTATTGCCCGTCGATCGAAGACAAGGTGGTGCGCTTCCCCGATAAGGAGCAGCACCAGTTCTTTCTGGAGCCGGAGGGGCTGGAGACTCACGAGGTTTATGTGAACGGCATGTCCACTTCCCTGCCGATGGATGTGCAGTCGGAGATCGTCCATTCAATTCCCGGGTTGGAGAATGCCGAGATGCTGCGGCCCGGGTATGCAATCGAATATGACGCGATCGACCCGACGGAGCTGGACCGCTCGCTGAATGTGAAGGCCTTTGACGGCCTCTACCTGGCCGGCCAGATCAATGGCACGTCCGGCTATGAAGAGGCTGCCTGCCAGGGGCTGATGGCCGGCATCAACGCGGCGCTGAAGGTGAGAGGCGAGGCACCGTTCACGCTCGACCGCACCGAGGGGTATACCGGCATTCTGATCGACGACTTGATCAGCAAGGGGACGAACGAGCCCTACCGGATGTTTACCTCGCGGGCCGAGTTCCGGCTGCACCTGAGGATCGACAATGCGGACCGGCGGCTCACGCCCTATGGGCGCAGGCTGGGGCTGATCGGCGACCAGGCGTGGGCGGACTATGAGGCGAAGCAGGCGCGGGCGGTGGCAGTCGACAAGCTGTTAGGAACCCGCAAGGCCCATTTCGCGCGGATGGCGGAGTTGCTGCCGGAGCTGGCCGCGACCCTCGGCAACGCGGCCGGGCAGACTTATGCGCAGCTGCTCAGAAGGCCGGAGATTACAATCGAGGGGCTGTTGCCGGTGCTACGGGAAGAGTTCGCGAGAGCTGCAGAGGGCGAGACGCTTTTTGCCGCGCTGCTGAGTACGGGAGAGTCGAAGCTGCTGTCGGCCCAGGTGCGCAATGAGCTCAAGGCGATCGAGACGGAGATCAAGTACTCGGGATATCTCGACCAGCAGCGCAAATCGATCGACAAGCTGAAGAAGGCCGAAGGGCGAGCGATTCCCGAGTGGTTCGATTACAGCACGATCAGCGGGCTCTCGCGCGAGATGCAGGAGAAGCTGGCGCGGGTGCGGCCGGGTACGCTCGGGCAGGCCAGCCGCATTCCCGGGGTGACGCCGGCTGCGCTGTCCCTGGTGAACGTCTATATCGAGATTCAGGGCAAGCGGCATGCGGCGCCGGTCGCCTGACCAGGGCGGCGTTGATCTTCAATGGCGGGATGAGAGCTGCTCGAGAGTGGGCAGGAAAGAGGCCGTCAGAGGTAGAAAGGAGACCCGCCGCCGCGGCGATCAGGCCGGTGCGATGGCTCTCCTTGAGGAACCGCAGTTTTTCTCCTACAGTATCTTTTCTGCAGGATTAAGGAGCCGGCTGAGTGGTGGAAGACGCCGTGGCCGAGGAGGCCGGGTTTTCTCCTTTATGCAGCAGCGGGATGTGGAACGGCAGTTCGGCGCCACTCTTTTTCGCGGTGGTCGAGGCCTTCCTGTCGAGTCCCTGTTCGACGACGATGGTTCGCTGGGCGTTGAGGCACTGCCAGGCGGAGCGGGTGCGCTGGTAGACGTGGCTGAAGATGCCTTTTTCCTCCACGGGGCGCCCGTTGGCGCGACGGCGGAGGATGTAGGTTCCGTTGACGACGGCAACATCGCCGAGCATGCGGACGCTGACGGCCTTTTGTTCGAGCGAGATCATGTCGGGATACTTGTTGAGGACGAAAGCGATCTCCTGGTTGCGGGTGCGTACGTCGCCGTCGGCGGAGATGTTGACGAACTGCGGAGACAAGACCAGTTCGAGCGCGTATTGGTCTCGCTTGGCCAGCGCATTGCTCCACTGGTCCTCGATGTGCTGCATGGTCTCGAGCTGTGTGGGTGGTTTGGCAGTCTCTTCAGTAGCTGCCTGTTGTGCGTGAGTAGAAAGAGCCGCGGGAGCCAACCCCGCCAGCAAGAACAAGAAACTTCGGAGCTGCATTTTCATGAGAACAAACCGTGCCCCTTTATTGTAGTGGAAGAAGCTTCGCGAGATTCAACTCTGGCGACTTTCCTGCCGGGGCATTAGAGTTCTGCGGGGTCTACCGGGTCTGAGGCCAGGGCCTATGATGTTACGCAACCGCTGATTGAGCTGGGCGCGCCGCAAGCAGAGGCGGGGAGGCAGCCGAGTCGATGTACAGTGCATCGCCGCTAAAAAATCGGCTGCCAGGGGTTGACCACTTGCAGGCGAATGTCTCGCACGTCAAGGACGTTGCGCGTAACCAAGGCCAGCTGGTTTGCAATCGCCGTTGCGGCCAACAAGGTGTCGACGACCGGCCCCGTGCGCTGCGCCGAAAGCGCTCCCCATATGCGCGCCACCGTTGCATCCACATCGAGAATCCGGTCAGCGAAGCCATACTCCAACCCGTCCACCCATTCTTCGAGCCTGCGCCCGGCATCCGGATCCTTGTGCTTTTTGATCGCGACTCCTTTTCTCAGCTCGCCCAGGCTAAGTACGCTGAGGTAGAGCTGAGAACTCTCCAACGACTTCAGCCAGTGAAGCACCTGGCCGGCCGGCTGCATTTTGCGAGTCTCCGACACGACGTTCGTATCGAGTAGATAACCCCGGAGCTGCGTTCCCAATCGAGTCCCCATCGCTTCATAGGTCGAGGGCACGTTCGCCATCCGGTTCGCGCCTGGTCTCGAACTTATCGAATTTAGGGCCGCCCAAGTCGTTCTGGACAGCAATTGTAGTTGTTCTGGACAGCGGGCATGCAGTGATTTCCGAGATTCCCAATGCATTCACAGGCTCTGCAAATCGGCATCAGTGAACATATAGTAAGCAATGGCCACAACTCCCGATCTTGCTTTTGAACGCGGCATGCCGGCCAGTATCGATGCTGAGCGCTCCATTCTCGGCGCGGTGCTGCTGGAAAACCCCTGCTACAACGAAGCAGCCGAACGGCTGCGCGCCGAAGACTTTGCGCTGGACTCGCATCAGCGGATTTTCTCCCGCATGGGCGAGCTGATCGACTCCGGCCGGGCGGTCGACCTGGTGACGCTGACCGAGGAGCTGGCTCGGCGCAAAGAGGTAGAGTCGGTGGGCGGCGTCGCTTACCTGGCGTCCCTCACCGAGGGTCTGCCGCGCCGTCTCAGCATCGACGAGTATGTCCGCATCGTTAAGGACAAGTCGCTGCTGCGGCAGTTGATCGGCATTTGTTCGAGCGCCATCACGCGGGCGGCGGACCAGAGCGAAGATGCGCTGGACGTGCTGAACGCGGCCGAATCGGAACTGCTCATCGTTTCGGAAAAGGGCATCACCAACGGCTTTGCGGGGATTCCGGAGATCGTTCGCGATTCTTTCGGAACGATCGACAACCTCTACAAGCAAGGTAAAGAGGTGACCGGCCTGGCCACGCATTTCCATGAGTTCGATCGAATGACGAGTGGCCTGCAGCACTCGGAGTTGACCATTATCGCTGCCCGGCCGTCGATGGGAAAGACGGCGTGGGCCATCAACATCGCGCAGAACGCGGCTGTTTACGGCGGGAAGACGGTCGCGGTTTTCTCGCTCGAAATGTCGAAGGAGTCGCTGCTGCGCCGCATGCTCGCCTCGCAGGCGCTGGTCGACTCACAGAAAATCCAGAAGGGTTTTCTGCTCCGGGAGGACCAGGAAAAACTGACCCTTGCGCTCGAAGCGCTGACTGAAGCGAAGATTTTCATCGACGATACGCCGGGCATCTCCTTGACCGAGATGCGCGCCAAGGCACGGCGACTGCGCCAAATGCAGGGCGGCCTCGACCTGATCGTGATCGACTATCTGCAACTGATGACGGCGGCCCATGGGGGTAAGGCTTCGCGTGGCTATGAGAACCGCACGCAGGAAGTCTCCGCCATCTCGCGCGGCCTGAAGGCATTGGCCAAGGAGCTGAAGGTGCCGGTGGTTGCTCTCTCGCAGCTAAGCCGCGCCTCGGAACAGCGCACCGACAAGAAGCCAATGCTCTCGGACCTTCGCGAATCCGGCTCGATCGAGCAGGACGCCGACGTGGTGGCGTTCATTCACCGGGAAAGCTATTACAACCGCGACGAAAACGGCCAGCCCGATCCCGAGACGGAGGGCAAGGCCGAGATCATTATCGCCAAGCAGCGCAATGGGCCGACGGGCACCGTACACCTGGCCTACATGTCGAAATGCACCCGCTTTGAAAACCTCGCGCATGGAGGCGAAGGCGACTACGCATAGAGGGCGGTGCGTCGAGCGCTTGGCCGCTCAGCTTGCGAGACTCCAGTTGCCTGCCGGGCGAGAACCTTACGAGGCGGTTGTCGCAGGAGTGGCCCGGCTACTGAGGAGGGCGTGAAAGATCAGCGAGACTCCAAAACAGACGAGGACACAGCGGGTGAGCAGCGGCGCGTCGTAGTTCCAGGCAAGCGCGGCGAAGCAGCCGGCAATCCCGACCGGGAAGCACTCGGCCAGCAGCGCCCGAAGCCAGTGCGGCCGGGCGCCGGAGCCGGGCACGCGGGAACGCAGGGTTGGCAGGATGGATGGAACCGCCTGGCGATACTGGCGGTATTCGCTGCCAAGCCTGGCGGCGAGGAACGACTCTTCAGCGAGGATCAGACGCAGCGTAAAGACCACGAGGAGCGCAATGAAGACAACCGCTCCGCTCAGAGGCATGAGCACGGCCACCGCAAAGGCGCCCAGCAGCATGCCGAGATAGAGAGGGTTGCGCAGATGCCGGTAGGGTCCTGAGGCCATGACCGTGTCTGCCTGCAACCGGGGATTGCGCATGACGAAGTGGCCGATATAGGCCGTGCCCCATACGCGCAAGGCCGCGCCCAGGATCGCCAGCGCGATCGCGATCACAGTCACCACGAGGTAGGCTCGGCCTACAGAAAAGAAGCTGGTGCGCGCCGCTTCAATAGCCAACCACGACCAGAGACGGGGCGGATTGGCGGCTGCCGCCGCGCCCAGGCGTTCCCAGGGAGCGAAGAAGCCCAGGAAGTAGAGCGCGGTGATGATTGCGACGCGAAATCGAAACTCGAGCGGAGTGGCCTTCACCTCCTAACGATCTCATTTCCTGGAACAAGAAGCTATCGGCGCTCGTCCGGCAAAGAGGCGGCGAGGGCGCGGCGCAGGCTGCCGCCGGCTTCCCGCAGACGCGCTTCTGCCGTCTCACGATCTAGCCCACACTGCCCCATGACGATCGCGAGCTTGACTGAGCCGGCCTCGGTGAGCAGGCGCTCCGAGACGGAGCGGTCGACGCCGGTGATTGCCGAGATGATGCGGCAGGCGCGATCGACCAGCTTGACGTTGGTGGGCTGCACGTTGACCATCTGGTTGCCATAAACATAGCCGCTGCGCACCATGACGCCGGTGCTGATCATGTTCAGCACGAGCTTGGTGGCCGTGCCGGCCTTCATGCGAGTGGACCCAGTGAGCACCTCGGCGCCGGTTGCCGGAGTGATCGCGATTTCGGCTTGCAAGGCGAGAGGCGAGGCGGGCACGCAACTCAAGCCGATGGCGACGGCGCCGAGCGAGCGCGCCGAGGCGATGGCCCCGAGTACATAAGGCGTGCGGCCGCTGGCGGCGATGCCGACCAGTGCATCGGCTGCGGTGAAACCGGCCTGCCGTAAGGCGTCTGCCCCCAGAGAAGCATCATCTTCCGCGCCCTCGATGGAATTGCGAAGCGCGGTGTCGCCGCCGGCCATGATGCCCTGCACCAGTTCGGCAGGGACGCCAAAGGTTGGCGGACACTCCGACGCGTCGAGCACTCCGAGGCGTCCGGAGGTGCCTGCGCCGATGTAGAAAAGGCGTCCGCCATTCTCCATACGCTGCACGATGGCATCGACGGCCGCGGCGATGCCGGGCAGCTCCGCACCGACGGCGTCGGCGACGATGCGGTCGGCGGCGTGAATGACCCCCAGCATCTCGAGGGTGGATAGCTCATCCAGATTTTCGCTCGCCGGGTTGCGCGCTTCGGTGGCCAGGCCTGCGAGCGAGGCTTCGTTCGTCTCGTTGGTCATCATCAACTTTCTGCATCAACATGCCGGAATCATTCCGTTGTCGGGCGCTTAGAGATTCGGGTGCCGGGTGTGGAAGTCCGTGGCTTGCTGGTAGGCAAGCGCAAACGCGCAGAGCTTGGCGTCCTGGTAGTGTCCGGCGAGAAAGGTGAGGCTTACCGGGGTGCCCGGGCCGCCGATACTGTCATCGTCGCCGGTATCGAGCCCGGGCGGAGCCGGGGCATCGCTGCCGCGAAAGCCGTTGGGCAGGATGAGCGCGGGGTGCCCGGTGAGGTTGGTGACGACCAGCTGCTCTCCGCTGCTGGGGGCGACAAGGATGTCGATGTCGTCAAAGAGCTTCGAGACGCCGCGAACGGCCAGTGTACGCGCCCGGTTGGCCTGGATGTACTCGACGGCCGGGTAGAAGCGCGCGATGCGAAAGTCGTTGGGCCAATCTTCGATGCCCTGCCCGGTCAAGAGCTTGTCGCGGCCGGTGATGGTCAGCGCATCGAAGGCCGCTGCTGCCTCGGCGGTGAGCAGCGGCGTCATCGCGTCATAGGGCAGATCGGGCAGATCGACGGGAACGAGAGTCACGCCCATCGCCCGCAGCTTGTCGAGGGCTGCCATGTCGTATTTGCGGTCGTAGTCCTGGCGGCCGCGGGCGGCGGCGAGCTCCCGCCGGCGAGCCTCGATCTTTTTCTTTTCTTCCGGCGTGGCCGGGTCAGGGCCGGCGGGCGAGTAGCCGGCGACGGGTGCGCCCGGGTCAAACTCCTTCCGCAGGTAGCCGACGCGGAGAGACTTCCAGTCATAATCGGCGTTCCAGTTGAAGGCTGCATTGCGCGCGGAGGGATCGTGGCCATCGGGACCATGGATGGCGGTCAGCACCAGCGCGCAATCTTCCACGGCGCGGCAGATGGGGCCGAGCTTGTCCATCGTCCAGCTGAGGGCCATGGCGCCGGTGCGAGGCACGAAGCCGAAGGTCGGCCGGAGACCCGTATCTCCGCAGCGCGTGGATGGCGAGGAGATCGAGCCCAGGGTCTCAGAGCCGATCGCGAAGGCGACGCAGCCTGCAGCTACCGCTGCCGCTGAGCCGGCCGAGGAGCCACTTGATCCCTGCTTCGGGTTCCAGGGATTCCTAGTCCGGCCGCCAAACCACTTGTCGCCATTCGCCAAGGCGCCGAGGGTCAATTTGGCCAGCAGCACGGCACCGGCTTCGTCGAGCCGCTTGACCACAGTCGCGTCTTCGTCGAACGACTGTTTTTCAAAGCCGCCTGCGCCCCAGGTCGTCGGGTAACCTTTGACAGCGAGCAGGTCTTTACCGCCCCAGGGAATGCCGTGCAGGGGGCCGCGGTATCTTCCCGCAGCGATCTCGGTATCGGCCTGCTTGGCTTGAGCGAGGGCGCGCTCTTCGGTGAGGGTGATGACGAAATGCAGGGTCGGGTCGTAGCGCTTCAGGCGCGCGAGATACATTTCGGTCAGATTGGTCGCGGAGACCTTCCTGGTGCGAAGCAGCTCCGCCAGCTGCCGGACCGAGTAAAAGGCCAGGGCTTCGAGACCGGTCGAAACGGCGGCCAGCGCAGGAGCGGCACTCATGCGGGCGGGTTGACGCACGGCATCGACGACGGCCCCTGGCGGCAGCGGATCAAAGATGTAGGCGGGAGGGACGCTGTTGGGCAGCTGAAGCTTGCGAATGGCTTCGTAGCCCTGCCGCTGCTGGTTCAACCCCTCGAGCATCATCTGTTTCTGATCTGGGCCGATGGGCACGTCTGCCAGAGCGGCCGCTCGGTCGATCATTTCGGGCGTGATCTTCAATGCGGACGGATTGGCCTGCTCGGCCTCGGAGGCGAGACTATAGAGCGCACCGGGGAAGAGGGTGGAGGCGAAGCCGAGCCGTCCGGTGACGGAAAGGAAGTTGCGGCGATCCAGGGCCATAGGGGAAGATACCATCCCTCAAAGAATGAAGAAGGAGACTGAAGGAGGAGTTGGAGGGCTGAGTTACTGCATGAGGATAACGCAAAGCCCCGGGTTCAGCCGGAAGTGCCTGGAATTTACGACGCTCGAATCCATCACTACTCCCATGAGACATCAAGCGGCTCACGGGGGCTGGCGATTGCTTCTTCGAGATCGCGAGCCAAGTTCCCGTTCAGCATGGCGGTACTCCCGCGCTCGCTTAAAATGCAAACAGACTGGGATAGCCGCCGCCGGGCGTACGTACAAGTGCCATCCCCCGGAGGCAGACTCGCTCGGAAGCTGGACTTCGGCAGAAAGCAGAACTGCAATCGGTTTCGGACCATCCTCGATGACGACCTCTGCTCCGGCCCGCACCTCTGCCATCGATCGGCGAAGTCTTTGGCTGCGTCTGCTTCGAAGATGTGGACGATGGTCATCTCGAAACCAGATATCCGAGCGCTGCCGCGTCGTCAGAACAAATCCGGGATGCTGGTGAAGGCGATGCGCGTGGGAGCGGCGGCGCCGGCCAGGAGCATGCTCGCGGCCATCACGGCGTGGGTCCCGTACTTGTGATTCAGCGAATCCATGGCGGTCGCGATGCGCGCCCGGCGGGTCTCGCTCTCCAGCCCTGAAAAGAGGCTCAAGGTATGGAGATGGTCCGGCACCAGGTCTTGCAGAGCGACGCCGGTATAGAACGGCTTCTCGTAGCCGGGCCCCTGCGGGCGCTCGGCCCAGAGCTTCTGTAATCCCTCGATCAAGGTCTGATTGTCCTGGCACTCGATGAGCGACGTTCCCCGGGACCAGGCAGTCTGCGGAATGCCGGAGAGATGCTGCCTGGTGGCGATGCTCTTCGGCACGGCGTACTTGATCTGGAGGGAGAGGTGGGTGGTCCAGAGGCCCGCCGTGCGCAGGCGCATCGCGGCCTTGTGCAGCAGCTTGTGGGTCACGGCGTAGGATCCCTCGACGGTGCGGAGCTCCGGGGAGAGCATGTGCGACTGGCTGATCGATTTCTGGTGCTCTAGTGCGGGATCGTTGAAGTCCTCCCCGCGCAGCCAGTGCCAGAGCTTTTCCCCGCCAATGCCGCCCCAGGCGGAGTTCATCTGGTCGCGCCCCAGATTGAGCAGCTGTTCCATGGTGCGGATGCCGCAGTCCTCAAGGCGCTTCTCCATGCGCGCGCCGATCCCGGGCAGGTCGCGGGGCGTCAGGCCGAGCAGCGCCGCCCGGAGAATGTCCGGAGTGAGGGCTACCAGCCCATCCGGCTTCTCCATATCGGAGGCGATCTTGGCGAGGTAGCGATTCGGGGCGAGGCCGATCGAGCAGCGCAGCGTGGACCCGGCGCGTTCGCGCACCGTCTCTTTCACCCGCCGGGCGAGATCGAGGGCGGCGAGCAGCGGCTGCTCGCGCCCGATCAGGCGGCACGCCATTTCGTCGATCGACATGACGGCGGTAACCGGGACGCAGGTCTCGACCGCCTCGAAGATCTTGTGGTGATACTCCACATACAGCTCGTGGCGGGCCTCAATGAGTTCGATTCCCGGGCACATCCGCTTCGCGTCGCCCACCGTGGTGCCAGTGCGCACGCCAAAGGCCTTCGCCTCGTAACTCGCGGCAATGCAGCAGGTTGTATCGGCGAGCAGGGGGACGACGGCGACCGGGCGGCCGCGCAGGCGGGGTTGGAACTCCTGCTCGACGGAGGCGAAGTAGGAGTTGAGATCGAGGAAGAGCCACGCGACCCGAGGGCCGGCCGGGGAGGTTGGGAGAAAGTTATCCACCGCAGAGTAAAGTTTCACCTTTCCTTTCCCTGAAAACAAGTAGATGATGGGCAAATAAAGGCGGCGATGCAGGAAACCTGCAGAATGATTCAACCGTCTCAGCAAATATAGGTTGGCGTTATGGTTTCCTTGAAGCTCCACGCGCTGATGATCTGGTTACACTCCCTGGGAGTCTGGCTTCCCCTAGGGCTTGCAATCTTCGGAATTGCCCTCTTTGTCTGCTGCGCTTTCGGCTGCGGAAGCGCTCCCTGCAAGGAAAAAGACGGTTTGTTCCGACGCGAAGTGTACTAAGTCATCTGAGCCGCCGGCGAGAGAGACGATCGGCCGGCGCAAGGTTTGGGACGTGTACACTGCGGGATATGCCGACCTTCCCCGCCTGCGTTCCCTGCTCCCTGACCATCGCTTCCCTGCTGCTGGCATTGCCACTGGCGGCACAAAAGCTGCCCCAGCCGCAACCACAGCCCGATCCCATGCCGCCGGCGATCGCTGCCCCGGTCGACACTCCTTACGTTGGCCCGGTCAAGCTCATGGTCGATTGCAGCGACAATGCGCGCCGGGTGGTGACGGTGCATGAAGAGATCCCCGTCGCGAAAAACGCCAAGGAGATGGTGCTGCTCTACCCGCAATGGCTTCCCGGCCACCACTCGCCCAACGGCCCGATTTCAAAGCTGGGGGGCATTGTGACCAGCGTGGATGGAACGCGGGTGCAATGGGTGCGGGACCGGGTGAGCGTCTTCGCCTTTCATGTGCCGCTCCCGGCGGGAGCGAAGACCGTCGGCCTCGATTTTCAATATCTCTCGCCGATCAAGCCTACCGAAGGCCGGATCGAGATCTCGAATGAGATCGCCGACGTGGAATGGAACGAGACGGTGATGTATCCGGCCGGCTATTTTTCCCGCGACATCCTCTTTGACACCACGCTGAAGCTGCCGGAGGGCTGGAAGTACGCCACGGCGCTCGAGACCGGCTCGACGAACGGATCTTCGATCACGTTCAAGCAGACCAGCCTGAATACCCTGGTCGATTCGCCTTTGTATGCGGGGGTGAACTACAAACGCATCGACCTTTCGCCGACGGCGACCGACAAGGTCTTTCTGAATGTCTTTGCCGACTCGGCGGACGATCTGAAGGTTACGCCGGAGGAGCTGCAAGCGCATAAACGGCTTGCGGAAGAAGCGGACAAGCTTTACGGCTCTCACCATTACGATCACTATGACTTCCTGCTGCTGTTGAGCGACAAGGTAGGCGGCATCGGCCTCGAGCATCACCAGTCGAGCGAAGATGGCATGAAGCACAAGTACTTTACGGACTGGCCGGGAGGCATACTCGGGCGCGACCTGCTGGGACATGAATACACCCACTCTTGGGACGGAAAATTCCGCCGTCCCGCCGATCTCTGGACGCCAAATTTCAATGTGCCCATGCGTGACGACCTTCTCTGGGTCTACGAGGGCATGACGCAGTATTTTGGCAACGTGCTGACCGCCCGGGCGGGCATGCGCAGCGCGGAAGATACGCGCACGGTCTTCGCTCGCGTGGCGGCCGGCTTTGAAGCGAGCCCAGGGCGCGAGTGGCGTCCGCTGGTCGATACGACCAACCAGCCAATCGTCTCGCAGCGCAGCCCGGTCACCTGGGTCAGCTGGCAGCGGCCGGAAGACTACTACACCGAGGGCGAACTTATTTGGCTTGACACCGACACGAAGATCCGTGAATTGACGAACGGCCAGAAGTCGCTCGACGACTTCGCCAAGCTTTTTTACGGCGTCTACAACGGCAGCTACATAACCTTTACCTATCATTTTGAAGACGTGGTGACGGCGCTCAATACGGTTGCACCCTTTGACTGGAATACCTTTCTCAAGGAACGAGTTTACGATCTGCATCCCGCGGTGCCGGAGGATGGGTTTACCCGCGGCGGCTACAAGCTGGTTTATACCGACACGCCTACGGAGTGGTACGACAAAGGCGCGGCCGATTATGGCTTTGTCGACTTCTCTACATCCCTCGGCCTGATGCTTTCGTCGACCTCAGACAAGGACGGCGGCGCGGTCTCGCGGGTCTGGTGGAACAGCCCGGCGTACAAAGCCGGCATTACGCCCGACATGAAGATCGTCTCGGTCAATGGAACGGTCTACTCAGCCGATGTACTGCGCAAGGCGATCGTTGCGGCGGAGAAAGAGACGAAGCCGCTGACCCTGGTTCTGGTGCGCGGCGATCGGTTGCAGACCATCGCGCTCGACTACCATGGCGGCCTGCGCTACCCGTCGCTGCAGCGAATCGAAGGCACGCCGGCGCGCTTCGACGACATCCTGGCGCCGAGCAAGAGTCCGCTGCCGGCGATGTAACTGGCCTCTCCGGCCTGGCTCATTTGCCGATAAGAACACTTGATGGAGTGTGTCTTGTCGGCAAAGTCGGCAATGAGAGGCTGGTTCATGGCGGCGCTCGCCACTTCAGAAAAGTGGATGGAGCGTTGTCGCCCGCGGCAGCTGCTGTTGGATCGAGTGCGTGCGGGCTTTTGGGTGCTCTGCCGTCTGCTCTTCCGTCTCGTCTGCCTGTCGATGGTTCTTGAAGCAGGCTGCGCCCGGCTGCCGCTTTTTGGCGAGGTGCAGCAGCAGGCCCGGGAACGGACAGAGCAAGCCGAGCAGACGGGGGCGCCCGTTCTCACGCAAGTCGCGCAGATACACAAGCTGGCATCGCAGCTGGCTTCGCGGACCAGGGTGCATGTGACGGGAACGATCACCTATTACGATGCGGACGAAAAATCCCTGTTTGTGCAAGACGAGACGGGCGCTGTTTCTGTGGATATCGCGAGAGCGTACCCCGTGCATGCAGGCGACCGAATTGCTATTGACGGAAGAGTGGAGGCAGGCTATCGGAACGAGATCGCTCCCCTTCCCGAGATCCGGTTGCTGGGGCGGGGTCGCAATTTTGCCGCGGCGCCGGTGACTTATGCGCAGATGGTTACCGGCGATTTTGACTGCAGGCTGGTGAGGATTCGCGGCAACGTCAGGGCGGCGGGTTTCGAGCTGCATGGCAAGACGCTGTACCTGCATATGGATCTGGTGATGCCCGGGGGGAAATCGGAAGTCTACGTGAAGTCGTTCGCCGGCTTCGACCCGAAGCTGCTGCTGGATGCGGATGTGGAGTTGACCGGCGTGCAGGCAGGCGCTTTCGACGGCAAGGAAGAACTGATCGGACTCATCCTGCTGGTGCAGGATGCTTCTGCAGTTCGTGTGATCAAGCGCGCGGCGCACGGTGTCGAGCAGCTACCCGTGACCGGGATGGATGGCTTGTTTTCCTCCTTGCGCATCGAGGACACGTCCCCTCGGCTCCACATACGAGGCATCCTCACGTATTACAACGATGGAGATTCGGCGGTGCTCGAGCACGACGGCAGAAACACATATGTGCAGACGCGGGAGACCAATCGCCTTGAGATTGGCGACGAAGTGGACGCTTACGGCTTCGCCTGCGATCACCAGTTTGCGCCCTGCCTGCAGGAGGCGTTCCTGGTCAGGACGGGACGCCAGAGGCTTACCGTGCCACGATCGGTGAGCTACAGCCGAGCTCTCAGCGGCGGCTTGAGCGACAACCTGATCGCCTTGAACGGGATCCTGGTCTCGGAGTTCCGCGAGTCTAATATCGATAACTTTGTGGTGGATATCGGCGGCCACCTGATCACCGCGCTGCTGACCGGCGGGCCGCCGTCGTCGCACCTGCTGCCCGGCAGCCGGGTGCGAATCACGGGGATCTGCAGAACCGTGCCGGGTCTTGAACGGCGCTTTCCCTTTGTGTTCCGCATTGAGATGCGGACCCTGGATGACGTTCAACTGATCGACCTGCCGTCCTGGTGGACGATCCGCCACATGGTATACATCCTGGGTGTGCTGCTCACGGCGGCGCTGGCCATTGCCACGTGGGCGATCGTGCTGAGGCGGAGGGTGGTGCAGCAATCGCTGCGGATACAACGCTCGATGAACCTGGCCGGCGAGCGCAGCAGAATTCTCGAGAAGATCAGCTCGAATCTGGCGCCAGAGGCGATCCTCTCTGAGATATGCGGTTCGGTGATGGTTCTGCTGCCGGGCGCGAAGTGCTTCTACCTGCCCGTCCCCGAGGGCGGCGTGGCAGCAGCGGGCGGCGTGGCAGCAGCGGGCGTGGAGGCGACGCCGGGCAGCGATCACGCCGTCTGCTTTCAAGTTGCTTTGACCGCCGAAGGCGGCCAGCCGATGGGGCGGGTGCTGGTTTCGTCGCCGCGCGATCGGCGCCGGATCAAGGACGAATCCCAGGTTTACGCGATGCTTTCGGAGTTGGCCACCCTGTCGATGCGACAGTCTCTGCTGCACGAAGAGCTGGTGTATCACTCCAACCACGACACGCTGACGGGGCTGCCTAATCGCCGTTTCTGCGAGGACAGGCTGGTCAACGCCCTCGCCGACGCCAGCAAGCAGGCGGAGCAGCTTGCCCTGGTCTATATCGACGTGAACCGATTCAAGCAGGTCAACGATAGCTATGGCCACAAGGTGGGCGATCTTTACCTGCAGCAGATCGGCGAGCGGCTGCGGTCGCAGATTCGCTCGACCGATACGCTGGCCCGGATCGGAGGAGACGAATTCCTGGTGATCGCTCCGCTGCATGCAAACGCCGCCTATGCCGCAATCCTGATGGACCGCCTGCTGGCTTGTTTTGAGGAGCCTTTCTGGCTGGATGGGCAGCGGGTTTCCGGTTCGGCCAGCCTCGGGCTTGCCTGCTATCCCGAAGACGGCATGACTTCGGAAGAATTGCAGCGAAAGGCCGACCACGCGATGTACCTGGCGAAGGCGCTTCGAGCGGGGAGTGCCGCGGCCGTCGACGAGGACGCTCTCGTCTCGCTCGAGAACCATTCGGTTTGAAGGGTGCGTCCCTCCATTCGCCCATCCGCTATCCGCTATCCGCAAATCTGGCAGCGATGCTGCTTTCGCTTCCTGTCTATAATTCACCTTCATGCCCGACTCCAAAGCCCCCACTCGCTCTCCCCAATTCGCCGAGCTCGACCTGCGCAACTCCCTGGCTGAAGAAAGCGGCGGCGCCGAGCGCCGGGAACGGCAGCATCGCGAGGGCAAACTTTCCGCCCGCGAACGGGTGCTGCTGCTGCTCGACGATGGCAGCTTCGAGGAAACGGACAAGTTCGTCACCCACCGCTGCATCGACTTCGGCATGGAGGAGAAGCGCATCCTGGGCGACGGCTTCATCACCGGCTATGGGAAGATCGATGGCCGCATCGTCTTTGTCTTCGCCCAGGACTTCACCGTCTTTGGCGGCTCGCTCTCTGAGACCAACGCGGCGAAGATCGTCAAGATCTTGGACACGGCAATGCGGGTCGGCGCGCCTATTGTCGGCCTGAACGATTCCGGCGGCGCGCGCATCCAGGAGGGCGTCGTCTCGCTAGCTGGCTATGCCGATATCTTCCTGCGCAATACGCTGGCGAGCGGCGTGGTCCCGCAGATCTCGGCAATTCTCGGGCCCTGCGCCGGCGGCGCGGTCTACTCCCCGGCGATCACCGATTTCACGCTGATGGTGGACAAGAGCTCGTACATGTTCGTTACCGGGCCGGATGTGATCAAGACGGTGACCCATGAAGAGGTGACCAAGGAGGAACTGGGCGGCGCGACGACTCACAACGAGGTCTCGGGAGTGGCGCACTTCATGGCGCATGACGACGCCGAATGCCTTGCCATGGTTCGCGAGTTGCTCAGCTTCCTGCCATCGAACAATCTTGACGAGCCACCCCGGCGCGCTTCGCCGGACCCTGTCGATCGCGCGGACGCCGAACTCGACACTCTCGTCCCGCTCGACCCGTCGCAACCGTACGACATGAAAGAGGTCATTACCCGGATCGTCGACGAGGAGTATTTCTTTGAGGTGCAGGAACACTTTGCCCGCAACATCGTGGTCGGCTTTGCCCGCATGGCGGGGCGGCCGGTCGGCATCGTGGCCAATCAGCCGGCCTTTCTCGCCGGGGTGCTTGACAACAACGCGAGCATCAAGGCCGCGCGCTTTGTCCGCTTCTGCGATTGTTTCAACATCCCGCTGGTGACGCTGGAAGATGTGCCGGGCTTTCTGCCGGGCGTCGGCCAGGAGCATGGCGGGATCATCCGCAACGGGGCGAAGCTGCTGTATGCGTTTGCGGAGGCGACGGTGCCAAAGCTGACCTTGATCACCAGAAAGGCGTACGGAGGCGCATATTGCGTGATGAGTTCCAAGCATCTCCGCACCGATCTCAACCTGGCGTGGCCGACGGCCGAAATCGCCGTGATGGGGGCCGAGGGCGCGGTGAATATCGTCTATGGCCGAGAGCTGAATGCCGCCCTGCAGGAGGCGGAAATGGAAGAAGGGCCGCTCCCGGCCGAGCGCAAGGCCGCCATTTTGGCAAAGGCCCGGAAAAAGAAGGTGCAGGAGTTCCGGGAACAGTTCGCGAACCCTTATGTGGCGGCCGAACGCGGCTACGTCGACGCGGTCATTCGGCCGCGCGAAACGCGCCGGCGCATGATCGCGGCGCTCGAGATGCTGGATGGAAAGCGCGACAAAAATCCACCGAAGAAGCACGGAAACATCCCGCTTTAACTCTCCGGGGGCGGAGGCGGACGCATCCAAAAAGGAAGATAATTCTCGTCACCTGTGAAACGCCGCAAAGCCTGCCTCACGATCGGGCAGGATTGCGGTTTTAACCCGCCAACCTGAACGTCTTTGAGGTGGAATATGCCAACGAATCCGCAGTCCAGTGAATCCCGAATCTCCTTGCCCAAGAGCGAACGCCAGTCGCATGGTGGCGCGGTTGCAACCGGAAAAACTCCCTCGAATCGCCTGATCAGCGTCTCCGTCATCGTGAAACGGAAGACTCCGCTCGATCTAGCGAGCCTGAATGGGCGCCAGCTCACGCAGCAGGAGTTTTCAGAAAAATACGCCGCCGATCCGGCGAGCTTTGACCAGGTGCGCGCCTTTGCCCACAAGAGCGGGCTGTCGGTCGATGAAGGCGCTTCGAGCCTGGCGCGGCGAACCATCGTGCTGCGCGGCACGGTGAGCAACCTGGAAGCTGCGTTTGGCGTGAAGCTCGACGATTACAAGACCGAGGAGCAGCAGTTTCACAGCTATACCGGGACCATTTCCCTTCCCCAGGAGCATGCCGGGCCGATCGAGGCGGTGCTGGGGCTGGATTCTCATCCCATCGCCAAGCCCCACTTCCGGGTGTATGACGAAACAAAGCACAAGAAGCACAAACCGACCAAGCCGAAGCCATCACCCGCTCCCACGCCCGCGCAGGCATCGTCGTTTAACCCGCCGCAGGTCGCTGAGCTCTATGGTTTTCCGACGGGGGTCGATGGCAGCGGGCAGACGATCGGCATTATCGAGCTGGGCGGCGGCTACAATGCCAGCGACCTGAGCACCTATTTCAGCGGCCTGGGCGTGAAGGAGCCGAAGGTCACGGCGGTATCAGTGGATGGAGGGGCAAACTCGCCGGGCGACCCCAACGGGGCGGACGGCGAAGTCGCCCTGGATATCGAGGTCGCGGGCTCAATCGCGCCGGGCGCCAATATTGCGGTTTACTTCACGACTAACACCTCGCAGGGCTTTCTCGATGCCCTGACGACTGCCCTGCACGATACGGCCAACGGGCCGCCGTCGGTGGTGTCGATCAGCTGGGGCAGCCCGGAGTCGAACTATACGGCGCAGTCGCTGAGCGCCTTTGACGATGCGTGCCAGTCAGCCGCGGCGCTCGGCATCACCATTACCGTGGCCTCAGGAGATAGCGGCTCGACGGATGGCGGAAGCGGCAACAATGTCGATTTTCCGTCCTCGAGCCCGCACGTTCTCGGCTGCGGCGGCACGGAACTGATTGCCTCGGGCACGGCCATCGAAGAAGAGGTGGTGTGGGACGATCTTGCCAGCGGCGGCGGCGCGAGCGGCGGCGGCGTCAGCACCGTCTTTGCACTGCCTAGCTGGCAGGCAAAGGCAAATGTTCCGAAGGCCTCGACCAGTGCGGGCGGCCGGGGAGTGCCCGACGTGGCGGGCGATGCCTCGCCTGAGACTGGCTATAACGTCAGCTTCGACGGGCAATCGGAGGTCGTCGGGGGTACGAGCGCCGTCGCGCCGCTGTGGGCAGCCCTGATTGCGCTGCTCAACCAGCAGCGCGGCAGTAACATCGGCTTTGCCAACCCGACGCTTTACGCGAGTGCGGAGAAGGGCTTCCGCGACATTACCGAGGGGAATAACGGCAGTTTTTCGGCGGCGGCTGGCTGGGACGCCTGTACGGGCCTCGGCTCCCCGAATGGCAGCCAGCTAGCGCAGATCTTTGCCTCCGGCACGGCGAGCGCCGCGAAGTCCATCCCTGCTTCCTCCAACCAGAGAGAACGCGCACACGCCGGCGACTAGCTGATCGGTAAACGCTCTGGCGTCATGCTGAAGTGAGTGCAAGCGCAAGTCCGAAGCTATCGGTGCCGATGGCGCATGTGGGGGTGCGGCCTGTCCAAGCGTCCGTTTCCGGACGCTTGGATAACGGGAACGGACGACGCCTGCGAAAGTGTGCGACCGCTCTTCGCGGAAATGCATCATTCAGAAGCCTTGATTGCCCGCCTTCAAAGGCCCGCGACATGCAAGAGTTTGCTTCTGACCGCTGTCTGAGCGAGCAGGTGACCATGCAGAACCTTCTTCAGGACCTTCGATACGCCTTTCGCCAGCTCCGCCGTTCGCCTGGCTTTGCGCTCACGGCGCTGCTCACCCTGACCATGGCGATGGGCGCGAATATAGTTGTCTTCGGTGTGCTGAATGCCCTGTTGCTGCATCCGCTGCCTGTACCGGAAGCGCGCCAGCTCTACCAGATTCAGCATTCAAAGGACGACTGGATCAACCTGTCTTACCCGGATTACCGGGACATTCGCGACCGGAACCACACCTTTTCGGCGATTGCCGAGTCCCGGTTGATGCGGGCCGGGCTTGACATCGGCAAGACTGCCGAGCCGGTCTGGTTTTATGAGGCCAGCGGAAACTACTTTGACATGATGGGCATCAAGCCGCTGCTGGGCAGGTTCCTGATGCCGTCGGACGATGCCAGCGTGAACGGCAGCCAGGTGCTGGTGCTCAGCTATGCCAGCTGGAAGAGCCATTTCGGAGGCGATCCGCAGGTTGTCGGCAAGACGGTCGGGCTGAACAAGATTCCCTACACGATAGTCGGCGTCGCGCCGCAATACTTCAATGGCACGGAACGCTTCCTGTGGCCCGAGCTTTGGATCCCGCTGCACAACGAAGCTCAGATTGAGGGCTATAACTGGATCGAAGAGCGGGGCGACAGCAATGCCTGGGCGGTGGGCAGGCTAAAGCCGGGCGTCACGGTGGAGCAGGCGCAAGCGGATGTTGCCAACATCGCCGTGCAGTTGGGTAAGGAGTATCCGAAACAGGACCGGAGTATGGCCCTCAAGCTGGTGCAACCGGGATTGCTGGGTGACTCGCTCGGCGGCCCGGTGCATGCGTTCCTGTTTGGCATCATGTCGTTGGCGGCGCTGGTGCTGCTCGCCGCCTGCGCCAACCTGGGCGGCCTTTTTTCGGCGCGTACCGCGGATCGGGCCAAGGAACTCGGCATCCGGATCGCGATCGGTTCGACCCGCGGCCGCATTCTGCGCCAGCTGCTGACCGAGTCAGTGGTGGTCTCCGTGCTGGGCGGCGTTGCGGCGGCGTTGGTCGCCGGGTTACTGCTGCATGCTCTAACCCAGTTTCATCCCCACACCGAGGTTCCGGTGCAGTTCCTGGTCGAGCCGGACCGCCTCGTTTACCTCTTTGCCGCGCTGCTGGCGGTGATCACCGGCATGATCTTCGGGGCGATCCCCGCCAGCCAGGTGTGGAAGACCGATCCGAACCAGACCATGAAGTCCTCTGGAAGCACCACTTCGGCGGGCGGACGCTTCGCCTTGCGGGAGGTTCTGCTGGTCGTCCAGATCGCGCTCTGCTGCCTGCTGGTGACTGCCTCGTTTGTCTCCGTCCGTGGCCTGCGCAGCACGTTTACCCTGCCGCTCGGCATTCAGCCCGAAGGGGTTGTGCTGGCCTCGCTGGACACCAATCTGGGCGGCTATACGGACAAGCAGGGCGCGGTAGTTCAGAAGCGGCTGCTCGATGCCGTGGCATCGATCCCGGGAGTGACGATCGCGGCTTACTCCAATACGCTGCCCTTGAGCGTGGACCAGTCGGATACGTCGATCTTCGCGCCGGGGACGACCGATTTCAGCGCGGCCAATTCGAAGTTTTCCGCCAATTACTACGAGGTCTCGCCAACCTACTTCAGCGCCGCGGGCACGCGCCTTCTGTATGGACGCCCGTTTACGGAGCACGACGACCCGAGCTCACCTAAGGTCGCCATCATCAATCGGAGCTTTGCCAGGCGGCTCTTCGGGACTGAAGACGCCGTGGGCAAGCGCTACCCCAACAGTTCAGGAAAAGACACCGAGATCGTCGGCGTCGCCGAGGACGGCAAATACACCACCCTGACGGAAGATCCGAAGCCGGTGCTGTACCGGCCCATCCTGCAAAGCCCGGACGACAGCACGGTTCTTATCGTTCGCTCGCGAAGGCCGACTGCCGAGATGGTCTCCGCGGTCCGCCAGGCGATCACGAGCGTGGACAGCGGATTGCCGACGTTCGAACTGGGGCCGTGGAGCGATGCGCTCTCGCTGGTGACCTTTCCGGCGCGCGCCGCGACGATTGCGCTGGGCGTGCTCGGGGTGCTTGCGACCATGCTTGCTATTACCGGCATTTTCGGGCTGGCCAGCTACACGGTCTCGAAGCGCATGCGCGAACTCGGCATTCGCTCCGCTCTCGGGGCTCCGCGCCAGGAGGTGCTGCTGGCCGCGCTGCAGCGCACCGCGATCCTGCTGGGTATCGGGTCGGTCGCCGGGCTAGGTCTCGGCTTCGCCGCCAGCCGGCTGCTGGCCAGCATCGTTTACCAGGCGACTGCCTCAGACCCGCTGGTGCTCATTGCAGTCGCGGTCACGATGACGCTGATCGGCGTGTTGTCGGCGGCGCTACCGGCGCGAAGAGCGCTGAGCGTGAATCCTGCCCGGCTGCTGAGGGATGAGTAAACGAGACGGCCGGCTGCGGTTTATCTGCTGTTGCCAGATTTCATCACTGGCTTGCCGTGATCGTTGACGCCGATATGCCCCATGGGGACGTGATGGTCGTGGGTAAAGAGCACCAGCCATTGCCGGTCGATGGCGCGCTTTAGAAATCGCTGCCGCTGCGCGATGCACATAACGGGATCGAGATCGTAGCCCATCACCCAGGCCGGATCGAGGTGCGCGACGGTCGGGACCAGATCGGATATGTAACAGGCACGGTGACCATTGGAGTCTATATTCACCGCCATCAGCTGCGCGGTGTGCCCCGGATACACCTCGACTGAGATTCCTGTAACAATCTCAGTTACAGAAGCAGCGCCGCCATCGATCAAGGACATCTGGCCGCTCTCGACCAGCGGATCGTAGTTTGCGCTGATGTAGCTCACTGCATCCCGCTCGAGCTGTAGATGCCCGTGCTCGACTTCGCCGCGGTGGGCGAAGTAGCGCGCATTCGGGAAGGTCGGCACGACCCTGCCGCCAGCATCGAGCCTGGTGTTCCAGCCGCAATGATCGAAGTGCAGATGGGTATTGATGACCACGTCGACTTCGTCGAGCGAAATGCCGGCGGCCGCGAACGACTGCGGCAGCAGCGCTTTCGCGTCGAAGATATCGCGCTGCTTGCCGGGCAGCTTGTTGCCGATGCCGGTCTCGATGACCACCGTATGCTGCCCGGTGCGAACGACCACGGTGTTCGTTCCGAGCAGGATGCGGTTGTTATCATCCGCGGGAGCGCGCTTCTGCCACAAGGTCTTGGGGACCACGCCGAACATGGCGCCGCCATCAAGGTAGTAGGGCCCATCGGTAAGGACCGTCAGCTCAAAGTCGCCAAGCGTGGCGCTGGCGCGGACGAGATCGCCGGTGCCGGCCCGCTCTGCCGGATGCGCCACCGGGTCACTGCCCTCCAGCCGGGGCAGGCTTCAGGTAGGTTTCGAAGTGGCTCAGGATGCGGGTATAAAGATGGGTGCGCGCTTCAGGCCCGGCAATCGAGTGCGTCTTGCGCGGGTAGACCTGGTAGTCATACGGCAGGCCGGCATCGATCAATTTTTGGATGAACTGGATGGTGTTGGCAAAGTGAACGTTGTCGTCGCCGGTGCCCTGCGCCAGCAGCAGATGGCCTTTGAGGTCCTTCGCCGAGTTCACGACCGAGTCGTCCCGGTAGGCATCGGCATTTTCCGCCGGCAGCCCCATGTAGCGCTCGGTATAGATCGAGTCGTAGTTGCGCCAGTCGGTCACCGGGGCTACGGAGACGCCGGCGCGAAACCGGTCGCTGTGCGTCATGGCATTCAAAGTGAAGGTGCCCCCCCAGCTCCAGCCCCACCAGCCCAGCCGGTTCTTATCCAGCTGCGGATACTTGGCCAGCACCTGATCGATGGCGGCCATCTGGTCAGACAACTGCACCGGGCCGAAGTCGTGATATGCCGCCTGCTCAAAGGCTTGGCCGCGCCCGGCCATCCCGCGATTGTCGACATGCAGCACGGCGAAGCCATGCTGCAGCAGCAGCTCGTCCCACAGGCGGTTTTGTGTGCCGCCCCAGCTGTTCGCAATGGTCTGCGCGCCGGGCCCACCGTAGGGGTTCACGATGAGCGGAGTTGTCGCCTGGCCGCCGGCCGAACCGGAAGGCAGCAGCAGGTCGCCATAGAGGACGGTCTTGCCATCGGCGGCCGTCAGCTCCAGCGCCTGCGAGGGGGTGATCGACACGGCGCTCAAGGGCGTCGACTTCCAGAAGGCCTTGCACTCCGGGCCGTGGCACAAGCTCACCTGCGGCGGCGTCGCCTTGTCCGACCATGTATCGATGTACGTGGGACTCTGCGGCGCGAAGATCGGCGCATGCGATCCCGGCATGGAGGAGAGCTTCTGCTTTGCGCTGCCGTCCGCCTTGATCGACCAAACCTGCCGCTCGCGCGGATCGCCTTCGTTCGAGACGTAGAAGAGGGTCTGGGCGCTATCGAGGACCGCCTCGATCGCCTCAACTTCATAGTCTCCGCCGGTCAACTGCTTCACCATGTGGGCCAGCGGAGCTGCATTGCCGCCGGCGCCGAGGGGGTGGTCCCGGTCGAAGCCATACCGGTAGATATGGGTGTGGCCATCGCGCCAGCTGGTCAGGTAAAAATCGCCGCCGCTGAACTTGACGTCATATTTGTCGTCAAAAAACTTCTCATCGGTCTCGGCATAGGCAAGCTTCGCCTCGCCATGCTGCGCGTCGGCGAAGTAGATGCTGCGATGTTTCTGATCGCGGGTGAGGGTCTCGATCCAGAGCGTCTCCGGGTTGACCCAGCCGAAGCGCGGAATGTAATCGTTGCCTTCTTCGATGGGCAGCTTGATCCAGACCACCTTGCCGCCTTGTGCCTTGACGACACCGACGCGTACCTGGGGATTGGGGTCGCCCGGCTGCGGATACCGCTGGTGGTCGATCGTGGCATGGACCGGGATCCAGTCGGTGATCGGATACTCGGGCACATTGGCTTCGTTCATCTGCAGGTAGGCGAGCTTCGAGGAGTCCGGCGACCAGAAGTAGTTGCTTCGCACCTCGAGCTCTTCGAGATACACCCAATCGACGTCGCCGTTGAGCAAGGTCTCTTCGTGGGTATTAGTCAACGCCGACTCCGCCTGGTCTTTGAAGCGATGCACATAAAGGTTGTGATTGCGGAGGTAGGAGAGATACTGCCCATTTGGAGAAAACTTGGGATCGTCGCCGCTCCCCGAGTCCGTCGACGCGATGTCGACTGCCGTGCCGTTGTCGAGCGCGTAGAGAAACAGCTGCCCGGCGCTGTCAAAGAGAATGTGTTTCGAGTCGGGCGCCCAGAGATAGGCGGCCATGCCATAGCGGGCACGATGGTCGCGGTCTTTTTCGTTGGCCTGGGCCGAGCCGAGCGCACTCAGCTTGCTGTGGCTCAAGAGCATGGTCGTGGCGCCGGTGGCCGGCTGTAACTGCATCAGGTCAGAATCCGGGGAGAGGAAGGTGACGCGCGCGCCATCGGGAGCCCATTGCACGCCCTGCGGCGGCGAGCCGGTTGGATTGCCGTGGGCCCAGACATCCTGGACGGTGACCGGATGCCGGGTCTGCGCCGGGAGGGGCAGATCGTTCGCGCAGCAAAGGGTGAGGCACAGTGCAGGAAAAAGCAGCAGTTTCAATCAGGAACTCCGGAACCTGTGTGGGATAGCTCTGCGGTGAAGTGTATCTCACTCGATGGGTTGGATGAACCGTACCCGCGAAGACCCGGAGTTACCAGCGTGGCTCGCCGCAAGCCCCGGGTGCTGCGCCGGGCGAGACGGGAGGCCGCTAGCTGCGCCACCGCAAGGTCACCGGGCCGGCGATCGGATGCGCCGCAGGCTGCCTGCCCTCTGCAGTAGCCAGCCTTGCCTGCTTCAGAGCGAAGTACCACTTCGCGGGGCGGTCGGCATCGTCGATCAGCATCAGCGTGGGGCTGTACTTGAGTCCCTCGGCCTGCTGGACCATCGTCTCCTGGTCCTGGCGGACAAAGCGGTCGCCAAAGAACTTCGCAATTGTGGCCACCAGAGGAACGTTGTAGAAGATATTCCAGGCCGCAACCACGTCGATGCGGCATTGGTTGGCGGTTGTCGGCGTGACCGTCGTCAGGCTTGAAAACCATTTTGGCCCGCAGCGGATCGTCTCATAGCGCCGGTTCGGCAGCACGAAATCGATAGTTGTCGTAATCGGCTCGCCGTATACCCCGAGCAGTTTGTAAGGCGCGCTGTTGCCGGAGGGGGCATGCGCCGACATGCGGAAGCCTTCCGGAATCGGCTCGAAGTGTTTTTCTTTTTGGTGAATGCTGTGCTTCGAGCGCCACCACCACGATTGATGCACAAAGGGGCCGTGCGCCGGGTCCATGAGGCCGATGATGCCGTGATCGACATTGCACGGCAGTTCGGCGGTGAGGTGAGCCGTGCGATAGCGAGCGCCGAACTTCGGGGTCTCGGGCAGCAGGGGCAGGTCGTCACTGGCTTTGACCCGTCCCCGGCCCGGCTTCGGCACAAAGATCCAGGCATAACCGTCCCGCTCCTCGCAAGGGAAGGCCGCGGCATAGATCTTGTGCGGGTCGAGCGTGTCGCCCGGCGTGAGAGACGGTATCTGCATGCATTGTCCGCTCACCGGCTCAAAAGCCCAGCCGTGATATTTGCAGGTCACCTGCGAGCCGTCGAACCAGCCGCACGAGAGCGGAATGCCGCGGTGCGGACAGCTGTCCCGCATGGCGAAGATGCGGCCATCGCTGCGCCGCCCGAGCACCATGGGGATGCCGAGTAGCATCGAGGTTGCCAGCTTGGCGCCGCGCAGAGATGCGCTCCGCATCGCCGGATACCAGTCGTCATAGATCAGCGCAGTCGCGGGCGCTGCATCCGCCGGCGGCGGCGTGGCGGGAAGAATAGGCAGAACTGCTGTTTCTGAGGCCATAGTCAGACCGAACGAGTGCCAGCGATCGATGAAGACGGAAGAACGAAAGAACGCCACTACTATAATCGCCCAAGACTCCAGTTCAGAGCGAGGACCCGCATTTCAAAGATAGCGATCAACCCGGCATGGAGGTTCCTGCTTCCCGTTTTCGCAGTATGGCTGCTGCTGTACGGCAGCTATGCGCTCAGCCGGCCCTCTCTGCCCGACGGCCCCGGCACCATGCACGCCGAGATCGCGCGCGAGATGGTCAGCCGGTACCACTGGCTGACCCCCGTTGCCAACGGCCAACGGACTCCTGTTTCTTCGAAGACGCTGGACCGCAGCATCGCGGCCAGTTTCAAGCTGCTCGGGGTCTCCGACTGGGCGGCGCGCCTGCCCATCGCCCTGTGTGTGCTGGCGCTGGCGATAACGGCCTTCTTTTTCGGAAGAACGCTCTTCGTGTGGAACGCTGCCGGGTTATACGCAGCTCTCTTCCTGCTCGCCTTTCCGCTGACCTTCCTAGCCACCCGCAACCTGACCGACCGACCGGTCGCGACCCTGCTCACCTCTCTTTTCGCGTTCCTGCTCTGGGAGCTGCTGATCGCGAGAACGCTGGCGCTCGGGAGCGCTCTCGGCGTGACGGCGCTCGCCTGCCTGGTGGTGCTGTTCTGTACAAACGGGCCGGGCATGCTGCTGCCGTTTGAGGTCATCGCCCTTTGCTGGCTGGTGCGGCGCATCCAGGAGCCGGCACGGCAGGCCCAGCTTTTTCTCGTCGGCTGGGCAGCGTGCGCCGTTCTTTACTCGCGCCTGTTTGAGCATGGTTCGCGGGGGATTGTCAGCGGCCTTTGCGCGATGCCACCGCTGGCGTTGCTGCTGGGCGGATGGCTGGCCGATCACGAGGCGCTTTCCCGTGAGAAAAACCGCAGCACCGCTTACGCGATCTTCGTCTTCGGCTTGCTGGCCGCCGCGGTTGCGCTCTTCTTTGCGCTTAGCCCTCACTTCGGCGTAAGTTTCTACTACCATTCGTTTGCGGTGGGCGCGGCCCGCGCTTCCCTGCTGATTGCAGCGGCCGCGCTGATCGCCGGGGTCACTGGCCACCTGCTGTTTCGGCTGCGCAACCGGGTCCGCATCGCGAATTGTTTCCTGGCCGGCACCTTCGCCGGCCTGATCATCGCGATCCAGGTGGGGCTGGTTATGGCCTCGCCGTGGTTTTCGTCACAGATCCTGGCGGACGCCATTCGCCCGGAACTCGAAACAGGAGATAGCGTGGTGATCGACGGCACTTACACGGACGCGTCGTCTATGGCGTTTTACCTGGAGCGCCCGTTGCTGATCGCTCAGCCGCCGGGAACCTCGGCGTCGCTGCAAGGCATGGTCGACATCGACCGGATCTGGACGGGCGCGGCGCGAGTTTATCTCTGGACCAGCGTCAGCCATCCGCTGGGGGTACCGGCAGAAAGCTTTGTGGTGGCGCAGAGTGGCGGAAAACTGGTTCTCAGCAACCGGCCAAATGCCGCCGGAGCGAACTTCTAAAGTTCGCGGACGGCTTTGGTGGGAGGCGGCGAGATCAAGAAACCGTCAGAAGAGGTGCGGCTGAGAACCAGCCGCACACTATGACTGAGACGGCGCCGTGCCCTGAAGAGCGGCCGGCGGCGGAGCCGGCGCGGCGGCCGGCGGCTTGGGAGCCGGCGGGTTGGCCTTGGCCCTGGCCGCTTCAATCTTCTTGCCGGGAGCAAGGATCGCGTGCAGGGTGGTGCCTTCCATGCGCGGCATGAACTCCACAATGCCGTTATCGCCGATATCCTGGATCAGGCGATTCACGATGGCATAGCCCAGCTCGCGATGGGCCATCTGGCGGCCCTTGAAGCGCAGCGAGGCCTTCACCTTGTCGCCTTCCGTCAGGAAGCGAACTGCCTGGTTTTTCTTGGTTTGGTAGTCGTGCTCGTCCACCGTGACGGAGAACTTGACTTCCTTAACGACGATAATTTTTTGCTTTTTGCGGGCGGCGCGGTCGCTCTTATCTTTCTCGTAGAGAAACTTGCCGTAGTCCTGGATGCGGCAGACCGGCGGTACGGCGCTGGGCGAAACTTCGACCAGATCGAGGCCGCGTTCGCGGGCAATCTTCAGCGCCTCGAAGGGCGGCAGGATACCGAGCTGGTTGCCGGCATCGTCGATGACGCGTACTTCCCGTGCGCGAATCTTTTCGTTGATGCGAATAAATGATTTTGCTGAACGCTTGTCGATGAGACCTCCAAATGAGCCAAGGGCGATGCCCCTCGCCTCATAAGTATATCAGTTGGGGCAAAGGCCGTTACTGGCGGAGATTACCTCTTCGCAGGCGGCCGGAAATGCTGCGACCTGCTCGCCGTGCAGCCCGTCCGCGGTGATGCCAGTCACCCGGACCCGCAACAACTGGTTGGGCGGATAGGAGCCGCGGACGGACAGTTTCACGAAATTGTCAGAAAGCGCTTCGGCCGTTCCGGAATCTTCGCCGGCCAGGGTCACCGCGGCCAGATCGCGGTTGAAAAAGCGCCTTCGAAAGGCTTCGTTTTTGGTTGCGATGAGCTTCTTAAGTGCCAGTTTTCGCTCGTTGACGGCTTCTGCGCAAACCGGATTTTCGCCATGCAAGGCGCTAGCGGGAGTGCCAGGGCGAGCTGAGAAAGGAAAGATATGAAGATAAGTCAGCGGGAGGCGCTCGATGAAGCCGTAGGTCTGCTGAAAATGCTGGTCGCTCTCACCGGGGAAGCCGACCATCACATCCGCGCCGATGGCCGCCTCAGGCAGCGCTGCGTGGATGCTCTCTATTTTAGCGGCGTAGTGCCATGGACGATAGCGGCGGTGCATCGCCCGCAGCACGGCATCGGAGCCTGACTGCAGCGGAAGATGGGCGTGACGAGCGAGTCTCGGCCCGTTTCCGCTGTCGACGCCATGGCACGCGAACAAGCCGATCAGTTCGGCGGTCCAGTCCATCGGCTCGACGGAACTGATCCGCAAGCGTGGCAGCGCAGTCTGTTCCAGGATGGCGGCGACGAGGTCTTCAAAGCGCGCCATGGGCGAAAGATCCCGCCCCCATCGCCCGAGATTGATGCCGGAGAGAACCAGCTCCTTGCCGCCCGATTCCACGAAAGCGTGGACCGCGCGGAGACAATCGTCCAGCGCCAGGGAACGGCTGGGCCCGCGGGTGACGGGAATGATGCAGAAGGAGCAGCGGTTGCCGCAGCCGTCCTGGATCTTCAGGTTCGGCCTGGTCTGGCGAGCGCCGGCGGCGAAGGGCAGCGATGCCAGCTCGGCATGGGCAAAAAAGGGATCGTGCCAGACCGACGGCGCGGCAGACCCTGGCAGCCCCGAACGGTAGAGTTGGTCGAGGGGGACGAATGCCCCGGCCGGCCGGCCGGCAGCAGGGAGCGGGGAAAGCGCGGCCTCGACTACGCGGGATTTATGGCTGTTCCCGACCACGGCGTCGACGCCGGCGAGCGCCGCCACCTCATGCGGCGCGCGCTGCGCGTAGCAGCCGGTAAAGACCACGCGGGCGCCGGGGTTGGAGCGGCGGACGCGGCGGAGATAGGCGCGGGCGCTGCGATCGGCTTCTTCGGTGACGCTGCAGGTGTTCAGAATGACGACGGCGGCGGTGGTTGCGTCGGGCGCCTGGGACAGGCCGGCGCTCCGCAATCCGGAAGCGATCGCCTCGCCATCGGCGCGGCTCGCGCGGCAGCCGAAGTTCTCCACGTGATATTCTGCCACGTTAACCAGTCTATCAATCGACTGACCGGTCCGACTGACCGGTCAGTCGATCTCGATGAATGGGACCAGTGCTATCCATCCCTGCGCGTGGGCCGAAAGAGATGGCGCGAGTTCCGGGGTTAACGCTGCCTGCACTGCTATCGCTCTCTCCTGTAGGCTTAGAGCTAGAGCGAACAGTTCTCCCCTGGAGTAGCCCTATGATGAAACGGCGAATTCTGCTTGTTGACGACGAATTGACGATCCTGCTGACGCTCAAGGCGATTCTCGAGATTAACGGCTTCGAGGTCGAAACCGCTGCCTCGGCCAAAGAGGCGAAGCTGAAGATTCGCGCCAATGTCTACCACATGGTCATCACCGACATGCGTATGGAGAGCGAGACGGCAGGCACCGAGGTGGTTCGCGCCGCGAAGGCAGCGCCCTACCAGCCCGCGGTGGCCATGCTGACAGCCTTCCCGCTGCCCGGTTCCGAATGGCAGGAAGATGGCGTCGATGAGATGCTGGTCAAGCCGATGAATACCTCCGACCTGGTCCGCCAGATGGAGGCGCTTCTGATTTCGCATGAAGACAAGAAGCAGCGCCAGCAGGCGGTGTTTCCCCAAGGCCATCGCGCCGCCGCGAAGGCCGTCACGCAGTAACGGGAAGTCGCTTCGACCGTCTCGAGTGGGGGGTTGTCCCGCGATCTCAGGAGCGCTCCTCAACTCGCTTTTTCTTTCCATGTCAGGAGATCGGCGGCCTACCCACCCCCTCCCCCTGGTATTTTCTTGTAAATTCTTTTATTTGATTGGCTTACGGCGGGTGATCTGGGCTAAGTTCTTGATTCTATTCAAGCAGGAGGGCAAGGCGTTCCTCTTATTCAGTCCGTGCGACTTGTTCAGTCCGTGCGATTTGGGCTGGAGGTTCACGTTGACGTCCCTTTCCAAGCTTGATCTCTCTTTAGTTTACCAAATCAGAGGGTTTCACCATGCCAAGTCGGAGCGACTTTCGTCTGCTTAGAATGAGGGAGTTACAGAGTATTTTCAGTTGGGGCTCTTGACAACTTTGGAGAGAGCCCTTTCCTTAAGACATTTCTGGCGTGGAGGTCGCTATCCTACTCAAGCCAACAGATGGCATGAATGGGGCGCCCTGGTTTGCTGACAGCGTGGGGAGGGTCGCTATCCCACTCCGGTAGCCTCAAAAGAGAGGGGCGGTCAGCGATGACCACCCCCTTGTCATTTCTACTTCCGATCTACGACTCCGGCAGCGTTGCATCTTCTACTGCAGGAGCGTGCCGTCTTCGAGTTCGGCCTTGGCCTCTTCGGGAGGGATCACGACTGCGGCGGCGACCTTGTCGTCCTCTTCGAGGTTGAGGAGCTTGACGCCCTGGGTGGAGCGTCCGGCGGCGCGCACCGTCTTGGTGTCGATGCGGATGATCTTGCCGTACTGGCTGATCACCATCAGCTCCGAGGTCTCGTCGACCAGGTTGATCGACTGCACCTTGCCGTTTTTCGCGCCGGTTTTGAGGTTGATGACGCCCTTGCCGCCGCGGGTCTGGAGGCGGTAGGCATCGACATCGGTCCGCTTGCCGAAGCCGTTGCTGGTGACGGAGAGGATGAGGCTGGGCGTGTTGCCGCCGACGCCGTTGGCCACTCGCTCCTTGGGAGTCGCGGCGAGGCCGACGACATAATCGTTCTTGCCGAGGTCGATGCCGCGCACTCCGTAGGCGGGGCGGCCCATGGAACGGACATCGTTCTCGTCGAAGCGGATGGCCATGCCTTCATGGGTCGCGAGGAAGACGACCTGGCTGCCGTCGGTGAGACGGACGCCGATCAGCTCGTCATCCTTGTCGATGCCGATGGCGATGATGCCCCGGGCCATGACGTTGCAGAAGTCCTTGAGCGGCGTCTTCTTGACGGTGCCCTTCTGGGTCGCGAAGAAGATGAACTTGCCTTCTTCTTCGAGATTGCGGACGGGCAGGATATTGCGCACCTGTTCGCCGGGCAGCAGGTTGAGCAGGCTGGCGATCGCCTTGCCCTTGCCGGCTGCGCCGATATCGGGGATCTCGTAGACCTTGAGCCAGAAGACGCGCCCGGTGTTGGTGAAGCAGAGCAGGTAGGCATGGGTCGAGTCGATGATGAGCTGCGAGACGAAGTCTTCCTCGCGGGTCTTCATGCCGAGACGGCCGGTGCCGCCGCGGCGCTGCTGGCGGTAGGTGGAGATCGGCGTCCGCTTGAGGTAGCCGGAGTGGGAGACGGTGACCGCGACCTGTTCGTCGGCGATCAGGTCTTCGAGCTGCAGCTCGGCGCTCTCATCGACGATCTGTGTCCGGCGCGCATCGCCGTACTGCTTCTTGACGTCTTCGAGTTCCTTGACGATGACGCCGCGCAGCTTCTTTTCGGAGGCGAGGATCGACTCGTATTCGGCGATGTTTTCGCGGACCGCTGCCAGTTCCTTGAGCAACTCATCGATCGAGAGCTGGGTGAGCCTGTAGAGCTGCAGTTCGAGCACGGCATCGATCTGCCGGTAGCTCATGCCCGGAGCGATGTTGAGGCTGCTGGTGTCTTTATCGAGATTGATGACGATCTCGGAGCCGAGCGACCAGGTGCGCAGGTTTTCGCGCGCCTCGGCGCGGCTGCCCGAGCCGCGGATGATCCTGATGACCGTGTCGAGATTGTCGAGAGCAATCTTGTAGCCCTCGAGAATATGCTCCCGCTCGCGGGCCTTGCGCAGCAGGTAGGCGGTGCGGCGGCGGACGACATCGACGCGATGATCGATAAAGTGCTGAATCGCCACATGCAGAGGAAGCTCTTTCGGCTGGCCATTGACGACCGCCAAAAAGATCATCGAGAAGCTTTCCTGCATCTGGGTGTGCTTGTAGAGCTGGTTGAGCACGATCTGCGCTTCGGCGCCGCGGCGCAGCTCGATGACAATGCGCATGCCGTCGCGGTCGCTTTCGTCGCGCACGTCGGTGATGTCGTCGATCACCTTCTCGTGATAAAGCTCGGCGATCCGCTCGATCAACTTCATCTTGTTGACCTGGTACGGAATCTCGCTGACGATGATCGCCTGTTTTTCCTTGGTGATGTTTTCAGTCGAGACCTTGGCGCGAATGAGAAACTTGCCGCGCCCGGTGGCATAGGCCTGGGCGATGCCGCCGCGGCCGTAGAGAAAGCCGCCGGTCGGAAAATCGGGCCCGTGAACGTGCTTCAGGACATCGATCAACCCGGCATGCGGGTTGTTGATCATCTCGATGGTCGCGTTGACGACCTCAGTGAGGTTGTGCGGCGGGATGTTGGTCGCCATACCGACGGCGATCCCATTCGAGCCATTGACGATCAGGTTCGGGATGCGGGTCGGCAGAACCGTCGGCTCCATCGTCGACTCGTCATAGTTCGGCGTGAAGTCCACCGTCTCCATATCGATGTCGGCGAGCAACTCGCTGGCAATGCGCATCATGCGGCTTTCGGTGTACCGCATCGCCGCCGGCGGATCGCCATCGACCGAGCCAAAATTTCCCTGCCCGTCGATCAGCGGATAGCGCAGGCTGAAAGGCTGGGCCATGCGCACCATGGTGTCATAGATCGCCGAGTCGCCGTGGGGATGGAAGACACCCATCGC
This sequence comes from Acidisarcina sp., assembly GCA_965199205.1. GTDB lineage: Bacteria > Acidobacteriota > Terriglobia > Terriglobales > Acidobacteriaceae > Acidisarcina. Next base: position 1,188,489 of record OZ240688.1, read on the forward strand.
CTGACCCACAACCTTGGCGCACTTGGCATATCTCTTGTTGTACTGCAGGCCCATCTCGTGCAGCGTGTACAGAATGCGCCGATGCACCGGCTTCAATCCATCGCGCACATCGGGCAGAGCCCGCCCAACGATGACCGACATTGAATAAGCGAGATAGGAACTACGCATCTCCTCTTCGATATTGATCGGGATAATACTCGACGCCCCGGTCGGGCCGCCCGTTCCATTGGTACCGTCGTTGCCATCGCCGCCGCCCAGAGGCAGGAGCGGATTTTCGTCGTTTGCCATGTTTGCTTTCCGTGAAGAGGTTGAGTTGCCGCAGGATAGAGGCCAAGCCCTTGCGAGGCCCTCAGGGCAGCAGAAGCGCTCCCGCGACAAGGTCTATCTCTATGATACGCAAATACTTAGCTGGTGGCAAGAGGGTAGTGGCGCGGTAAGTCCAATGCTGCGTGGCACTTGGCGGGTTATGCAGAGAGAGCGGACAGGGAGGCCACGCAGAGGGCCGCCTGGAGCAGGAGAACTCCGGCTGTTGCGGCCAGGAAAATGCGCCGTTGCGGCGTCTCGAGGGCATCGGCGAAGACACCGCCGATGAACGTCAGCAGGAACGGCAAAGCCCAGAGCCAGGGCTTCCCCTGAACCCCTGTCGTGATGACCGGGAGCAGCAGGGCGGCGACCAGCAGGGCAGCAAAGTTGCCGAAGTAACGCGACCGCCGCACGGCGACGAAGAGCAGCAGCGCGATTCCGGCTGCCAGCGTCACTCCGGCATTTGGCAGCGAGGCGAAGAATGCCTTTACCGGATCGAGGGAGAACCACATCCTGGCGGCGGCGCTGCGAAAGACGTAGCTGAAGGCATCCGGCCGGAAGCCGTAGGAGGCAAAGAGCAGCAGCAGGGTTCCGACTACGGAATAGAAGGCTACCGGGATGAGGTAAGCGCGGCGTCGCTCCGCAAGATAGATCATGAAGCCTATGGCCAGGGCAAAGGCGAGCAGCCAGGCAGCAATATGCGCCGCGGCTGTAAAGCCGAAGGCGGCAATCAGCAGGAGGATGCGCGGACGCCACTTGCGGGGCGGCCCCTGCATGGCATGGGCGACACCGATCGCGGTGTAGACGGCGGCGAAGAAGCCGAAGGCGACGAGGATCTCGGCATTGGGATAGGTGCAGGCGCGAACGATCTCGGGCGAGAAACAGTAGAGCGAGAGCGCGACGACGCCGCCTTCGTTGCCGAAGAGCCGCCGGGTGACCCACCACAGCGCGGCGCCCAGAAAGATGCCGCAGAGGAGGAATGGCAGCCGCATCAAGAGCAGCACGTATTGCAGCTGGTGGCGCAGCTCCCACGGCGAGTTGGACGACGACTGGCCGGAGAGGATGCGTTCGATGGTCAGCGGCAGGCCGGCGGCGCGGTAGGCCAGAGTGCCGTCGTGAATGTTGCCACAGCTGGTGAAGTAGCCGGCGAGGGGAGATGGTTTTTCCCACATCTCGCGGCCGCAGCGAGCGTATTCGTAATCGCGCTCGGTCAGCGTCTGGTGGCGAATGACCCAGTAGCATTGGGCGGCGAGCAGAAAGAGCAGCACTGCCGCGATCCGTTGCGGACGATCAAAGCGGAACCTGCGGAGTCGCTGGGCAAAAGACATCGTTCCCAACTGAGTGTACGCGAGGCGTCGAGAACAGCGACCGGACCGGTCGCCGTTAAATACGACTAAGTACGTCGGGTATCAATAAGTTACGGCAACTTTTTTCATTGTCTCGAGCGGTTCCCCTGCATCATACTGAACAACGAAACGATGTCGACCCAGGAGGTCATGATGGCGGCAATTCATGATGGACAATGCGGACTGTGTTCGCACTTCGGAGAAGCGCACAAACAGAACGAAGGTCTGATCGCGATTCTTACCTCGCACCAGGCTCCGGACAGCCTGATCGATGAGTGCGGTCATCCGAAGCATGCTCCGCTGCACCTGAAGGTGACGCCGGTGAGCGGATGCGACGGCTTCACGCCGGCTGCTTCGGCATAACAGGAGTGTTTGCAGAGCGGCCTCGACGGAGTATGCCATCGAGGCCGGTTTTTTTGCTTGAGACAAGGTTTACCTCCAGCGAAAGATCTTCAAGCCGACGGAAAACGCGACCAGCAGCCAGATCAGCAGAATCGATACCGGCGCGACCAGGTGGATGAGCGAGATTCCCTGGAGCATGTTCCCGCGTAAGGCGTCGATGGCGGCGGTGAGCGGCAGGGCGCGGATGAAGGGTTGGATGACGGCGGGAAAGCGGCTGGCGGAGAAGAAGACGCCGGAGAGAATCCACATGGGGAGCATGACGAGGTTCATCATGCCGGAGGCGGCCTCCATGGTTTTTGCCCGCGAGGCGACCAGGATGCCGAGTGCAGAAAAGGCCAGGGATGTGAGGACGCAGACCAGGCCGAGCTGCCACAGGGAACCGCGGAACGGGACGCCAAAGACCAGCCTGGCAAATCCTAGAAAAACCCCAACCTCGATCGCGAGCAGCAGCAGTCGCGAGAGCAGGTAGGAGGTCAGATATTGCCAGCGCGGCATGGGCGAAGCCACCAGGCGCTTGAGCAGCTTCTTTTGCCGCGCCTCGACGATCGAAAAGCCCATGCCCCAGATCGCCGAGCTCATCAGGTTCATGCCGAGCAGCCCGGGAATGACGAAATCGATATATCGCGATCCTGCCTCGCTGACCTGGCGGGTCGCGATCGGGACCGTCTCCTGCTGGCCGGCGGCCCGCTCGATGGCTCGATCGGCGAGCAGGCGGGCGGTTCGCGCGTCGGGGTTGGTGTTGTCGTAGTTGAAGGTGACGGCGCCGCTTTCACTTTGAGGAACGGCCAGCAGCAGGATTTTGCCGGTGGCGAGCGCCTGGGCTCCGTCCGCCTGGTTAAAGGTCGTCGCATGCAGTCCGGCCTGGGTGTTGAGGGACCGGGTGATCGCTTCTGTTGCGCCCCCGACGGGCAGCACGTCGGCCGGCCGGTTGCGAAAGGCGATGCTGAGGCCGACGGAAAGCAGGATGGGAAACACGAAGATCCAGAAGACTGCCTCCGGCTCGCGAAAGAAGAGCCGGAAGCGGGTTGCCGTGAGCTGAAACAGCGAGTTATCGGCCAATTTACTCATCGCGCAGCTTCCTTCCCGTGAGCGAAACGAAGACATCTTCGAGGGTGGCGGAGTGGGTGCGGAACTCGGCCAGGTGCAAGCCCTGGGCGGCGAGCGAGGCAAAGACCGGCGGGACGGCCGTGTGGAGTTCGGTGACGAAGAGCTGGTGCAGCCCGGCGTGGACGTTGTAGGACCGGACGCCGGGAATCTGCGTGAGGAGAGCCTGGTCCAACGGCGCGCCATCGGCCAGGGCGAACTCGACGATCTGCTCGCCGCCGATCGAGGCGATCAATTCTTTGGGGGTGCCGAGCGCGATGATGCGGCCGTGGTCCATGACGCCGACACGGTTGCAGAGCTGCTCCGCCTCGTCCATGTAATGGGTCGTGAGGATGATGGTCCGGCCGGCGCCCTTGAGCTGATCGACCAGGTCCCAGAGATTTCTCCTGGCCTGGGGATCGAGGCCCGTGGTCGGCTCGTCCAGGAAGAGCAGCTCCGGATCGCCGACCAGGGCGCAGGCCATGGCCAGGCGCTGCTTCTGGCCGCCGGAGAGGCCGCCGACCCGCGCCGTCCGCTTTTCCTCAAGCTGGGCCATGGCAATCGACTGGTCGATCGAGACACTGCGCGCAAAGAAGCTGCGAAAGAGCTGGATCGTCTCTTCGACGGTCAGCTTGTCGGGAAACTGCGTTTCCTGGAGTTGAATGCCGATGCGCTGGCGAAGCTCCTTCGACTGGCTGCGCCAGTCGAGCCCGAGCAACTCGACGGTTCCCGAATCCGGCGTTGTCAGCCCTTCGCAGATTTCGATGGTTGTGGTTTTGCCCGCGCCGTTCGGTCCGAGCAGACCGAAGCACTCCCCGCGCGCGACCTCCAGGTCGAGCCCATTGACTGCGGCCACGGCGCCGAATGACTTGCAGAGGCCGCGGAGGGTCAGCGCAGAGGCATTGGTTTTGCTATCAGCTGCCTGCATCCCAACACAGTATTACGAGAGGGTCTGGCGAAGAAAGAAAATCGAGGGCGGCCGTAGAGTCTTTGCAGGTGCGCGGAAGCAGTTCCCACGCCTACACTGGCTTTTAGAATGCCCTACCGACACAGCTTTCGCGGCGTGACCTGGACCTTCGACGGCCTCAAGAGCCTGCTGGCCAAGGCCACGCCGGCACGCTCGGGCGATCTGCTTGCCGGGGTGGCAGCCTCGAGCGAACAGGAGCGGATGATGGCGCGCATCACGCTTGCCGAGGTTCCCCTCAATCAATTTCTGCAGGAGGCCCTGGTTCCTTATGAGCAGGATGAGGTGACCCGGCTGATCGTCGACGATCACGATCGGAGCGCCTTTGCTGCGATCGCCGACCTGACCGTCGGGGAGTTCCGCAACTGGCTGCTGAGCCCGGCCGCCACGACCGAAGCTCTGGCTGCGGCGGCGGCCGGGATTACGCCGGAGATGGCGGCGGCGGTCTCAAAGCTCATGCGCAACCAGGACCTGATCCTGGTTGCGCGCAAGTGCCGGGTGGTGACGCGCTTTCGGAATACGATCGGCCTGGAGGGCCGGCTGTCGGTGCGGCTGCAGCCGAACCATCCGACGGACGACGTGCGCGGGATCGCCGCGTCGATGCTCGATGGGCTACTCTATGGCTGCGGCGACGCGGTGATCGGCATCAATCCGGCAACGGACAGCCTGGCCGCAGCGGTCACGCTGCTCCAGATGCTGGACGATTTCCGGCGGAGATACGATGCGCCGACCCAGTCCTGCGTGCTGGCTCACGTGACGAACACGATCCGGGCCATCGAACAGGGCGCGCCGGTCGACCTGGTCTTCCAATCCATTGCCGGAACCGAGAAAGCGAATGCCAGCTTTGGGATTCACCTTGGCATTCTCGATGAAGCCTACGAGGCGGGCCGCTCACTCGGCCGCGGAACGATCGGCGACAACTTCATGTACTTCGAGACCGGCCAGGGCAGCGCGCTCTCGGCCAACGCCCACCACGGCATGGACCAACAGACGTGCGAAGCCCGCGCTTACGCGGTCGCCCGGAAGTTTTGCCCGCTGCTGGTGAATACCGTAGTCGGCTTTATCGGGCCGGAATATCTCTATGACGGCAAGCAGATCATCCGCGCCGGCCTGGAAGACCATTTCTGCGGCAAGCTGCTGGGCCTGCCGATGGGCTGCGACATCTGCTATACCAACCACGCCGAGGCCGACCAGGACGATATGGATGCTCTGCTCACGCTGCTCGGGGTCGCCGGGGTGAACTTCATCATGGGCGTTCCCGGAGCCGATGACGTGATGCTCAACTACCAGAGCACGTCGTTCCATGATGCGCTTTATATCCGCCGGGTGCTGGGCCTCAAACGCGCCCCGGAGTTTGAGGCGTGGCTCGAAACCATGGGGATCACGGACAGGCGCGGCGATCTTGACGAGAGTGGCGGAAGACGGCCTCTTCTTCCCCATGCGGCGCAATTGCTGGAGGAAGCGTGACAGGCGAAGACGCGGAGAGCGACCGGATCGGGCCACGGAGTGGAATCCGGATTGCGGACCAATCGGAGCGCCTTCGGGCCCCGGCAGCGTCTCTGGCCGCGCTTCGCCAGTTCACCCCTGCCCGCATAGCCCTGGGGCGCGCCGGGGACAGTCTTCTAACGGGCGACCTCCTGGATTTCAGCCTGGCGCACGCTCTCGCGCGGGACGCTGTCCAGACGCCGCTGAACACGGAAGGGCTGCTGGCTGAGCTTCGCGGGGCCGGTCTCGCTGCGCTGCGGGTGCATAGCGCCGCGGCTGACCGTGTTACGTACCTGCGCCGTCCCGACCTGGGCCGGACGCTGAACGAAGCGAGTCGCCGCCTGCTCGAAGCGCAAGAGCGGCCGGCGCCGATAGATGTGCTTTTCATCATTGACGACGGGCTCTCTGCCCTGGCTCCGGCACGGTATGCGGTTGCGGTGATTCGCGAAAGCCAGGCCCTCTTGCGAGGCGTGAGGATTGGCCCGGTCATCGTCGCAGAACAGGCACGTGTCGCTCTCGGCGATGAGATAGGGGAGATATTGCGGGCCGGGATCAGTGTGACCCTGATTGGGGAACGCCCGGGCCTGAGCTCTCCCGATAGCCTCGGGATTTATCTCACGTATGGCCCCCGGGCGGGCCGCACGGATGCGGAGCGAAACTGCATCTCGAACGTGCGCCTTGACGGAGTCACTCCGCAGAGAGCGGCGCACACGCTGCATTACCTGGTGGAGCAGGCCTGCCGGCTGAAGCGAAGCGGGGTCGATCTCAAGGACGACAGCGGGCCAACGTTGCCGGCGCCTCTGCCTGGCGAGCAGAGACAGATCAAGGCTACCTGAGCGCCTTGGCTCACTTATCGCGGGTGGCAAGGCGAGCGCCGCGGGTATCTATCCTGCTTTCCTGCCGGCTTGTTTCTTTTTCATTCGACAACCTTGCTGGCATTTTTCGATTCCTAGTATTTTGAGCCAGTACGGCTACAGGATTTTTCCAGAAAGCAAGGAGCCTATGAAACAAATAATTGCTGCAGCTCTCGTCGCAGTAAGCCTCAGCGGTGTAGCGGTAGCTGACGCCTCCAGTCCAGAGAAATTGAACGAACGCATCCAGGCGGCGCACGCCGTGCTGCACGAGTTGATGGCGACTCCGGACCAGGGCATTCCTCTGGATATCGCAGCCAAGGCCCACTGCGTCATTGTTATTCCGGGGTTCAAGAAGGCCGCCTTCCTGGTGGGCGCGCAATACGGGCAGGGCGTGGCGACCTGCCGCACCGGGCATGCGTGGAGCGCCCCCGTCTTTGTCCAGATGACAGGCGCCAGCTTTGGATTGCAGGCCGGCGGCCAGTCGACCGACCTGGTGCTGGTGGGGTTGAACCCGAAGAGCGCGGACGATCTGCTGCGCGACAAGGTCAAGCTGGGCGGGGACGCTGCAGCCTCGGCCGGCCCGGTGGGGCGAAACTCGCAGGCTTCGACCACGGAGCTGGCGAACGCCGAGTTTCTTACGTATTCGCGCAGCAAGGGCCTCTTTGCGGGCGTCGACCTGACGGGCGATGTGGTGAACCAGAACGCGCCAGACACCGCGTCTTACTACGGCAAGGAGATTCCTTACAAGGAGATTCTGAGCGGCGCGACACCGACCCCTGCCGGAGCGCAGCACTTCATCAAGACGGTGGGCGAAATGTTCCGCCGCGGCCGGGCGCGCAAGGGGCAGTAGCCGCGCAAGAGGCAGTCGTTCCGTTGTGCAGATTGGACCAAAAAGGGCTGGCCATGTGCCAGCCCTTTTTGCCTGGCTGGGGATCGCCGTTTGTTGCGCGGCAATCGCGGCAAGGGCGTCTTCCGGCGCTGCTTAAGGCGCAGGGCTCCCCCTCGCCAACCGTTTCGTCGCGGTGCTATCGTGGTCGGCAGTACCCGGACTGGCTGTTGCCTCTCGAGATATATCTGGCATCGAGAAAGCCCGCCGCCCGCAGGAGGATCTTGTGGCAACTCTCCCCATCGACTCTCGCGCCAGCAGCCGCACTGCTGACTTCCTTACCCAGAAACATCGCATGTTCATCGGCGGACGCTTCGTCTTCGCTGCTTCCGGCAAGAGCTTTCCGGTCTACGACCCGGCGACCGGCGAAGTGATGGCCTATGTTCCAGAGGCGGAAGCGGAAGACGTCGACCGCGCCGTTCGCGCCGCGCGCAAGGCCTTCGATCATGGGCCCTGGACGCGGATGAAACCCTCCGAGCGCGGGCGCATGCTGTGGAGGCTGGGCGACCTGCTGGAACAGCATCTGGAAGAGTTCGCCGAACTCGAAGCGCTCGATAACGGCAAGCCCATTTCGGTTGCCCGCGCCGCCGACGTTCCCCTGGCGGTCGACATGTTCCGCTACATGGGCGGCTGGGCGACGAAGATCAGCGGAGCGACGCTGCCGCTTTCCTTTCCGGGCGACTACCACTCCTACACGCTGCGCGAGCCGGTCGGCGTCGCGGCGCAGATTATCCCGTGGAACTTTCCCTTGCTGATGGCGGCATGGAAGCTCGGGCCGGCGCTGGCGGCCGGTTGTACGATCGTTCTGAAGCTGGCCGAACAGACCCCCATGTCGGGGCTTCGGCTAGCGGAACTGATCCACGAGGCCGGCTTCCCCGAAGGAGTGGTGAACGTGCTGACCGGGTTTGGCGAGGGCGCCGGAGCCCCTCTGGCCGCGCACCCGCTGGTCGACAAGGTCGCCTTTACCGGCTCGACCGAGGTGGGTCGCCTGATCGTGCAGGCGGCAGCCGGAAATCTGAAAAAAGTGACCCTGGAGCTTGGCGGCAAGAGCCCGGCAATCGTCTTTCCCGACGCCGACCTGGACAAGGCCATCGCCGGGGCGGCGAGCGCCATCTTCTTTAACCAGGGCCAGTGCTGCTGCGCCGGATCGCGGCTCATGGTCCACGAAAAAATTTACGACCAGGTCGTCGAAGGCGTCAGCCGCATCGCTGGCAAGATCAAGATCGGGCCCGGTATCGATCCGGCTACCGAGATGGGGCCGCTGGTCAGCGATGAACAGTTCAACCGCGTGACCGGCTACATCAACCTAGGCGTCGAAGAGGGCGCGCAGCTGCTGGCCGGCGGCCACGCCAGCGGGAGCAAGGGCTATTTCGTGCAGCCGACGGTGCTCTCGAAGACCACGCCGCAGATGAAGGTCGTGCAGGAAGAGATCTTCGGCCCGGTGGTATGCGCGCAGCCCTTCTCCGATAGCGACTTCGACCGCATAGCGGCCGAAGCCAACGACACGGTCTTCGGCCTGGCGGCGAGCATCTGGACGAAGGACCTGTCGACGGCGCACAAGATGGCCAGCCGCATTCGCTCCGGCACGGTGTGGGTGAACTGCCATAACGTCTTCGACGCTTCGCTTCCCTTTGGGGGGTACAAGCAGTCCGGCTGGGGACGCGAGATGGGCGAAGAAGCGCTGCGCAACTACACGGAAACCAAGGCGGTGACGATCGCGCTTTAGCGGTTGGCGCTTTGGCGGTTGGCGCTTTAGCGGTTGACTGGGCGGGGCGGAAGCTGGCCGGTCGTGGCAAGCCCTGCGGATCTTCGGGAGTTGTGGGTGTTTGAGATTTTCCTTTGAATTCGTGGCAAGGCCGGCTTGCGACCAATTTAGTCGTTGCAACATCTATTACAACGACATCGATTACAACGAAAGAAGGTTGCATGCCGATACCCATCGTTGGACTGCACCACGTTACCGCTATTGCGTCTGACCCACAGCGCAATCTCGACTTCTACACCGAGGTACTCGGCCTGCGCTTCGTGAAGCGCACCGTCAACTTCGACGACCCGGGCACGTATCACTTCTACTTTGGCGACGACGCCGGATCTCCGGGGACGATCCTTACCTTCTTTCCCTGGCCGAAGGCGAGCCGCGGGCAGGCGGGAGCCGGCGAAGTGGCACAGACCGCGTTCAGCGTCCCGCTGGGCTCTGTTGGTTATTGGGAAAAACGTCTGCTGGAGCATGGCGTGTCGGTCGCACGCACCGGCAGGCGCTTCGACGAAGAGGTGCTGACGTTTCCCGATCCGGATGGGATGAAGATCGAAATCGTCGGCCACGCCGATGTTGCCGCTCCAAACGCGTCGCGATACGCATCGGTACCGGCGGAAGACTCGATTCGAGGCATTTTCGGGGTCACGCTGCTTGAGCGGAGCGCCCAGGCTACGGGCGACTTCCTCAATGTGCTCGGCTTTCACAAAATTGCCGAAGAGGGCAACCGGTTGCGCTTCGCCGCCGACGGCAATGCGCTCGGCAACCACATCGACCTGGTCATCGACCCACAGGCCAGCCATGGCAGGTCGGGCGCCGGCAGCGTGCATCATATTGCCTTCCGTGCGCCCGATGACGCCGCGCAGCTCGAATGGCGCGAGGTGATCGGCGAGTATCTCGACGTCACGCCGGTCATGGATCGCACTTATTTTCACTCCATTTATTTTCGCGAGCCGGGCGGCGTGCTCTTTGAGCTGGCGACAGACCCGCCGGGATTTGCGCTGGATGAGCCGATCGAGTCGCTAGGCGAGGAGCTGCGCATTCCCGAGTGGCTTGAACCCCGGCGGGCCGCGCTCGAGCAGCGCCTTACCCCGCTTACGCTGCACAAGGCGAGCGTGCCGGCATGAGCGGCGGTTCCGAGTCGAACGACCCGCATGCCGGCCAGCCGGTGCGCCACTTTGGCGCGCCGCTGGCCGAGGCTATCGGCGCGGTTATCCTGCTTCACGGGCGGGGCGCGTCGGCTGAAGACATCCTGAACCTGGCGCATGTGATGCATCATCCCGGGGTGGCGTACCTGGCGCCGGCGGCCGCCGATCACACCTGGTACCCGTACTCGTTTCTTGCGCCGCGGGAGCAGAACGAACCGTGGCTTAGCTCGGCGCTCCACAAGATCGCGGCCACGGTGCAGAGGGCGATCGACTGCGGCCTCTCGACGGAGAGAATCGTGATCTGCGGCTTTTCGCAGGGGGCCTGCCTGACGACCGAGTTCATCGCGCGCCATCCGGCCAGGTATGCCGGATTGATTGCGCTTACCGGCGGGCTGATCGGGCCGTCGATCCGTGCGGAAGATTACCCCGGCGATCTGAAGGGGACGCCGGCTTTTCTCGGCTCCGGCGATCCTGACCCGCATGTGCCGTGGACGCGGGTGGAAGAGTCCGCGCAGGTGCTTACCGGCATGCAGGCGAAGGTGACCATCCGCCGCTACCCCGGCAGGCCGCACACGGTGAGCGGCGAAGAGGTGCAGTTCGGCCGGCAGATGATCGTCGACGCTTTCGCTCAGCCAGGCGTGTCGATCGTCGAGAGCAGGGCGCAACCATAGCAAGCAAGGGCGCGCCGCGAGTGTCTGGCGGGAGAGAGACTATGGGAGGAGTGCGTGCCATACTGCTTTCATGCCTAGTGAGAGGACCCCGCATCTCGTCTCCGCCGACCGCTTGAGCGATAGCGTGGTGATTACATTCGACAATGGCCAGAGCGCGAAGTATTCGGCCGTGCTTCTTTACTCGATTTTTACCCAGGCGGAAGAAGCGGACTACACGAACTCCTATGATGAGCCGGGGGAGTAAGTCTAAGTCAGGCTGGTCAGCCAGGACTTGGCTGTACCCCGGTTGCATCGCTCCCGGTGTAACGGGTGGTTAGTTAGCTTGAATAAGGAGCAGGTGCGGGGTATTCTCTTCCGCGCTTCCAACTTTGTCCCCGAGGGTTTTCCGATGAAAACTCTGTCTGTTCTCCCTCCAGCCGAATCCTGCCGCCAGCACGAACGCCTTCACCCGGCGTTGCTGCTGATGGGCGCAGCCTTCACGCTTCTGGCTCACGCGAGCCTTAACGCTCAGAGCTTGACCTTTGCCGGGGCGACGCCGTCGGTGAACTTCGGCAGCGCCAACCTCTGCAAGCCCGGGCGACCGAGCGGCGCCGTGCAGCAAGACGATGACGCTGGATACAAGGTCACGGCCGTACCTGCAATGTCAATATCCAGTTCACGGCGCTGACGGAAGGGCCGCACAGCATCACTCTGACCTTGGGCAGCAATGGAGCCAGCGACTCCACCGTCCTGCTCGAAGGTACCGGCGCGAAATAGGTGCCGCTGCGAAATGGCCCGGCGATTTTCAGTCAGGGCTGGCTACGGAGCGGCGGATTGTTTCCTTTTCGGAGCGGACGAGGCTGAGGAAGGCTTCGAGGATCCTGGACTTGTTCTGCGCTCTCCAGGCGACCACGAGCCCCATGGAACTGGTGGGCGTGAGCTTGCAGAAGACGAGTTCCTTGAAGAGAAATCGCTTCACGCCGGCGGTCATCAGCGAGATGCCCTCGCCGGCGGCGACCAGGGTGAGCACGGCCGGGGTTCGCCCCGACATGTTGGCGATGCGGGGCGAGAAGCCTGCCTGGGAGCAAAGCGTGATGATGGCATCGAAGAGCAATGGCCACGCCTCCCGCTCGATCAGCACGAGGGGTTCGAAGGCAAGCGCGCTCAGCTCCACGGTAGGCGCTGCGAGGGGATGCTCGCGTGGCAGCACGGCGACGATGGGCTCCTCAAAGAGAAGCTCCGACTCGAGGACGCCGGCAAAGCGCGGGTCGAGCGGGCGGGTAATGGCCACGTCGATTGAGCCATTGGCGAGCGCCTCCATCTGTTGCAGAGCGGCCATCTCAAACAAGGAGAGCCGTACCTCGGGATAGTCGCTGCGAAACTGGCGGATGAGGCGGGAGAAGAATTCGCCGACTCCATTGGTGAAGAAGCCGATGCGCAGGGTGCCGATCTCGCCGCGCGCCGATCGCCGCACGATTTCGACTGCGTTCTCGGCGGCGGCTACGATCTTTTTGGCTTCTTCAAGGAAGACTCCCCCCTGCTCGGTGACCACCACCTGGCGTCGATTGCGGGAGAGCAGTTCGACGCCCAGCTCGCGCTCGAGGTCGGCGATCTGCTCACTGATGGCCGATTGCGAGACATAGAGGCGCCGGGCAGCATGACTGAACCCCTTCATTTCGGCGACAGCGATAAAATAGCGGAGATGACGCAATTCCATACGACAAGCTAGCTGTTTTTCCGATCACAGTCCACTGATATATCCGGGAAACCATGGACTGGGGACAACTGTCTAAGTACAAGGCCTTGGGGAACCGCAGCTGGGTTCCCGAGCAGTTCCCGCGCGAAGGACGCTTTCACCCATGTGGATCGTAAAACTAGCTCTCAACCGGCCCTACACCTTCATTGTGCTGGCACTGCTCATTCTCTTGTTGAGCCCGGTCGTGATCATGCGGACGCCGACCGACATCTTCCCCAATATCAATATTCCGGTCGTCTCGATCGGCTGGACGTATACCGGGCTCAACCCTGAAGACCTGGAAGGGCGGCTGACCTCTCCCTATGAGAAGGCGCTGACCACGCTGGTCGATAATATCGAGCACATCGAATCGACCACTTACAACGGCTATGTGGTCGTCAAAGTCTTTCTGCAGCCGGGTGCGAGCCTCGATACGGCGAACGCGCAGGTCACAGCGGCTTCGCAATACCTGCTGCGGCAGCTGCCTCCGGGGATTCTGCCGCCGCAGATCATCAACTTCTCGGCATCGAGCGTGCCGATCCTGCAGCTTGGCATCTCTGGCAAGGACTTGTCAGAGCAGCAGTTGAACGACTACGCGCAGAACTTTGTGCGCCCCCAATTGATCTCGGTGCCCGGCTCGGTGATCCCGCTGCCGTATGGCGGCAAGCAGCGCCAGATCACCATCAACATGGACCAGCGCGCGATGCAGTCGAAGGGCATCGCGCCGGGCGACCTGCTGGCCGCCGTCAACCAGCAAAGCATAGTGATGCCGGGCGGAACGATCAAGATCGGGCAGAGCGAATACGACGTGCGCAGCAATGCCGCGCCACGGACGGTCGAAGACCTTGCCAATCTGCCGATCAAGCAGGTGAACGGCACCACCATCTACCTGCGCGATGTCGCCGCGGTCAACGACGGCTTCCAGGTACAGACCAATATCGTGCGGCAGAACGGCCGGCGCGGCGTGCTGATCAGCATTCTCAAGAACGGCAATTCGTCGACTCTCGATGTGGTTTCCGGCATTCGCAAGCTGCTGCCCAGGGTCGAGTCCACCTTGCCGCCGGCGCTGCGCATCGTTCCGCTCTCAGACCAATCGGTCTTTGTGCGCGGCGCGGTCAGCGGCGTGATTCGCGAGGCCATTATCGCGGCGGCTCTGACTGCGCTGATGATCCTGCTCTTTCTCGGCAGCTGGCGCTCGACGATCATCATCGCGATCTCGATCCCGCTCTCGATTCTGACCTCGGTGATCGTGCTCAGCCTGCTCGGGGAGACGATCAACACCATGACGCTGGGCGGCCTGGCGCTGGCGGTCGGCATCCTGGTGGACGATGCGACCGTGACGATCGAGAACATCGAGCGCTTTCTCGAGGAAGGGCAGCCGCTGCGGAATGCGATCCTCGAAGGCGCGGCGCAGATTTCGGTGCCGGCGCTCGTTTCCACACTTTGTATCTGTATTGTCTTCATGCCGATGTTTTTCCTGGGCGGCGTCGCGCGCTTCCTGTTTGTGCCTCTCGCCGAAGCGGTGGTCTTCGCGATGCTCGCCTCGTACGTGCTGTCGAGAACGCTGGTGCCGACGCTCGCGATGTACCTGCTCAAGGTGCATGAACACCACTACGGACGGAAGAACCTTTTCGAGCGTTTCCAGGGAGGCTTCAACCGCGGCTTCGAACGCGTTCGCGGCGGATATCATGCGCTGCTGGAGAGGTTTGTGCTGAACCGGCTGCTCTTCGTGCCGGTCTTCCTCGGCTGCTGCCTTTGCGCCTTCGTCCTGCTGCCGTTTCTAGGGCAGGATTTCTTTCCCAGTACGGATAGCGGCCAGTTCATCCTGCACGTTCGCGGCACGACCGGCCTGCGTATCGAGGAGATGGCCAAACTCTGCGACCTGGTCGAACAACATATTCGCGAGCAGATTCCGCCGGGGGAACTCGACAACATTCTGGATAACATCGGCCTGCCCTACAGCTCGATGAATACTCAGCACCTGACCAATGGAACGCTGGGCGCCGCCGATGGCGACGTGATGGTGACTCTCAAGGAAGACCATCACCCGACGGCCGGCTACGTGAAAAAGCTGCGCGAGCAACTGCCGCGCCTGTTCCCCAACGCCACTTTTTATTTCCTGCCGGCCGACATCACGACGCAGATTCTGAACTTCGGCCTGCCTGCCCCGATCGATGTGCAGCTGGAGGGCAATGACATCCAGGCGAGCAAGCAGGTGGCCGACAAGATGCTTGCGCAGCTGCGGCTGGTACCCGGACTGACCGATCTCCGGCTGCAGCAGCCGTTTGACTATCCCACGCTCCACCTGGACGTGGACCGCACCAAGGCCTCGCAGGGCGGATACACGGAGCGCGATGTCGCGACCAGCGTCCTGAACTCGTTGAGCGGCAGCTTCCAGGTCACGCCCATGTTCTTCCTGAACTGGAAGAACGGCGTGAACTACAACGTGGTCGCGCAGACCCCGCAGGTCAATATGGACTCCATGCAGGACCTGCAGAATATTCCGATCAACCGCAACACCGGCCCCACGATGCCTGGACAGAGCCAGGAGATCCTGGGCGACCTGGCGTCGATCGACCGCAACCATGAGATGGCGGTGATCAATCACTACAACATCCGCCGGGTCGTCGATATTTATGCGAGCGTACAGGGCCGCGATCTGGGCGGAGTGAGCCACGACATCGACCGCATTCTCGCGCAGGACCGCAAAGAGCTGCCCCGAGGGACGTTCGTCACGCTGAAGGGCCAGGTCAACACTATGCGCAATTCCTACATCGGCCTGCTCGGCGGGCTGGTGTTCTCGATCGTGCTGGTGTACCTGCTGATCGTGGTGAACTTCCAGAGCTGGGTCGATCCTTTCATCATCATCACGGCGCTGCCGGCGGCGCTGGCAGGCATCGTGATGTTCCTCTTTCTTACCGGTACGCGGATGAGTGTTCCGGCACTGATGGGGGCGATCATGTGCATGGGCGTGGCGACCGCGAACAGCATCCTCGTCGTGTCATTTGCCACGCTGCAGCTGCAGGACCACGGCGACGCGATCCGGGCGGCGATCGAGGCCGGCACGACACGCTTCCGTCCGGTGATCATGACGGCGCTGGCCATGATCATCGGCATGGTGCCGATGGCGCTCGGCCTGGGTGACGGCGGCGAACAGAATGCGCCGCTTGGCCGCGCGGTGATCGGCGGGCTGCTCTTTGCGACCGTCGCCACCTTGACCTTTGTGCCCTCGGTCTTTGCCCTGGTGCATGGAAGCCGCAAGAGTACCGAAGCCCGCCAGCGGGCCAAGCTCGAAGAACACTTTGCGTAGACCGGGCAGCATCAATTGAGTGAGCAGATCGCGCAGCAAACAGGAGTGCTAGAACGATGGAAACTGTAGCCACAACAACTTCAGCCGCATCCACAGCTCCGCCGCCGGCGTTACCGGAGCAGCAATCTCCCGCGCCGAGCCGCAAAGGCGCGGTGATCGGCGGCCTGATCGTGCTTGGCGTCCTCGCGCTGTTGATCTTCCGCGGCATTCACTCCCGCGCGGTCACGGAGCGGGAGCTGAAGCACAGCACGCGACAGGCGGCCATCCCGAGCGTGACGGTCACGCATGCGACGGGCGGCTCGACCGGGCAGGAGGTGGTGCTGCCGGGCAATACCCAGGCTTTCACCGATACGCCGATCTACGCGCGCACCAGCGGCTACCTGAAGAAGTGGTTTTTCGACATCGGGGCGCATGTGCGCAAGGGCCAGCTGCTCGCGACGATCGAAACCCCCGAGCTCGATCAACAATTGCAGCAGGGGCAGGCCGATCTCAAGAGCGCGCAGGCCAATATGAACCTGGCCGAGACCACCAGCGCCCGGTGGCAGGCGCTGCTTACCAAGCATGCAGTCTCAAAGCAGGAGACCGACCAGGTAGTCAGCGATTATGCCGCCAAGCAGGCGCTCTTCGCCGCTGCCGAGGCCAATGTTCGCCGCCTGCAGCAGCTGCAGAGTTACGAGCAGGTGATCGCGCCCTTTGACGGCGTCATCACCGCCCGCAATACCGATATCGGCGACCTCATCACGGCGGGCTCGGGCAGCGCCGGCTCGATGGCGCCGCGGGAGCTCTTCCACATGGCTGCGATGCAGCAGATCCGCATCTTCGTCTCGGTGCCGGAGGTCTACGCCGACAGCATCAAGAATGGCGACAAGGTCACGATCACCCGCGATTCGAACCCGGCGGATCCGCTCACCGGCACGATCGTCCGGAACTCGAACGCCATTGACCAGACCAGCCGTACTTTGAACATCGAGGTCGATATCGACAATGCCAAGGGCCAGGTGCTGCCCGGCTCTTACGTCTTCGTTCACATCAAGCTGCCGCCTGGCCGCCACGCGCTGACCATTCCCTCGAATGCGCTGCTCTTCCGCGCACAAGGGCCGCAGGTCGGCGTGGTGAAGGACGGCCGCGTGCAGCTCACCGATATCACGATCGGCCACGATTACGGCAGCACACTCGAGGTCACCTCCGGGATCACGCCTGAAGACGAGATCGTGCTCGACCCCTCTGATTCCCTCACCAGCGGTACGCAGGTGGAGGTCGGCAATCCCTCGCAGAAAGGAGCAGGCGAATGAAGCGCAGCCTCTCTCTTCTCGCGCCCTCGGCGCTGCTCTGCCTGGCTCTGGCCGGCTGTGCGCCGGTCGGGCCGAACTACAGCCGGCCCGCGACGGCGCTCGCGCCTGAGTTCAAGGAAGAGGGTCCGAATTATTTCCACAACGCCGACGGCTGGAAGGTCGCCCAGCCCAGCGACACCGCGCTGAAAGGCAAGTGGTGGGAGCTCTTCAACGATCCGCAGCTGAACGCTCTCGAAGAGCAGGTCGACCCGGCGAACCAGACACTCAAACAAGCCGAGGCGAACTTCCGCGAGGCCCGCGCGAACATTCGCTACCAGAAGGCGAACCTCGCCCCGACGATCACCGTCGGCCCGTCGGCCGGCGTCGTTCGCGAATCGACGAACCAGCCGTATTTCAATCAGACGAATGGCAACGCCACGGGCGGCAACTTTTCTCTGCCTTTCGATTTGAATTATGAAGTCGACCTGTGGGGGCGCATCCGGCGCGGCATTACCGCCGCTCGCGAGAGCGCCCAGGCGAGCGCCGCCGACATGGAGACGGCCCGTCTCAGCCTGCATGCGGAACTCGCGATGGACTATTTCTCACTGCGCAGCGATGACGGCCAGAGAAAGCTGCTCGAAGACACGGTCGGCGCTTACCAGAAGGCGCTGCAACTGACGCAGGACCGCTATGACGGCGGAGCGTCGCCGCTCTCGGACGTGGCCCAGGCGCGAACCCAGCTGCAGACCGCGCAGGTCGCCGACACCGACATCGCCATCGACCGCGCCCAGTATGAACATGCCATTGCCGTGCTCATCGGCAAGCCTCCGGCGGAGCTGACGATTGCGGCCACGCCGGTCACGGTGGACGGTCCCACGCTGCCGGCGATTCCCGGCGCGCTGCCCTCCCAACTGCTCGAGCGGCGCCCGGATATTGCAGCCGATGAGCGGCGCATGGCCTCGGCCAACGAGCAGATCGGTATTGCCGATGCAGCGTTCTACCCCACGCTCGACATCTCCGCTTCGGGGGGATTTACGGGGACTTCCCTGCTGAACTGGTTCACCTGGCCGAGCCGCTTTTTTGCCGTCGGCCCACAGTTGAGCCAGACGCTCTACGATCATGGCCGCCGCCGCGCCAACTCCGACATCGTCACGGCACAATACGACTCGACGGTTGCCGGGTATCGCCAGACATCGCTCACCGCCTTTCAGCAGGTCGAGGATAATCTTGCGGCGCTCCGCGTGCTTGAAACGGAGTCTGAGCAGCAACGGGCCGCGACCCAGTCTGCCGAGCAGTCGCTCGACCTCTTCAACACCCGCTACGAGGGCGGCGTCGACACCTACCTCCAGGTCATTACCTGGCAGACCTCTGCCCTGCAGAACGAACGCAACGACATCGACATCACCCGCCGCCGCCTGGAAGCCAGCGTGCTCCTGATCAAGGCTCTTGGCGGGGGATGGAACGTCACGCAATTGCCGCCGGTGTAGTTCGGAGTCAGCCGTTGGAGGCGGCAACGAGCAGCTGCTCGATGCGGCGATGGCCGATCCCTGAGGCGGCCAGATGGGCGAAGGGCAGGCATCCAGTGGGTGGGCAAGAATGCGTTACGCGGCTCTTATGCCTGCCGACTCGTTCAACGCCCTGTTCGTGAAGCGCAAGGCCGGCGGAAAGCATCTCTGTTATCTGAGCCGCGCACCGCCGGAGCAGGCTGGTTGCGATGCCGCGCCTGCGCTCCTGCCGAGAGAGCATGCAATCCAATGGAGCAGTCCGAACAATGAGGAAAATCAAGAGAGCTGAGCGCATCGGCAAATGCTTTATGAACCCGGTGCCGACCGAGGTAGGCGGCTTGTCGATCGCCCTCAAGGTGCTCCCGCTGTACCTGCGCAACAGGGCGGAGCGAACGCCGAAGCAGCGGCTGGGGCCATTTCATACCGACGCAAGCCTCTATCGCCGGCCACCAGCGAGCGGGTTGCGCGTCACCTGGATGGGTCACTCGACCTCGCTGGTTGAGATCGATGGCGTTCGCGTGCTGACCGACCCGGTATGGGATGAGCGGGCCGCTCCGGTGCAATGGACCGGGCCGAAGCGCTTCTTTCCTCCGGCGCTGCCGCTTGAAGACCTGCCGCCTGTCGATGCCGTGCTGCTCTCGCACGACCACTATGACCATCTCGGCGCGGGCACCATCCGCAGCCTCGCCCGAAGAGACGGCGCGGTCGCGCATTGGATCACGCCGCTGGGCGTTGGCAAGGTGCTGCGGCGCCTCGGGGTAAAAGCTGAAAGCATCACGGAACTCAACTGGACCGACTCTGCAAAGGTGGGCGCACTGGAGGTCACGGCGCTGCCAGCCCGCCACTTTTCCGGGCGCAGCCTGTTCCATCGCAACCAGACGCTCTGGGCGTCGTTCGCGCTCACCACGCCACAGCATCGGGTTTACTATGGAGCCGACTCCGGCGAATGGGACGGCTTCGCGGAGATCGCCCGCAACTACGGGCCTTTCGATCTCACCATGCTTGAGATCGGCGCATTTCATCCGCTCTGGGCAGACATCCACATGGGCCCCGACGGCGCGGTGCGAAGCTTTCGCGCGATGGGCGCAAACGGCCTGTTGATGCCGATTCACTGGGGCCTTTTCGACCTGGCGCTGCACGCCTGGCGCGATCCCATCGAGCGCATCTACAGCATCGACGGCCTTAAGCTCTGGGCGCCGGAACCTGGTCTTCCTACGGAGGTCGTTGCCGGCAGAGAGCTTCGCTCCGGGTGGTGGCAGCAGCCAGGCGCTTTTGCCGTCAGGCAGCACGACGAGGCTGCCGAAAACGCGGTCGCGGCGCTGGCCAGAGATTAGTGGCTGGTCAGCCTAAGTTTGGCTACCTTCCCGGGCGGCAACTTGGTTGCTGAGGGGAAGCCGTTGGGACCGCAGATCCTCCGCTCCGCTCAGGATGAAAGCCTCTTTTTGAGGGGATTTGCCGGGTTTCTCAGGCCAGTTCTGGCGGTTGTGTTCGATTCCTGATACACAGGCTGCATGACCTTTCTCTGCCACCGGCTGCTGGCCGTCCCTTTGTCTTGCATGCTGGCCGTTGCCTCCAGCGCTGCGTTCGCTGCCCGTTCCTCGCAGGCCTCACATGCCAACCCACAAGTGGCCGCGGCGATCGGGCGATCGGCGATCGTGCTTGGCCGCCCCAACCTGCTGCCCATCGAGGCCATGCCTCTCGGCAACGGCAGGCTGGGCGCGGCCGTGTGGTCGCAACATGGGCTCACCGTGCAGCTCAACCGCAGCGACACTCTTCCCGATCGCCTCTCGCCTGGCCAGGTCAACCTTCCCGGACTCACCCGGCTCACCGGCGCCAAAGACTATAGCGGCAAGCTCGACCTCTACAACGGAGCTTTCGTCGAGCGAGGCGGCGGCATGACGGCCACCGTCTACGTCCAGCCAGCCTCCGACACGCTGATCATCGATGTCGCCGGCGCCGACCCGTCTCAGCCGCAGCAGGTGCTGCTCAGCCTGTGGGCGCCGCGCGCGCCCAAGGCAACCGCCGGCAAGAACCTCGGGCTGCTCGCTGAAAGCTGGATCGACAATACACGGCCCGGCGCCTCCAATCTTCCCTTCGGCTCGCTCGCCGCCGTCACGGCCGAGGGCCGCGATGTGACGGTCTCGGTCTCTGGCGCGCGCACCATTACGCTGTCGGTTCAACCAAAGGCGAACGGCAGCTTCCGCGTCCTGGTCGCCGCGCCACACTTCAACGGCGATGAGCCGGCGGAGACAGCCGCGAGGCGAGAACTGAAAGCGACCGGCAACGACAATCACCAACTCTGGTGGAATCATTTCTGGCAGCACGCCGGGCTGCTTCAGGTCACGTCGGCCGACGGCTCCGGCGAGTACATGGAGAACCTGCGCAATATTTATCTCTTCAGCTCGGCGGCCGAGAGCGGCGCGAAGATCCCAGGTTCGCAGGCCGGCATCGCCGACATGTTGTCGGCCGTCAAAGACACGCATCACTGGTCGCCCGGCGCCTTCTGGCATTGGAATCTGCGCATGCAGGTCGCGGCCAACCTGGGCGCCGGCGTCCCCGAGCTCAACGCGCCCTACTTCAGCCTGTATCGCGACAACCTCGCCAATATCGAGGACTGGACGAAAAAGCACATGAGCGGGCTGCCCGGCATCTGCATCCCCGAGACGATGCGCTTCAACGGTCCCGGCATCGAGTATGAGAGCTGGAACGGCGCGGACAAACCGATCATCGGGCTCAACTGCGATGCCGGCTCGAAGCCTTACTACAATGCGCGCACGATCTCGACCGGCGGCGAGGTTTCGTTCTGGATCTGGCAGCAATATCTGCAGACCGATGACAGGGCTTTTCTCGAAGCCAACTATCCGGTCATGGCCGCCGCCGCGCGCTTCCTGCTCGCCTACGAAAAGCGTGGCGACGATAAGCTGCTTCACACCAGCCCGTCCAATGCTCACGAGAACCAGTGGGACGTACTCGATCCGACGAACGACCTGCTGGCCAGAAAGACCTTGTTCGCCAACACCGTCGCTGCCGCTACCCTTCTGGGCAAAGACGGCGCCCTCGTCGCGCAGCTCAAGAGCGAGCAGCCATTGATTCCCGAGTTGCCGCGCACCCAGGTCAACGATCCCGTTTCCCTGATCACGGCAGGCAGCAGTCCCGAGCAGCAGGACGTGATCGCCGATTCCTACGAGCCGGCCGCGAAGCGCCACAACGTCGAGAACACGGGCCTCGAAGCGGTCTGGCCCTATGGGCTGATCGGCGAGGATTCGAGCCTCTATCCACTCGCCAGGCGAACGTACCTTCATCGGCCCTTCCCGACCAACCAGGACTGGAGCTTTGACCCGATCCAGGCGGCGCGGCTTGGGCTGGGCGACGAGGTCGGGGCTACGCTGGTCAAGCTCACGGAAATTTATCAGGCCTTTCCCAATGGCCTGGCCAACTGGGGCGGCGACTCCGGCGAGTTTTACATCGAGCAATCGGGCGTCGTGACCACGGCCCTGCAGGAGGCGCTCGTGCAGGACTACGACGGCACGATTCGCATCGCGCCGGCGATTCCAACCGGTTGGGATTTCGACGGCACTGTCTTTATCCGGGACAACACCAGTGTCCACGTGCAGACCAGGCAAGGCCATGCGGCCAAGATCGTCATCGAGGCCGGCAAGAGCGGCGAGTTGAAGCTGCGCAATCCGTGGCCCGGCACCGCCGTCGATGTAACCGGGACCGGCTTGCACGGGCCGGTGCTCAGGAACGCAGCCGGTCCTCTGCTCACATTCCCGGTGGTGGCCGGCCATCGCTACGACGTTCACCAGTCCGCCGATGCGCATCGCGAGCCACAGGCACAGCTGGCTCCGGTGGCTGTGAGTGCGGCCGGAGCCAGGAAGCTCGGAGACCGGCAGATCGGCCTCGATCCCCGGCCCTAGGCACGGGTCGCGGCTTGGCCTTCAGTAGCGAAGGCCAAGCCTCTGCGGAAACTCCTCTTCGTCTTCATCCACATCGAGCAGATGCGCGTTCTGCGCCACGATGCGCTCGTGCTGGCCGTTCAAGAGAAGATGGGCGGCCACGATCATCGCGGCCCCCTCAAGCATCTGCACCGGCCCGGTTTGCAGCCATGCCTCCACTTCTGCTGCGAGCAGAACAAGCGGAGGAAAGAAGCCGACATACTGGATCAAGACCACGGCCAGATTGCTCTTGGAGTTTGATCGCGCGCCGGTGAAAGGCAGCGTCAACACGCGCAGGAAGAACACATCCCGCAACAGCAAAGAGAGGCCGACGGCGCCGATTGCAAGCGCCGCGGCCGGGCGCCAGCCGCGCAGCTCCGGCGGAGCGATCGCGACAACTACCGAGACCGTCAGCAGCGTGAGCAAGAAGCTCCAAAGCAGCACCCACAAGCGCGCCGCTCCCAGCTCCTGCAGCCGCGGCCGGCCCAGAATTAGCCGAAAGACCCAGCTGCCGCGCTCGTCGACCGGCGACACGAAGGCGGCGCGCACGCCGGCGACCGTCCAGAATGCCACGATCGGAACGGTGGCGCGCAGCCCCTGTGCAGATAAAGCGATGCGAAGCCGGCCGCCCTCAACCTGAAGAAGCAATGCGCTCGAAAGCGCCAGGGCCAGCCCCGCGCCGCCGTACAGGGCGAGATAGACGCGATGCCGCTGCGTGCGCAAGAGCGTCCTGGTGAGAAAGCGGTAAATTGCCCGCCGCACCGAATTGCGCAGGCAGGTCGCATCGAGCAAGAACTCCATCGGCCGCGTCGACCATCGCTCGCGGGCTCGTACGGGCCGGCCTTCCACCAGTTCCCGCACCTTGCGCCAGTAGGCGAGCGGATAGAAAAGCAGCGCCAGCCCCAGGGCAAGCAAGGTCGCCAGCAGACCGGTGCTCGCCAGGCTGGTGAAGGCCGGCGCATCGCCATATAAGAGCCGCTGATACATCGCCAGGAACCAGAACGGAGGGAAGCACCGCGCAAAAAGGCCATGCGACCGCACCGATGCCTCGAGCAAGCGCGACACGAACGGGGTGGTGAAGAAGATGGTCAACAACACGGTGACCGAAAGACCTTGCAGGAACGGCGATACCTTTTGCAGCAAGCGCGGCCCCAGCGCGGCCATCAAGACCGATTGCAGCGCCACAAAGAAACCCGCGGCAAAAATGCCGCTGAACATTACCGACACGACGTGCGAGAGGAAGTGCCGCCCGGGGCTGGGCAGATCGGAAGCCGCCGGATGGAAGACCATGCCCAGGGCATTGGCGCCAAGCACGACGAGGCCGAGAAAGATCGAAACGGCCAGCATTCGCGCCAGGAACAGGTCCCTGTTTCTGACCGGCAGAGTCGAGAGGACGAAGACATCGACCAGGTTGGGGAAAAAGATGTCCCACTCAAAGAGCGTGACGCAGCCCGCGGTCACCATCGCATACACGATGTAGAAATAGTGATCGCTCGCCTGTAGCCAGTAAGGCCGCACCTGCGGCGCATGATAGGCGGGAATGAGATAGATGGCCACGAGCAGCCCAGGGAGCGCCAGGCCGTAGATGGCCTGCAGCAGCCGCGCCTTGGCCTCGCCATCCGCCGAGACCATTTCATTGCTGAAGAACGAATCCAGAAAGTGCCTCACCAGCAGCTCGAACCGGCCCTGTTCCCTCTGGCCCGTCTTTGCCATGGCGGCCTGTACCTCGAGCGAGAGCACGGCATGCTCCGGCTCGGCGAAGGCACGCAGTGGATTAAACATGGCCCATCACCTCGACCAGCTCGCGCGCCACCGCCTGTGTATCGCGCTGCTGCACCAGTTGCGCAAAGACGCTCTCAAGATTCTGCAGCTGCATCAGCCTGGTCAGCTCCGCGGGAGGCGCATCTGCCAGCACCCTTCCCCGGGCGATCACGATGACGCGGTCGCAGACGAGCTCCACCACTTCGAGCACGTGCGAGATGTAGAGAATCGCCTTGCCTCGCCCGGCAAGCTCCTGCAACAGGTCTTTGAAGAGCCGCGACGAGACTACATCGAGCCCCGATAGCGGCTCATCAAAGACCAGCAGCTTCGGATCGTGGAGCAGCGCTGCCGCAATCAAGACCCGCTGCTTCATGCCTTTGGAATAAGCGGAGATCGGCGAGTGCCTCCAGGAGTCGAGGTCGAGCAGGCGAAGCAGCTCCCTGGCCTTGGACTCGATCAGCTTGTCGCCCAGGCCGCGCAGCCGGCCGACGAGCTGCAGGTATTCGAGCCCCGACAGGTAGGTATAGAGCTGCGCCTCTTCGGGAACATACCCCAGCTTCGCGCGAAAGGCGGCGAGATCGTCTCGAATGTTTTTTCCTTCGAAGAGGACCTGGCCATCGTTCGGCTGCAGCAGGCCGGTGACGATCTTCACGGTGGTCGACTTGCCCGACCCGTTCGGCCCGAGGTAGCCGACGACCTCGCCGGCGCCTACCTTGAAGCTGACGTCGCGAATCGCCGGAATGCCGCGATAACTTCTGCATAGTTTGTATAACTCGAGCACGGGCGCTACCTCGGGACGACCTACCCTATGTAGCATACTGCTTTCACGGCAGTCAAGTAGCGTGCTACATAGGGTACAATCTCTTCCATGGCGGCCGACCCTCCCTTCCCCGACACCAAGCTCTCGCACACCGCGGCCATGATCCTCCAGGCCATCCACGCCGGTGACATCTACGGCTTCGGCGTGATGGAGACTACCGGCCTGCCCAGCGGCACCGTCTACCCGGCCCTGCGCCGGCTGGAGCGCGACAGCCTGATCGTCTCCCGCTGGGAGCGCCAGGCGATCGCCGATGCCGAGCAGCGCCCGCTTCGCAAGTACTACAAGCTCACCCGCGCCGGCCGATCGACGCTCGACGCCATGTACAAGCGCTACCCGCTGCTCGCGCGCCTGATTCCCTCGCCGGAGGTCGAGAACGCATGAGACTCTTCCAACCGCAGCGGCCGCTCCCCGTGGCGGCGGGAATCCTGCGGGCCGCGTCGTTTCTTGTTCCGCGCGACGCACGGCGGGAGTGGCTGGCCGAGTGGCGCTCGGAACTCTGGTACGTCTGGCGGCACTGCCAGGGCGAAACGCAAGCGTGGCCGCGACGGTCGAGCGAAGTCACCCGCTTCTGCCTCGGCGCCTTTCACGATGCACTCTGGTTGCGGCAAAACCAGAGGCGAGAGGCCTCGCGGCCATGCTTAAGCATCGAGTCGCCGCTGCGGTGCGAACTGCTGCTGGCGACCCTTGCGGCGGCAAGCCTGCTGCTCGCCTTCGCATTGCCCGGTGTACGGAAGGTGATGGAACCTTCACCCTATGGCGAAGCGAGCCGCCTCATCACGATTGCCAGGACGCAATACTCCGGCTCGCCCGGCACCGCCGTACAGCTGGCCGACTATCGATCGTGGGCGCAAACTACCCATCATCTTTTCACCGCGCTCGCCTTTTACCAGCCGGTGCGCAAACGCGTCCGCATCGGCAAAGATCTTTCCGACGGGCTATCGATCGCCCGCGGCAGCAGCAATCTTTTTTCCCTGCTGCATCTGCCGGTGGCCGGTGAAAACACGATTGCGTCCAGTTCCCAGCCAAAGGCGATCCTCAGCCG
The DNA here is from genome assembly GCA_965199205.1 of Acidisarcina sp. Lineage (GTDB taxonomy): Bacteria > Acidobacteriota > Terriglobia > Terriglobales > Acidobacteriaceae > Acidisarcina. Next base: position 1,214,742 of record OZ240688.1, read on the forward strand.
GGAACTCTGGCGGACATCGTTCCACAGCGATCCCCAGGTTGTGGGGAAGATGATTCGCGTCGGCGGGCAGCAAGCGGCAGTCGCCGGCATTCTCGCTGGCGAAGACTGGCCTCTGCCCGGCCACATCGATCTCTGGCTGCTCGAGAGTGAGGCGAAGCTGGCCGCGCTGCCCCCGTCCACTGAAGGGGTGGTGCTTGCCGAGGTTGTACCATCGGCCTTTCGCAATCCGCCGAACGGCCCGCGCCAGATGACGGTTTTCCGCGGTTCTTCCGGCGAAGACGTCTTCGACTGCGTGTCGCTCGCCGAGCAGGGCCGGCAGCCGCTTCATATCTTCCTCTTCACCTTGCTGCTTGCCTGCCTCGCGCTGCCTGCGACCACGTCTCTGCCGCTGGGCGAGTACCCGGCGCGAGAGGAGCCGCTTCCGTGGACGATCAAAGTCCGCCGCTGGGCTTTCCTGGCGACGAAGACCGGATGGATCGTGGCGATCGTTTACTGCGCTTCGCTCGACATGGCTTATGGGAGCGAGTCGCTGAGCGTGCCGCAGTCGCAATACATGCAGCTCGTGAGCTCGTTCTTTCCGCTGCTCTTTGCCTTCCGCTGGGCGCTGAAAGACCAGCGGAAACGCTGCCCGGTCTGCCTGCGCTCTCTATCGAACCCGGCTCGGGTGGGCCATGCCTCGCAAAACTTCCTCGCCTGGAACGGCACCGAGCTGGTCTGCCTGGGCGGCCACGGCCTGCTGCACGTTCCCGACAGCCCCACCAGCTGGTTCAGTACGCAGCGATGGCTTTATCTGGACCCCTCATGGAGCGGCCTTTTCGGGCGCAGTTATATTTCCTCGACCGGCGCCTGGTAAACGCCGGGCCGCTGCGGGACGAACTGAACTGTTGCGACCTGGACCACTGTTCAGGTCAATACTCAGAGCAATGCGCAGCGACGAGTTCCTCTTCCCCGTTCTTTGCATCCTAGTGAATCGTCGTATATTCACATGTTGTCAGGAGAAAGACTTATGCTTATTGTTTTGATCGTGCTGTTGCTGGTTTTCGGTTTTGGCGGTTACCGGATGGGACCGGGAATCGGATACTACGGCGGAGGGGGCATCAGCCTCATCCTGCTGATTGTCATCGTTCTGCTCTTGCTGCATGTTATCTAAAGGCGGAACCGAAACGCGCAACGGCGGCGGACTCTGAGCGATCGCTTTACAGGGCGCCCTCGCGGCGTCCTGTGAGACGCTCGGCAATCAAAGGCCACAACTCCAGCCAGGCAGGAGTTATAAGACATGGCGCCAGTACGGGGAGTATACGGATAACTTCCCTGGCCATTCTCGCTTGGGCGATCAAGACCGCAATACCAATCTTAGGTAACTTACCGCAAGATTTTCGTTGCAGAAAGCAACGGTCCTCACTAAGCTCGAATTGCAGCGGAAAGAGCTGCATGGCGTTTCCCGGGCTCTTCGGGAAAGCCAGTAACACTGCACGACTGCAGAGCAGCCGGTAAGTGACTCAAGGCTGCTTCGATGTATTCCCTTGCCGAGGTTCTCAGAGTAACGAGAAATCCATACGCAGAAGTACCGTAGAAAAATACAAGTAGACAGCACCGCATGCGAAGTTAAGCGCCGCCTCGAGAGCGTCCAGCACTCTTCCTTCTAATTCCCCCCAGATCCAAGGTTGTCAGCCGGGACTATCCAGCGGGATAGTCCCGGCTGTTTCGAGAGTGCCGCGCCAACCTGCTTTTCACGGCTTGCGGTTGACGATCGCTACCCGGAAGGGCGGCTTTGCGGCCTCGGCGGCGTCCTGGGTAAAGGTCTGCTCGCTCTGTGCTGCGTCATAGCCGCGCCATAACCAGGTCATCTCTTCGGCCAACTCGCCTGCGCCTTCGGCAGGCGCGTGAGGGCCAACGCCAAAAGAAAAGTGGAAATCGTAACCTTTGAGTTTCAGGGCATTGGCCATGCGGATATTCGCCATCGGCCACGACCCGTACTTGGGATTCTCCTGATCGTTGCTGCCGTCCTGCAGCCATACGCGCAGGTTGCGATGCTCTTCGCGCAAGATCTTGTCGGGATAATCCTGCCCGCCGTCCAGCACCTGCGGGTCTTCCTGCCATTGAATCGAGGTGAAGGAACCGATCCAGGAGATGACCCGGGTGAAGTCTCCGGGCCTCTGCCAGGCGGCATTGAACGCACAGATCCCGCCCGAACTCAGCCCGGTGATCGCATGCGAGTAAGCGTCTGCACGGAGCCGGTAATGTTTGCCCACCTCGGGCAGCAGCTCCTCTTTCAAGAAGCGTGGATAGCGATCGGAGACAGTATCGTATTCGGTCGAGCGCATGGAATCCTTGAGCGTACGCGACCACTTCCTGCCGTAAGCTTCGACGAAGCGGTAGGTCGCGGTGCCGGGCGCGGCAGAGATATCGCCGGGATTGGTGAAGACGCAAATCATGACCGGGATCTTTCCCTGCGCGATGAGGTTATCGATCACATTGAGCGCCGGATGATCGCCCTTGCGATTGAGATATCCTTCCCCATCCTGAAAGACCATGAGGGCCGCTGGCTTCGCTGGGTCATATTGGGCTGGAACGTAAATCCAGTAGTCGCTCACCATTCCGTCATAAATGGAGCTGCGCAGCGTCAGCCTCTCTGAAAGAGTGCCGGCGGGAACACCGGCATGCTGCAGCGCGTCTCCGGTGAGCGGCCGAGGCGCCGGGGCGGGGCCGGAGTTTGGGCCGCCCGGCTGCTGCGCTGTGGGTGCAGCCGGCGGTTGCGCGGCGAGAGGCAATCCAAGTATGAGAGCTATCGAAAACAACATGCCAGTCCTGCGCAAGAGCGTCTCCCTTCTAAGTGCCGACAACATCAGAGGCAGCATACACCTTCGAGAAAGACCGACGGTTCGCGCCGGGATTGTTTCTGCAATCCAAGACTTGTCAGCAGATCGCTCTGCGCCCCGGCGCCAGGTTATGACAGATGGGCGCTCCTGAAAAAAGCGAAATCGTCAAAGTCAACGCGTAGATGCCGAGATGCCTGAATGCCGGCCTTCGACGGCGACTTCGATCCCCGGCTCAATCGAATTTCAAAAGGTGCTGAACAAGCTTTTCCGCGAAGTGTGCCGGGTTCATGGGGTGGGAGCCATGGAAGACAAAGGACACTTCGTCGTGCCGATCGACCTCCAGCTTGATCGGCTCGCGCGGCTCCAAGGCCTCTTCGCCGGCCGCGCCCTCTGCCGTAGCTTCCTTCACCTGGATGCATGCGCGGTCGAGGTCGAGAATGAGGGCGATCGTCCGGGGCGGCCGGGCAGTGCTCTTCAACACCGAGGTCTCGCCTTGCCGGATGAGCCTTCCCTGGCGGCTGGCGTCATTGGGATATTCCCGGTTGTGGGTCTCGAGATCGTCCGCGATCTGATCGAGAACTGCTTCCCAGATCGGCGGCACTTTCGAGCGGAGCACCTCAGCGCGATGCAGCCGTAGATCGTCCCCATCGAGCCTGTCATGCTGCCCATCGTCCTGGTTTCGTGCGTCTCGCCCGTCAGACATACCATCCCCCTGTTGGCCGTGGGCCAAAATAAATTGTAAGCCGAAGGAAGCTCAAAGCACGGAAAGCACACGTCGCGCACGAAGAAGGCACTGAGCATACCTGCAATGCAGCCGATAACCCTACCTGGAGGTACCAAAACAAGTACCTCTTGGGGAAACGGGGTTGGAAGCGCTGGATTTACCGACCCCGTATCTTTTTCTCCGGGTACGAAAGTCACCTCGAGGCGCGTGATTTTCTGCGGGAAGGCGAGCAGCCGGCCCCGGTTTACGGTCAAATGTTGAGTATGTGACAGTTGCTCGTCGAGAAATGGCAGTCACCCCCCCCGGCGCTCCATTTCTCGATTGTCACTGTGTGTTGTGTTTGTCTTGCGGGCCGGACGATTGTTGAGACTGACCCAAGCATTGCTTCAACATCGAAGCGGCCCCCCGGCTTACCCGAGTCAGTCGAAAGCCCTAGCAAGAACAGAACTGAGTCTAGGGTGTGAGTTCCGAAAGCGCATCCTGCCGAAGGTAATGAAGTAAACGATTTCTATTACTTGGGTCACGGCACCCGCGGCAAGGAACACGTGCTCTCACCGGAATGGTTTCGTTTTGCCCAGTCAATGGGCCGGGTGACGCGCGACAGGCCGGTTGACGCGGCGTTGCGATTGTCCTTGTGGGCGGTGCAGGGCAGACTCCTCACGAGATGTGAACCGTTGCAGGAAGCGGCGCACCGATTAGAGGCGCCTGACCGGTGGTCATGCGAAGACCCGGGCTTCAAGTCGCGTGAGCGCGTCTCGGGTGCAGTTCGGCGAGCTCGAGTTCCGCGGCCTTCACCTCCTCTTCGTCCGGGTATGGGTCCGGATGTGGCTCATGGGCCTCGGAATCGGGCCGGGAGGCGTTGTCGCCCGGCATGGTGTCATGAAGGACCAGGTTCAAGAGCGTACGGTGGACTTTGATCCGTCCGTTGTATTCGACAAAGCCAAGCTTCCGGAAGCGGTTCATGAAGAAGCTTACCCGGCCGCGAGTGGTCCCGATCATTTCGGCCAGCGTCTCCTGCGTGACCGGCGGAATGAGCGACGATGGCTCGCCGGGCTGACCATACTCGGCCATCAGCAGCAGAATCCGCGCCAGCCGGCGCTCGCTCGAGTTGAAGAGCTGGTCGATCAGGTCGGCCTGTGTCCGGGCGCCCTTGTTCAGAAGGAACCTGACGAAGAAGTTCGCAAATTCAGGCCGATTGAGCATCATGCGCAGCATCTCCGACCGTTCGATCTTGTATACCTTGACATCCGTGAGAGCCGTTGCGCTCAGCAACCGAATGCCGACCGCGCCCGAGATCGCCTCTTCGCCGACAAAGTCTCCGGCGTTCAGGATGCCGATCGTGGCTTCCTTGCCGCCCTTGGACAGAACGGTGAGTTTGACGTGCCCTTCCTGCAGGAAGTACACGACATCGGCAGCTTCGCCTTGCCGGAATAACTTCTCTTTGTGCCTGAAAGGTATCAGGTCTTTTTTCCAGTCGTTTTTATCCATGAGCATGCCTAAATCGGCGCGGGATCGAGCAATCTTCTTCCCGGTTGTTCGAGACCATTCCTGTCTTGCCACAGCGCTTTCCATTACCCTGATGAAATTACAAGCGGTCAACTACCCGGGTGCCCTTGTTTACCCGGGTGCCCTTGTTGGCGGACGATGTTACCAAATTTCTCCGGCGGCTTCTAAAGAACAAAATGCTTCCAGGCGTGGCTGGAAACGCGCCACACCTGGAAGCTCTTTCCTGTCAATTTGAACGGCTGTTGAGTTCCACCTTTTGCGTGGACCTCTCAAGGCGCATGGTAGAGGGGAATCTGGGAGGATGAAAATTGCGGGGAGGGGAGACACGACGGGTGGGAATGAAACACGCAGGGAAAAGGGGACGGCTTTGTTCATCGGAAGCGGCAAACCTTCGACCTCCTCTACTTCTGGTGATATTTCACATCGGATTCGCCATCCCTGTCTGTTCACAATTGTGCAAACTGACCGGTTTTTTTCGGCTTTTTGCGGGCTGCGGTCGAGAATCGCTGGACTTTCTTGCGCAGCGACGCCGCCTGGATCGAAGTGTCAAAAAGTTACATACCGTGGCGATTCGTCGCGACCAGCTCGCGCAACAGCCTGAATTGTCGCAGTCGATCTACAAGGGCTTTTGCGACGCCAAGAAGGCCGTGCAAGACGAGTACAAACACAGACTGATCTTCAACAGCATGGGGAGGATGTTCCCCCCCGGTTCAGCCAGCAGGTCGAGGAAGACCTCGCGGCCTGGGCGAGGACTGGTGGCTCTGCGGCATGGCGGCGAACCGGAAGGTCCTCGGGGCGGTGTTGCGCTCTGCTCTTCACTATCGCAGGAGCAGGGCGACCGGCCGGCTCTTCACCGCAGAGGCGATCTTTGTGCCCGAGTTCCTCACGACGCGAGACGGCCGCCCCGATGCTGATGGCTCTGGCCGAGGTGAAAGGGACGCCGGCCTGCATCGCGTAGCCCGCCCATCGCAGGGAGTTTAGGTTCAGGAGGAAAGCATGGTTCCATCGGTGGTGGGCAGTGAGGGACTCGAACCCCCGACATCCTGCTTGTAAGGCAGGCGCTCTAACCAACTGAGCTAACCGCCCCCGATCGTGTTTGCTGCATCGATCCTCGAAAGTGCGATGCGCGGGTCGCCGGGGAACAGGCGTTTCGCGCACCTCAAGGAGGTTCTAGTCTACCAGCTTTGCCATGCCCGCTCCCACCAGCACACGGCCCTGGGAACACAAGAGAAACTCTTTCTGACTGGAATGGGCAGAGACGGCGACCCGGGGAAACGGACCGCTGAACAAACGCGGCTTGGTAAACTCGAGCCAGGTGAAGCGCCTCATTGTCAATGCAGATGATTTCGGTTTGACCGCCGGAGTCAACCGAGCGGTTCTCGAGCTGGCCCGCTCCGGCGTGCTCACCTCCGCTACGCTCATGGCCACGGCAGGGGAAACCGCCCAGGCCGCCGAAGAGGCGCTGCAGCTGAGCTCGCTCGGCGTGGGTTGCCACATCGTCCTGATCGACGGCGCGCCGGTGCTTCCTGCGGAGCGGATCGCGTCGCTTCTCGACCCGCACAGCTCTGCGGAGCGGCCGAGGTTCCGGCCAACCCTGGGCGGCTTCCTTGCCGACCTGCTCCGCGGGCGTATTCGGGAGGCGGATATCGAGGCCGAGGCGGTCGCCCAGATCCGGCGGCTGCAGCAACTGGAGATCCACGTCACCCACATCGATACCCATAAGCACACTCACGCCTTTCCCCGCGTCCTGCGGCCTTTGCTGCGCGCGGCGGTGCTCTGCAATGTCGCGTGCATCCGGAACCCCTTTGAACCCGCCTGGAGTCTCGCCGCGACCGGCAAAGCCGGCCTTGGCCGGCGCCTGCAGGTGCGTGCGCTCGCCACCCAGCGGCGCTACTTCCTGCAGGCGATTGAACATATCGGCTTACTCACGACGGACGGATCGCTCGGCGTGCTTGCCACCGGGTCGCTCGACGCCGGCAGCCTGCGGCGGATTCTTCGCGCGCTGCCCGAGGGCACCTGGGAGCTCGTCACGCATCCCGGATACCTTGACGCTTCGCTTCGATCCGCCGGCACCCGGCTGCTCAGCTCCCGCGAAATTGAGCGAAGCGCCCTGCTCGAGCTCATTCCCGAAGCCGCCGGTGAGGGCATAACCCTGGCGCATTACGGCCAGCTCAAGGCGGCCAGTTTTATGGCGGTTATGTGACACTTTGCCGCAGCTTGCATCTCTTGCCCTGGTTTTGAGTCTCTAGTACCTGCGAGCCAACATGAAAATTGGAATTACGTGCTATCCCACCTACGGCGGCAGCGGGGTCGTCGCGACGGAGCTCGGCATCGAGCTCGCCGCCAACGGCCACCAGGTCCACTTCATCACGTATTCGCAGCCTTTTCGCCTTACCGGGCGGGAAAAAGGCATTTTCTACCACGAAGTGCCGGTCTCGAACTATCCGCTGTTTGAATACCCGCCCTATGATCTCGCGCTCGCTACGCGCATGTCCGAGGTGGCGGAATATTACGAGCTCGACCTGCTGCACGTGCATTACGCGATTCCCCACTCCGTGAGCGCGCTGCTCGCCCGGCAGATGCTCGCCGCGCGCGGCCGCAAGCTGCCCTTCGTGACGACGCTGCACGGCACCGACATCACGCTCGTGGGGCTCGACCGGTCTTACCTGCCGATCACCCGCTTCGGCATCGAGGAGAGCGACGGGGTCACGTCCATCTCGCAATATCTGAAGGACAAGACGCTCGAAGAATTTCAAGTCAAGAACCCGATCAAAGTCATTCCCAACTTCGTCAACTGCGACGTGTATAAGCCGCTTGAGGAAGCAAGCCGCGCCCAGGCACGGGGAAGCCATGCGGCGGAGAACGAGAAAATCCTCATCCATTTGTCGAATTTTCGCCCGGTCAAGCGGGTCACCGATGTGGTAAAAATCTTCGCCCAGGTAGCTGCCCAGGTGCCGGCGCGCCTGCTGCTGGTCGGGGACGGCCCCGACCGCTCCTCCGCCGAATACCTCGCTCACAGCCTCGGCATCCAGGACCGGATTGCGTTCCTGGGCAAGCAGGAAAGCGTCAACGAGCTGCTGCCGCTGGCCGACCTCATGCTGATGCCCAGCGAACTGGAATCCTTTGGCCTGGCCGCGCTCGAGGCCATGGCCTGCCGCGTGCCGACCATTGCGACGAACGTCGGCGGCGTGCCCGAACTGATCGACGACGGGGTCACCGGCTATCTCTTCCCCGTCGGCGCCACCCCGGCGATGGCCGAGGCGGCCATCGGCCTGCTGCTGGATCCCGCAAAACTGAAGAGCATGGCCGCAGCAGGCCGAGCTTCCGCGCAGGCGCGGTTTTGCGCGACGAAGATCATTCCGATGTACGAGGAGTATTACCGGGAAGTGCTGGGCGGCTGACGGTGAAGACTGGCAAAGATCCCGGGTGCTTTACCTGGGCTTGCTCATCGATACTGAGGATCATCTTACCAGCGTGACCCGCATCAGGCATCGCGGCGAAGTCTAACCAGTAGCGCCGCTCACCGCCCAGGCATCGCGGCTCTTACCGGCCCTACCGCCAGGATCGGGTCTCCGTTTTCATTCAGCATGACCGGAATTTGGAGGGTCACGCGTGTTCCCCGTCCGGGGCGGCTCATCACGTCGAAACGTGCGGTTTCTCCGTAGAGCACCTCCAGCCGTTCGCGAACATTCTTCATGCCGATGCCGTTGCCTTTCCGAGCCACGCCGCCGGCCGGGGTCTTTGCCTCGGTGATGCCGACGCCGTCGTCCTCGACCTCGATCAGCATGCTGTTTTCGTTCAGGCGGCTGCGCATCGTGATGGTGCCACCGCTGATGCGCGGCTCGATGCCGTGCTTGATGCTGTTTTCGATCAGGGGCTGCAGCAGCATGCTCGGCACCAGCATCTCGAGCGTGGCCGGATCGATATCCTTGACGACGCGGAGTTTGTCCGCGCCGAAGCGCACGACCTCGATGCCGAGGTAGTCCTCAGTAAAATTCAGCTCCTCCCGCAGCGCCACAAAGGTGTCGTGGTCTTTCAAGAGCGCCCTGAGAATGTTGGCCAGACGGACGATCATCTCGCGCGCCATCTCCGGACGGAAGCGTACCAGCGAAGCGATCGAGTTGAGCGTGTTGAAGAGAAAATGAGGATTGATCTGGCGCTGCAGCGCGTCGAAGCGCGCCTCGAGCAGCAGGCGTTTCTGCTCCTCCAGCTTGCGTTCATTGCGAATCGCGTTCCAGATCTTCAGCTGGATGCCGACCACGATGGCCGAGCAGGCCCACACCGCCAGCCGGATCGCCCAGGTGCCCGGCACCAGGGCAAAGAGGCGCAGCGGGTAGGCTGCCGCCAGCCACTCCCGCCCAATCTCCATGCCGACAATGAGCGCGAGCAACAGGATCTGCCGGTCGAAGCGCGGCTTGCGCAGGTTCCGCCGCACCCAGCGGTAAATACTCAGATCGACGAAGGGCGAAAAAGACCAGACCTCCTCCGCCGTGACCAGCCGTCCGTACGTGCCGGCAACCAGGGCGACGCCCAGGTTGAAGGGCAGGGTGAAGTACTCATGGTTCAGCATGGCCGGCAGCGAGAGCAGCGCGCCGCCGGCCATGGCCGAGACCGGGCCCAGCAGCACGCCGATGATGATGGTGGTCTCAAAGGCGATATCTGCGGCGTAGAAGTTCGGCACGATAATGCGCACCCAGACGCCGAGGGTCAGGGGGATGCAGATCCAGGCCAGCAGCCCGATGGTTTCCGCTCCGCTGCGCGCCTCCTGAAAAAGCAGGTTCTGAAAGCTCCTGGAACGCGCCAGCGCACTCGACACCGAGGCGGCGACGCCCAGTTTGACCAGCAGCGTGATGAGGATGAGGGTGGAATCGACCACGTCCCTACTGTACCGCTTTCGTCTTCCCGCCCACAGGCGCGTCCAATCGCGCTGCCTGCTTCTGAGGCAGCGGCCGGGCAGCTTGCGACCGATTGCCGCGGTCGGCATCCGTATACTTGAGATATGCCGTTTGAAAGTGTCAAAAAGATAGCGGACGCCGACTTCCCTACCCGCTGGGGCCATTTCCGCATACTTGGGTATGAAGGGATGATGCTCGGCGGCAAACCCTGTTGCGACAAGGCGTCTGAACCCGTCGCCCAGAAAGAAGAGATGGTCGTGCTGGTGATGGGCGATATCTATAGCAATCCGCCGATCATCCGCATTCATTCGCAGTGCCTTACCGGGGACGTCTTCGGTTCGCTGCGCTGCGACTGCCGGCTGCAGCTGGAGTTGGCGCTGAAGGCGATCGGCGATGCGGGCGCTGGAATCCTGCTCTACGAAGAGAAAGAAGGCCGGGGCATCGGCCTGATGGCCAAGCTCAAGGCTTATGAGCTCCAGGACGCCGGCCTCGACACGGTCGAGGCGAATGTGGCGCTCGGCTTCCGTGCCGATTGCCGGGAGTTCGAGCTGCCGGCAGAGGTTCTCAAAGATCTAGGCGTGACGGAAGTCAGGCTGATGACGAACAATCCCGAAAAAGTCGAAGCCCTGGAGTCTGCTGGAATCCGCGTCGTCGAACGTATCTCGGCAGAAGTCGAGCCGCTCGAGTCCTTTGAGCGCTACCTGCAGACCAAGCATGAAAAGATGGGCCACATTCTCGACAGCCTCTCCGCGCGTACTGCCGGCTAGCCGTTGTCTTCCTCCCTCCCTTCATCCGGAATTCCGATTACCGGGTGCAGGTCGCCGCAACTCTCTGCATCCATTTACATTCATTGAGGCAACTCCGCGCCTCGCAACAAAATCCAGGGCTTGGCGTTAGTAACAGACAGGAATGCAGGCGGCGGCCACAGAAATGCCGCACCGGAAAAAAGCCCTTCCATCCACGCAACCTCGGCAGACAGGGGCAAGCGAAGGATGGTCTGGAAAGGACCTTTCATGAAAATTGCTCGCTATCTTCGCACGCTCCTGCTGGCAGGCGCGGTGCTCTCTGTTCCGGCTGCCTCGTTCGCCGGGATTTTTATCTCCATCGGCATCGCGCCTCCGCCATTGCCGGTCTATGAACAGCCGGCGATCCCTGGTGATGGATACATGTGGACCCCCGGCTATTGGGCCTGGAGCGACGACGGCGGCTACTACTGGGTACCGGGAACTTGGGTCCAGCCACCTACTGTCGGCGTTCTATGGACACCGGGTTACTGGGGTTGGAATGACGGAGCTTATGCCTTCAATGCCGGCTACTGGGGACCTCACATCGGCTTCTACGGCGGCGTCAACTACGGATTCGGCTTCGGCGGCGTCGGCTATGAAGGCGGCTACTGGAACAATGGCCGTTTCAACTACAACACCTCGGTCAACAACGTCAGCAACGTGCATATCACCAATGTCTATAACAAGACAGTGATCAACAACACGACGGTCAACAACCGGACCAGCTTCAATGGCGGGGCCGGCGGCGTGCAGGCGCAACCAACGCCGGCGGAGCGCGGTGCGCTGCAGGAGCACCACGTGCAGCCGACTGCCATGCAGGTGCAGCAACGGCAGACTGCGCAGAGCAACCCGCAACTACGCGCTTCGGTCAACGGCGGCAAACCTGCCATCGCGGCAACCTCGCGGCCAGGGGATTTCAAGAGCGCAGTTCCGGCGCGGCAGGCAGGCGGCCAGGTCAACACCGCTGTCTATAAGGCTGCGGCAGCCAATGGAGGAAAAGTGCCCGCGGGCATGAAGGACCCGGGCAGCGTTCCGGCCAATCATCCTGCCAATACCAACGCTGACAATCGCCCCGCCAATAGCAACGCGAACCGTCCGGCCAACGCCAACAACGACATGGCGACCCAGAATCGTCCGGCGGCAGGCTCAAACAACAACCGTCCGGCACAGAACCAGACAGCGTCTCATCCAGAACAGGCAACGAAACCGGCTACGCAGCAGGCGCACCCGGAGAACCAGCAGCAGCACACCCAGCCGAACCAGCAGCAGCACCCTCAGCCGGCCCAGCAGCAGCACCCTGCGAACCAGCAACAGCATCCTCAACCTCAACCACAGGCTCATCCGCAACAGAAGCCGCAGCAGCACGAAGAAAAACCAAAATAATTACGCGAGCACCATCTGCAAGCGAAACGGCCCGCCAATTGGCGGGCCGTTCTTTTTTTCCTCGAATACTTTATAGCAACTTGCCGGCGGCCAGGTCGCGAACCAGGTTGCGATCGGCGGCAAGAAAGTCGTAGTTGGGCAAGTCTGCCAGTTCACACCAGCGCAGATCGTTGAAGATTTTGTTTGTAATCTCGCGCCCGAACTCATGAACCGCAAAAAACTGAAGATCGACAGCGCTTCCGCTGCGGTAGGTATGGCGGGTACGGGTGATGCGGTTGCCGATCTTCGCATCAATGCCCAACTCCTCCTCCAGCTCCCGGGCCAAAGCCTGTTCGGCGCTCTCGCCGGCCTCCATCTTTCCCCCCGGAAACTCCCACTTCAACGCCATCGGCTGGTCGGGCCGCCGCTGGCAGATCAAAACCTCGCTCCCCCGCAGGATGAGCGCGACGACCACCAGCCGGACGCTCTTCTCGCCCGCTCCACCCACATCCTGGAATTGTGTTTTCTGCACATTCACTTCCATCTCAGTTTAGACGTTCATGGGGAAGAAACAATGCAATCCTCGCCCGTAAGGCTTTCAGCTGGGACAAAAAGCTTCGGGTGGATCACTGCCGCCAGTGCTTCGATCCCCGCGACCAGGTTTGTGGCGGGGCTATTCAGCAGCTCGTCCGCGATGCAAACCGCCCGTCCCGTTTGCCCAGCGAGCAGATGATTCCAGCCACGCTTCGCCAGCACCCGCTCGACAGGCACGCGGCTGCCGGCCCCGCACCAGGAAAAAACCATGACTTCGGGATTTGCCGCAGCAATCGCTTCGGCAGTCGTCACCTTGCCCGCATCGCCGAGGAAGCTTCCTCCCGCAGCCTCGACCAGCTGCTGCACCCAGCGCTGGGAGTGGATCAGGGGTTTTCCCCATTCCTCGCAATAGACCAGCGGCCGATGGCTGGCGGCAGCAGCAATTGCGGCAATCCCCGCGACCGCCGCCTGCATCCCCGAGATCACCTGGAACGCTCGCGCCGGCTCGCCCACGACTGAGCCGATCAGCTGAATGTCTCCATAAATATCTTCAAGGGAATGCGGAGCCAGGGCCAATACCGGAAGGCCGGCCTTGAGAATCGCCGCCAGCGACTCGCTGCGGTAGGGCACCGAAGCGATGACCAGGTCGGGGCGAAGCGCGACAATCTCCCCGGTTTCGCTCGACCACGAATCCTTAACCACAGCCAGGCCGCGACCTCGCAGCGAAGGCACCTGCTCCAGGCAATAACGCGTGCAGCCCACCAGCACTTCGAGCCGGTCGAGAGCTTCTAACACCAGGCTGACGCTCGGCTGTAACGCAAGAACTCTCATAGCTTGAAGGGAGCAGAGGCGCGGGCGTTCAAAAGCCGCAATGGAACGAAGGCAGACGGCCCGCGATGCACCATTTTAGATCAGAACTACAGGCGGATGCGGCGCACATGGGCAATGAGCCGTTCGGCCGGCAATTTGGTCGTATGCGTCAGATCCCGAGGGTCGCCTCAGGGTAAAAGACCGGCCAGCCTTTATCCGCCGAAATCTGCAAGAGGGCCGGCGTGGCATTCACCGGGTACGCGCGCTTGGCCATGGCCAGCATGGCTGCATCGTGAACCGAATTTCCGAAAACCGCGTCGGGAGAAAGAACTCCCGCACGCACCAGCGAAAGAGCCTTGCCTTCGTCCGTCGGGACATTCCTGAGCTCGCTCGTGATCAGGCCATTTTTCACCTGAACTGTCGCAGCGATCACGCGCTCGACGGGAATGCCGAACTCCCGCACCCCCTCTTCGATCAGCCAGTTGTTCGTCGAGCTGACGGCCCAGATTTCGGTGCCGCCGGCGCGCAGCTGCGCCACCAGCTCCCGCATCTCGGGAAAGATCTGCGGCGCGATGCGATCGTGGTAATACTCGGCGGTCGCCTTGCGCAGTTCCGCCTCCCGCAGTCCCGCATAGACCTGCACCATCTCGCCGCACATGGCGGCTTCGCTTACCTCGCCGGCCTTGTACAGCCGGTATCGCGAGTCGATCCAGTCGCTGGCGTTGCGCGAGACCAGGCCCGACTCCAGAGACCAGACCATAAACCCATAGCCCGCATCCCCACCCCACAACGTGCCGTCGCAGTCGAAAACAGCTACCCGGGGATTGGGCGCGAGCACCGACCTCAAGAACTCCGGAGTGCTTAGCCGGATTACAGGCGATGTTTGAAGGCTCGTCAAACCCAATTACTCCTTAAGTCCATTGTCACCCATTGCCATTGAATTTGCACGGCTCCGGGAGACATGCGGCGCCCCGCTCGTAACATCGGGATACCGAATTTGCCCTGGCGTTCCTTTTGGGAACGCGAGGCTGTTTCTTCTCTTTTTTGCTGCACACCGTTGATCTGTGCGCCCAGAAGGTCAGATGCGTTCTCGAGGTGCAGCAACGAAGAAGCCGCCGCAAGGAGGCGAGACAGCCGACTGGCAGATCAGGGACGGCAGATCAGGAACGGCAGATCAGGGACGGCAGATCAGGAACGGCAGATCAGGGACGGCCAACCCAAGACGCCAAATCAAGGAAGCACATCGAACGGAGCACATCAGGGCTGGGCGTAGTAGCCCATGCGCGTCCTTGCCGTCACCCCGGGCTTATCCACCTCGACCTTGATGGGGTGGTACTCGTCCGCCTTCTCTGCCGGCCGTCCGCGAAAGGTGATCTGATAATAAGAATCCAGGTCGGCCACGCTCTGCTGCAGCAGGCCGTTCACATCGGAGGAGCTCAGCGCCATGCCGCCGCTCTGGCGAGCCAGCACCTGCAGGCTCAGGTCCCCGATATTGGCCTCTCCCGGCTTCGTCACGCCTTTGAGGTAGTCCTCATAGTAATAAGTGCGTCCCGGCCCTTCCAAGACACCGAGCGCATCGATGGCGTAGAGGGTGATACGGTTCTGCCGCAGCACGGTAGACATCTGCACCACCGAGGCAAAGATGCCCTGCTGCTGCTTCGCATCCAGGATGATGCCCGGGCCGGAAAGAATCGGCCAGCCCGGCGAGATCCAGAGGACCAGCTTCCGGCCGGCGACGCCGCTCTCTTTGGAAACCAGGGCCTGAAGCGCCTGGATCGAGAGTTGCAATCGCTCGTCCGCTCCGTAAATTCCCGTCGAGCGGCGTATGTCTCGCAGCCCGATCGCCTGATGGTCGAGCATGGCGCTGAGGGCATTGCCGTCGGTCGTCGCCTTCTCCTGTATCTGGGTGCCGGTGTCGGTGAAGATCACCAGCGTGGTGGGGTGGGCCAGCTGGCCGCCGTTGGCGCGAAGAAACTTGTCGATCTGCCCGCGCTCGTACGCCACGTTTTGAAAGGCGGTATTCACCTCGTCGACGACCAGAAACACCTCCGCCGGTACCTGGCTGCCGCCAACCGCCTGGAACGAAAGAATCGGCTGCGCGGTATTGTCGTCGAGCACCTTGAAGTCCTGCTGCTGCAGGTTGCCCACCGGAGGCCCGGACTTTCCGGCGACCACCACGTCCAGATGAATATCGGGGTTCGCTGCGGCTGGCGCAGGCAGCGGCTGCTGGGCAAAGGCTGAGGAAAAGAACAGGCAGAACGGCGCTGCACCGAGAAGCCGAAAACGTCCGACGCTTTTCATGAGATCCCTTCATCCGAGCGAGGGCTGAATTGTCCCCCGTTCGAATTGCTTCATTCGACTGAGATGCGCCGAGGACGCCACTCAAGAGAGACGCTCCTGCATGGGGCCGAGTTTCGATCCGGCCGAGTTTCGATGCGGCCGGGTTTCCGGCACTCCCGCATCCTCACACGGCCAGCCGGCTCAACCATGCAACGAGTCTCTACGGGAAGAAGATCCAGCCCCGGGGTTGCGTCCACTCCCGGGCCACTTGGGCTCGCGGCGTTCCATCGCCGGATCGAGCCCCTGCTGAAGTTGGTTCGCGCGCCCGGCCGGCCGCCGTTCCACCAGCCCGCGGCGGCGAATCCAGCGATAATCAAGCCATGGCCGTCCCCCGCAACTCCGGGTTGCTCCGCGAATACCTGGTATATCTTCGCGTCGAGAAGGGGCTTCGCCCGCTTACCTGCGAGGCCTACGAGCGCGACCTCGCGCAGTATAGCGAGTATCTCGAGTCCGCAGACGCCACTCTTTCCACGGCCCGCCAGGCGCATGTCGCCGGCTTTCTGGACCATCTTCGCCAACATGGCGTCGAGTCGCGGTCGGCCGCGCGCAAGCTCTCCTGCCTGCGCGGCTTCTATCGCTGGCTGCTGCTCGACAAGCGCATTGACCGCGACCCGACCGTCAACCTCGAATCGCTCTCCACCTGGAAGGTGTTGCCCAAGTCGCTCGCCGAATCGGAGATCCGCGCCATGATGGAAAGCGCCGGCATCGCCGCCCGGCATCCTCAATCGAGCGAAACCGATCTCCGCGACAGGGCCATTCTCGAGCTTTTGTATGCCGGCGGTCTGCGCGTTTCGGAACTCACGAACCTTCGCGTCGAAGACCTGTCGCTCGACGATGGCCGCATCCGGCTTCGCGGCAAAGGCGACAAGGAACGCGTCGTCCCTCTCGGCCGGCCCTCGATCCAGGCTCTCGAAAGCTACCTGGCCGGCGGCCGTCCGGGATTGGCCGGCAGATCGAGAGACTCCTGGCTCTTTCTCTCCGAACGCGGCCGGCCTCTCTCCCGGCAGTGGATCTGGCGGCTGGTCAAAGCCAGCAACCGGAACGCCAGCCCTCACACCTTGCGCCATAGCTGCGCCACCCACATGGTGGAGCATGGCGCCGATCTCCGCAGCGTGCAGATCCTGCTCGGCCACGCCGACATCGCCACCACCCAGGTCTACACGCATATGGCGCTCGGCCACCTCAAGGCCGTCCATCGCGCCCACCATCCGCGGGCGCGCAAAGCGATCGGCGGCACTCTCGCGGAAGAACGGCAATGACGGCAAAGCCTGCCGGCTCCGGAGTCGCAGAACTGGTCGAAGCATTCCTGGGCGCGCTCGCCAGCGAGCGCGCCGGGTCGCCGCATACGCTGCGCGCCTACACTCGCGAACTCCGCAACTTTGCCGATTTCACGGCCCGTTTCGCGGAAGACAAGCTCGCCAAGCCTCTCAGCGCGTCGAGCCTCGATCACAAGCAGATTCGCGTCTACCTGGGCGAGCTTTACGGCCGCGATCTCTCGAAAGCCTCGGTCGCCCGCGCCCTGGCTGCGCTCCGCTCCTGGTTTCGATGGATGGCCCGCCATGGTTATGTCGAGCAGAATGCGGCCGCGCTCGTCTCCACGCCAAAGCTGCCCCGGCATCTGCCCCGGGTTCCGTCGATCGAGCAGATGAATCGCACGGTCGATTCCTTGTCGAGCCGCTCTCGCCCGCAGGCAACCTGTACCGCAGGCAAGCCGGCCAGGGCAAGCACGTCAATCGATGCCGCGGCGGCGTGGCCGGAACGCGAGCGCGTGATCTTTGAACTGCTCTATGGCTGCGGCATCCGCAACGCCGAACTCACCGGCCTCAACCTGGCCGATATTCAGTGGGCCAACGAAGTCCTGCTGGTGCGCGGCAAGGGCCGCAAGCAGCGCTATGTCCCGTTGGGCGATGCGGCCGCCGAAGCGCTCCGCAGCTACCTGCCGCTGCGGCAAGCCAGGTTGGCGCAGGCGGGAAAATCCAGTCCCGCCCTGCTGGTCAATGCCCGGCTGCGCGGCGGCCTGGGCGGAGAAGGCCGCCTGACCACTCGCAGCGTGGGCCGTATCGTGAAGGCGCTCGCCATGGCCAACGGCCTCTCGGCCGACACCCATCCCCATACCCTGCGCCACGCCTTCGGCACCCACATGCTCGAAGAAGGCGCCGACCTCCGTGCCATCCAGGAGCTGCTCGGCCACGAACGCCTCTCCACGACCCAGCGCTACACCCAGCTCACAACCGCCCAGATCACACAGGTCTACGACCGGACGCATCCGCGGGCGAAATGACCTGCGGAGTCAACCCCGGCAGCCATCGGCCGACCGGCTCAATCAACACGTCACTCCCCGCGCAGAGCCTCCATCGGCTCGACAAAAGAAGCGCGCAGCGCCGGGAGCACACATGCCAGCAGCCCCAGCAAGAAGACGACGAATACTGAAAGCGACAGCACCAGCGGATCGAGCGCACTCACGCTGAACAGGAACGATTTCATCAGCCGCGAAGCCGCCAGCGCTCCCAGCAGGCCTAAGACACACCCGGCGAGAGCCAGCTTCGCTCCGGAAGAGAGCACCAGTCGCATGATTCCCGAGCGTTGCGAGCCGAGCGCCATCCGGATCGCAATCTCCTGCAGCCGCAGCGCGACGGAGAACGCGATGACGCTGTAAATCCCCAGCACGGCCAGCAGCAAAGCCGTCGCGGCAAAGGTAGAGATCAAGGCGGTGTTGAACCGTCGCGGCGCTTCGGTCTCGGAGATGGCATGCTCCATCGTCTGCACCTGGTCGAGCGCCAGCTGCGGATCGATCTCCCGCACTGTCGACCGGAGCACATTCTCCATCTGCTCCGGCGCCATCGCTGTCCGCAGCACGATATAGCCGCCGTTGCCGTTCAGGTCGCCGGGGGCCTCGAGCGATTCCGCCATCTGGCGAATCTGGGCGGTTGCCATGTAGTACTGCTGCCGCGACGCTTCGTCGGGGGCATTTTCCTTCACGTCGGCGACTTCGCCCACCACCACCGCCCAGGGCGACTGCATCGCGGCGGTGCCCAGTCGCAGGCGTTTGCCGATCGGGTCCTGTCCCGGCCAGGACTGCTCGGCCAGCTTCTTGTTCACCATCACCACGAGCTGCGCGCCCTCTTTATCGGCAGGCGTCAACAGCCGCCCCCGGAGCAGCGGAATGCCCATCGCCTGGATATAGTCGCCTTGTATCTGCATGGGGGTGCCGAGATCCAGCGCCTCCGGCTTTTGAGCCACATACCCCTCGGCGAGAAAGGCGCTGTTGGAGTTGTTGCCCGACCCGGGCAGAAACGAAGTCAGGCCTACGCTCTTCACCCCGGCCAGCCCTTGCAGGCGACGCACCACCTCGCGATTGAAGGCGTCCACGGCGGTCTGCGTCCCGTACTCCATGTGGGGCAAGCTGTAGCCGGCGACCAGGATGTGATCGGGCCGATAGCCCAGGTCGACCTCGCGCATCTTTTCAAAGCTTCGCAGCAGCAGGCCTGAAGTGGCCAGCAGTACAAGCGCGATCGCGATCTCGACCACCACCAGCGCCGAACGCAGCCGCGCATGGCCGCCGCCCGCCGAACCCGTCCGGCCACCCTCCTTGAGGGTCTCGTTCACGCTCGTCCGGATCGCCGCAAAGGCCGGCGCCAGCCCGCAGATCACACCGGTCGCAATGGCCAGCAGCAGCGCAAAGGCTACCACCTGCCAGTCGAGGCCGATCTCGTTCACCCGGGGCAGCGTCTCCGGCAGCCAGCTACGTCCAACTCTCAGCGCGACGGCCGCGAGCGCCAACCCGACGACGCCCCCGGTCACACTCAACACCAGGCTCTCGAGGATGGCCTGCTGCAGCAGCGTCGCCGCCCGCGCGCCCAGGGCCATCCGCACCGCGACCTCCCGCCGCCGCCGGATCGCCCTGACCAGCAGCAGGCCCGCCAGGTTGGCGCAGGCAATCAGCAGCACCACCAGGACCGCCAGGAACAAAGTCTTCACCAGCGGCCGGGCCTGCTCGACCGTTTCCTCCTGGAGCGACCGCACCACCGCGCGAATACTAAAGCCCGCCATGAACGCGGGATAGTTGCGCACGGTCTCCGCGGCGACCCGGCCGGCGTCCGCCGCCGCCTGCGTCGGCGTCACCCCGGCTTTCAGCCGGCCCACCATCTGGTAGCTCCAGTTGGCCGCGCTCGTAGTTGCCAGTTCGTTTTCCGTAAAGCTGAACGGCACCCACAGCTCGCTCCGGTTCAAATGCCCGGGCGACAGGGGAAATTCGAAGTCCCGCGGCATGACGCCGATCACCACATACGGCTTGCGATCGAGCAGTATCTTCTTGCCGAGGATCGCCTGATCGCCGTGGAAGCGGCTCTGCCAGGTCGAATAACTCAACACCGCCACCTGCTGGTGCTGATCGTCCTCCTGCTGCGTAAATACCCGCCCCATCAGCGGGTCGACCCCCAACGCGGAAAAGACGCCCCCCGTCATCCGCGTGGCATTGATCATTGCCGGGTCGCCCGCGCCGGAGAGCTCATAGCCATTTGGCCGGTACCCGCCGAGGCTGCTGAAGCTGTGCGTGTCCCTGGTGTAGTTGCGAATATCGGGGACCGTGACCCCCACCTCGCCGTTGCCGCCGACATCCGTGCCTTGCAATATGTCGGCCAGCACGACCAGCCGCCCGGGTTCCGGAAATGGCAGCGGCCGCAACAGCACGCCCTCGACGATAGAAAAGATCGCGGCCGTCGACCCGATCCCAAACGCCAGCATCAAGACCGCCGTGATGCTGAAACCGGGAGACTTCCACAGGTACCGCGCGGCCGCCTTCAGATCACGAAAGAGAGACACTGGCTGCTCCTTGCGGGATATCGATCTTGCACCTCAACAGCACGTGCTGCTCCGAAAAAAATGGGAACACGAATCGTATTTTCATGCGGAAAGAGCAAAGATGCAACACCGCTGAGGCTGCGGCTGTCCGCAGCCGGAAACGGAACGTCCATCCCTGGACACAGCTGCCGCGACAGGCCAGTCGCATACGCGGGACAGGCTGCCGCCTGTGTTAGACAGGATCTCATCGATGCAGGTCAGGCCGTTGCCTCCGCCGCGGAACTTGCATTGCCCCGGCCTCGCCATCGCTCACCCGGAAAGCCCGGGAAAACCCGATCCTTGTAAGCGCGGCGAAGAATTGCTACAGTCCCTGCATGCAGAAGACCTGCATCATCGGCGGAGGCCCCGCCGGCATCATGCTCGGCCTGCTCCTCGCCCGCGCCGGGCTCCCCGTCACGGTGCTTGAGAAGCACAAGGACTTCTTCCGGGATTTTCGCGGCGATACGATTCATCCTTCCACCCTTGAGCTTCTCTACGAGCTCGGGCTGCTCGAGAAATTTCTGGCGCTCCGGCACTCGCAGGTCAGCCGCTTCTCGGCGATCGTCGGCGGCCGCAAGTTCGACATGGCCGACTTCAGTCATCTCGCGACCCATGCGAAGTTTATCGCTCTCATGCCGCAATGGGACTTCCTCAATTTCCTCGTCGAGCAGGCTTCGAAATATCCCACGTTCGATCTGAAGATGGGCTGGGAGGCAATCGGGCTGCTCGAGGAAAACGGCGTCACGACCGGGGTTCGCGCCAGGACCCCGGAAGGCCCGGTCGACATTCCTGCCGCCCTCACCGTCGGCTGCGACGGCCGCCACGCCACTTCGCGAGCCGCCGGTCATCTGCCGCTGGTGGAAGACGGGGTTCCGATCGACGTGCTGTGGTTCCGCATCGACCGCCAGCCCACAGATCCCGAAAATGCGCTCGGCAATATGAACTATGGGCGCTTCGTCATCCTCATCAATCGGGATGACTACTTTCAGGTTGGCTATCTCATCGCCAAGGGGAGCTTTCCTGAGATCCAGAAGCAGGGTCTGGGGGCCTTCCGCGAGAGCCTGGAAAAAATTGTCCCTTTCCTGGCCGGCCGCACCGGGGAGATCGATTCCTGGGACAAGCTGAAGCTGCTCACCATCCAGGTCAACCATCTCGAGCGCTGGTGCTCGCCCGGGCTGCTGTGCATCGGCGATGCCGCGCACGCCATGTCCCCGGTCGGCGGCATCGGCATCAACCTCGCCCTGCAGGACGCCGTCGCGACCGCCAACCTGCTGGCCGATACGCTGCGGTCGGATGGCTTGACCATCTACGACCTGGAACACGTGCAGCAGTACCGCGAAGCCGCGGTGCGCAACACCCAGCGTATCCAGATCCTCGCGCACCGCGTGCTCAACCGCGCGCTCCACAACCCTGGGCCAGTCTCTCCGCCGCTGCCGCTGCGGATCGTGACCCGGGTTCCGGGCTTCCAGCAGCTGACCGCCCGCTTCATCGGTATGGGCCTGCAACCGGAGCACATCCAGCAGAGCTGACGGCACAAGTCGTCCGGGATGCAGAACGCCGCCGGGGCGGATACTGGGCGCCCGCAACAATCAAGGGCCGCTGCGGAGCCGGGGCGGCTTGCTGCAGCCGGGCCTGCTTGCCGTGGGCGCCGGGAGTTCCGCCTTCTACCGCATTGAAATTCCGGCGGGCGCTGCAACTTCCAGGCTCAAATAAAACGTGCACGTCTCTCGCCATCCACCGGCCAGAGAATCGTGCGCGCTTTCGCCAACGGAGCTCCGCGAAGCTTAGCTGGTCTTCGCCTTCAGCAAGGCCAGGGCCTTGTTCAACTGGTCGTCCGCCGGAGGAGGGCCAGCCGGTTTGTCTTCGCTCTCTGCCGCAATCTGCTCGTCCAGGCTGGGCACGACGACCACGTTCGGAGTGACGGCATCATCCTGGATCTTCTTGCCGCCGGGCGTTGAATATTTCGCCACCGAGAGAATGACCGCGCCGCCGCCCGGCAGCTCGATCGTCTTCTGCACCGAGCCATCGCCAAAGGTGCGATCCCCGACCACATCGCCACGCTTGTTATCGAGTACCGCTCCGGCGATCAGCTCGCCCGAACCGGAAGTCCCGTGATTGACCAGCACCGCCAACGGCGCCGAGGTGACGAAGCCGGACTTGTCTGCCGTGAAGATCTGTTTCGGAAATTTCTGCCCTTCGAGCGTCGCAATCGTTCCGGTTTGGAGGAAGGCATTGGCCAGACGAATGGCCTGCTGCTGATCGCCCTGCGCCACATCGCGGAGGTCGAGCAGCACCTTGCGGTTCTTGGGGGCCGCCTTGAGCTTGCCGATCACTTCGTCGACGCGCGGCCTGGTCAACACCACCGGCTTCAGGTAAAGAATGCTGGAACTCTCATACTCCTGCTCGCCAAGCGCCGGAATGTCATCCGCCTGCTTCACCCGGGTCAGCGTCACCTTGTCCGGCTCGGCCTTCCGTGGCCGCACCAGAGAAAACGTGACGTTCGTGCCCGGTTTGCCTTCGAGCAACAGCCGGATCAGCGCGACCGACATCTCCCGGGTCGACTGCCCCTCGATTAGTTCGATCAGGTCGCCATCCTGGATCTGCTGTTTGTCCGCCGGCGACCCCGGCATCACCGAAACCACGGTCGCATATCCATAGCGCTTCGAAACATTGAGCCCCGTGACCCCCACGGCGGTATCTTTCGGGTCGGAATCGCGATGCTGTTTGTACACCGTGTATTCAGCCGCCGAAAGATAGCTCGAATCCGCATCCAGCCCCTCGAGCAATCCGTGCAGCGCGCCGTCGGTGACCTTGTCGATATTCGGTTCGACGACGTAATCGCTCTGTACCTTTTTCAGGACTTCTTCGTAGACGCCCATCTCGCGATACGCGCCATCGTCACTCTGCGTATTCGCCCTCACTCCATGGAGGCCAAAGCCGCCCAGGAAGACGAAGAGCACCAGGAACGCCGAAACACCGAAAATGGAGCGTTTAAATCCTTTGGACATAGCACCGCTCAAGACCCCTCAGGGATCTTCTACGTTTTATGATATCGCACCCGTTGGACGGCCGGCGCCTGCAATTGGATAGCTCGAAGCCGCCCGTCCCGATCCGGTCGGTTGCACCCATGCGACGCTCGAACAGAGTGGAACCGGCAGGCGAGTGCAACCGTATCTATGGCCTGCCACTCAGCGATCTGCCACTCGGCGATCTGCAGTCAGCGCACCAGGAGAGAGCGATGCCCGAATCCCTGACCCCACCCGAGCCCCTGACCCAACCACGGACGGAAGCAGCGATCCCCGGCACCGCGTTTCGCTCGCAGCGCGGATGGGCGCGGGTCGCCGGTCTGATGTACTGGGCCGTCCTGGTCGTCGATCTGACAGGCCTGCAGCTGCACTCTGCAGTGATGAGCAACTCCCTGATGCTTGCCGGTTCCCTGTTCACCGTGCCGCTCGCCCTAGGCCTTTACTACGCGCTCAAGCCGGTACAGATCGCGCTTGCGGCGAGCGCTCTGGGCTTCCGCCTGGTGGAAGCGGCGATGGGGGTGCTCTCGACCGTCCTTGCTTTCCCCGGCGTTCAGGCCCGAATGACGAGTGCGGGCTTTGGCGCCCTCCTGCTGCGCCTCGCAGCCTGGGACCATGCCGCCAGCTTCAGCGCCTTTTCCTTCACCGTCGGCTCGACCATTTTCTTTGCCCTGTTTGTCAAATCCGGCTATATTCCCCGCATCCTGGCCTGGTGGGGACTCTTCGCTTCGCTCGTCGCCCTGGCCGCCTGTCTCACCCACCTGCTGCGGCCCGCCTTCCCCGCCATGACCATGTACGCCTGGATTCCGATGCTCTTGGCCGAGACCTCAACCGGCTTGTGGCTGCTGTTTCAGTCCGTCAACGTCGCAGCCGAATAACCGGCTCAGCCTACGCCTGGATTCCGATGCTCTTGGCCGAGACCTCAACCGGCTTGTGGCTGCTGTTTCAGTCCGTCAACGTCGCAGGCGAATAACCGGCTCAGCCGAGGAACGTCTCTCGCCTCGCCGCGTGCAAGCCGCGGGAATGTCGCATCTGCTTAGGAGCGTCCCGGCACCACGACGAAGCCGGGCGCCACGGGGATCAGCAAGGATAAGCATCCTCGGCCCGAGCAACTCGCCAGGCCAACCCGCTCCATTTTTTTTGTCAAGAGCCTCAGCTCAAAATATTTTGCAACTCTCTGATTCCATGGATCAGAAAGTTCCTCCAGTTTGGCATGGTGAAACCCTCGGATTTGGAAAACTTGAGAGAACGCTCCCCCCTGAAACAAACACATCCGCCGGGCTCCGCAGAGAAACTCCCCGCCCCCCAATGGAATCAAGATTTTGCCACCCCGCCTGAATAGAATCAAGAACTTACCCCGGATCACCCGCCGCAAGCGACTGAGACATAAGAACTTACGAGAGAGTCCTAGGGGGAGGGGGTGGGTCGCCGCTTTCCCCAAAGCTGCAAGGCGGCAGAATCGGCGCGGCTTCGTCGCCGGGATCAGCGCTTCAGTTGGGAGAGGATCCGGAAGAAGACCGGCACATCGGCTGTCTGCCCTTCAAAGTCTGCCACCCAGCCGCCTGGTACCGAGATGCAGGTCCACACCACGCCGCTCTGGTTCCAGTGGCTTTGCGCACTCAGGCAGGTCGCGCCCTCGGGCACCGCGCCGGGGGCCTTGTTCTTGAAAGCTGCCCCGGGATGGGTCGCCCGGAAGATCTCCATCCAGGCAGCGGCCTGCTCGTCTGCCGTCATGGTTGGGTCGGGAGCGATGACGGTCACAAACAGCGACTGGTTCGTCAGCCGCCGATCCATCGTCGACGGCGTTTTTTTGAGGGAGAGCCCCTCGGGCGCGATGGAAGGCTCGACGCCCTCAGGCTCTCCCTCCGCCGTCCAGGGCCAGGGAACCATCACGCGAAGCCCGCGATAGTCCACCCGGCCCAGCGGATGAAACAGATGCCATCCGGCGGCGGTGATCAGCGGACTGTACCACGCCGCCAGAACAACGAAAACGGCAGCCAGCGTCACACGCAGAACCCGGGTTTTCCAGCCAGGAGTCGCCATCGAAGGGGATGTTCGTCTCCGTATCCTTCCACGGCAACCCACGATTCACAATAGATTTAGCCGGGATTGACCAGTGGGCGATGTGAATATTCGATGACTCTGGCGCCCCAGTCTTAGTGGCCGCTGCGGCCCAAAGGCCGGGTCGTCCCCTCGATCTCTTCGACCGGCCGGCTCTGCCCTCGTCTTCCCAGGAGGAACATGATGCCTCCAAAGACCAGCATCACGATGCCCCAGATAAGGTTGATATTCAACCCTACCGACTTCTCATAAATCGGGCTGCCCTGGGTCGCCAGGCCATAGATGGACAGGATGGCGCCGACCAGCAGGAACATCAGACCCATCGGAATGCGAAGATCCAGATTCATGTCAAATCCTCTCGTGCCTCTAGTAACGGCGTCGGCCGGGCATTCGCTACTTGAAGATCAGGTTCAACGCCACCAGCAGCACGATCAACCCGACCGCCAGCGTCGAAGGCCGCGAATACCAGGTCATGGTGTGCTCGACGGGCTTGGGTGTCAGCGAATAGACCAATCCAACCAGGTCCTTTTCTTCCCGCGGCTTCGTAAAGAGGCTGATCACGATGGTTAAGACAAAGTTGACCGAGAACGCCCAGATCGCAGTCCAGAAATTCTGCGCCATGTCGCTTGGATAGCTATGGACGACCGCGATCCATCCGCCGTGAATGCCCGGATGCGCATCCGCCGGCAGCGTCAGCCCGTGATGAATGACTGCAGCGAGTGTTCCGCTCACCAGGCCGGTGAAGGCGGCGTGCCCAGTGGTGCGCTTCCAGAACATCCCCAGAAGGAAGGTGGCAAAAAGCGGAGCATTGACAAACGAAAACACCAGTTGCAGCGTATCCATAATGTTATTGAAGGAGGTCGCCGCGTAGGCCGCGCAGATCGACAGAAGGATTCCCCCGACCGTCGCCCAGCGCCCCATCTTCAAGTAGTGCGCGTCAGTTGCGCCCTTATTGATGTAGCTCTGGTAGAGGTCGTAGGTCCAGACTGTATTGAAGGCCGTCACGTTCCCGGCCATGCCCGACATGAAGCTGGCCAGCAGCGCTGTTAATCCCAAGCCCAGGATGCCGGTGGGGAAGTAATGCAGCAGCATATTCGGAATGGCCAGATCGTAGTCGAGCAGCGCATTCCCCTTCTGGTCATAGAGGATTTTGCCGCTCACCGGGTCGACCTTGGCGGGGATCAATCCTTTGCCGGTGCGCGCGGTCTGCTCGAAATCGGCCGCGACCCGGGTCGCTGCCGTCGCGCCAACCCCGGTGGTGGCTGAAGCGACCACTGGTCCCGCTCCCAACGCGGCATGCTGGGTCAGGGTCGGGGTGGCAATCGCGATCAGCCCGGGGAGGATCACCAGGAATGGAAAAAACATCTTCGGGACTGCGGCAATCAGCGGCACGCGGCGGGCATTCTCTTCCGAGTCGGTCGCCATCGCCGTCTGGATCACCAGGAAGTCGGTACACCAGTAGCCAAAGCTCAGGACGAAGGCCAGTCCCATGGCGAGGCCGAACCACTCGACCCCGAGCGGGTTGTTATGTGGATTCGTCATGCCCCGCCAGGCGTGGGTGTAGGTGACCGGCAGCTTGGTCTTCAACCCGTTCCAGCCGCCAACATTGCGCAGGCCGATCCAAACCAGCGGCAGGAAGCCGGCAACGATCAGAAAGAACTGCAGCACCTCGTTGTAGATGGCGGAGGTCAAGCCGCCGAGGAAGATGTACCCGAGCACAATCACGGCCGAGATCACGACCGCGAAGTGGAAGATCCAACCGAGCGGCAGCCCCAGGCTGAGAAAAAGCCCGTCAAAGACGTGCAGGGTCTGGATCAGCCGCGCCATCGCGTACATCGAGATGCCGGAGGAGAAGACCGTCATGACCGCAAACGAACAGGCGTTGTAGGCCCGGGTCTTCTCGTCGTAACGCAGCCGCAGGAACTCAGGAACGGAGCGGGCTTTGGACCCGTAATAGAACGGCATCATGAAGACGCCGACGAAGATCATGGCCGGAATCGCGCCGAGCCAGTAGAAGTGGCTGGTGGCGATGCCATATTTCGCCCCGGAGGCGCCCATGCCGATGACTTCCTGTGCCCCGAGGTTGGCTGAAATAAAAGCGAGGCCGCAGATCCAGGCCGGCAGCGAGCGGCCGGCCTGGAAGAAGTCTTTGCTCGTCTTCATAAACCGCTTCAAGGCAAAGCCGATGCCCAGCACGAAGACGAAATACAGCAGCATGATCAGCCAATCGACAAATGTCAGGTTCAAAGCAGGCCATCACCTTCCTCAAGCGAGATCACCAACAACCGGTCCATTCCGAGAGCACGACGAACGTGAAAGTTCGCCTGGCGGCGCAAGACCCGCCACCACCCTACAGCGGGAAGTCTGAAACCCGCCAGCGAAATCCAAATGTACGCGGTTTCACAGGTACAGTCTAGAAGGTATCCTCCCCTGCCCACCGGGCGGCCACTCCTGGAGGTTCCTCTGTGCTTCGACCTGCTATCGTTCCGGTTTGTTTGGCGATGCTCCCATTCCTGCCCTCCCGCTCTCGAGGAAAGTTGCCTCAGCCCCTCACACCTTTTACACTCAGGATTACTTTCAAAAAGGTGTGACCGTCCAACGCTGCAAGTTGCCTGGACGGGGAGGTTTCATGAAGCGGTTCCTGATTTTGAGTTTGTTGCTCGTGTTTTCCCTTCCAGTAGGTTTTTCGATCGCAGGTTGTGCCGGCACCAATCCTAATAATTACTGCAACAAAAGCGGTTATGGGTATGGTCTTAAAACAAACCAGGTAGCCGCTATCAGCCTGCCGGGGTTTACTACCGGGATCTCTCTTGGCTATGGCCAGACGAGCCAACTGGGCTCACCGACTGCGACGAACTGCAATGGCGGCACCGAATCGGTCGCCTCCTACACCTACGGCAGCAGCAATCTCAACCTGGTCGACGTCTCCTCGACTGGCGCGCTCTGCGGGGGCGCCTGGAACCGCCATAGCCCTGGCGGCATCGCCGACTTCACGATCTGCACCGCGCCATCGGCCGCAGCGATGGCGGCTGGATGTACCGGAACCGCCCCCAATCAGACCTGCGTCGCGCAGATGACCGCATCCGGGTCTGGCGTCACCAGCAATACGGTCGCGGTTTACGTCCACCCGCAGGTCAGCACCATCCAGCTGTCTCTTGCCGGCCCTGACGGCTCGGCGAACTATCAAGGCTGCTTCTCGCAGAACCAGACCTCGCAACTCGATGCCATCGCATACATCCCGAACGCTGCCAGCGCTACGGGCAGCAGCATCTTCTGCGCACCGGCGGGGCTCGCGCCTGCCGGTATTCCCGATTGCTCGGTCAACCTGGGCCATTTCGTCTACACGCCGGTCAACGCCAGCATCGTGACCATCGATGAGAATGGCGTGGCAACCGCGCTTCAACCCGGCTCGACGGCCGTCACCGCAGCCATCTCGAATGTCAGCTCGACGGCAGGCAATTTCCCCACCTGCCCGCCGGCGTCGATCAGCCTGCAGATCCCCAGCAGCATCAGCAGCACCAATAACGGCACCGTGGGTGTCGTCACCCCGGGCACGCCGGTACCTCTGACCACCACGATTACCGACACCCAGGGCAATCAGATCACCGGGGTCACGCTGAACTACGCCTCCACGAACCCGCTGGAGATCTCGGTCGGCACCACGGGTTCGGTGACGACCACCTATCCCTCGACTGCGGCCATCACCGCGGTCTGCAATCCGCCAACCTGCAACCCGTCTCTGATCACCCAGATCGGCCAACTGGGCAATGGGATCCCGATCGTCAGCAACTCGGTGCAGATTACGTCGACCGGCCGCAGCAGCACGTTTCTCTATATGGCCAGTCCGCTTTCAGACTTCTTTGAACCAGTCGACCTGAATACCGGAACCATCGGTACGCCGATCAAGCTCCCCTATAAACCGAACTCCATGGTGCTCGACCAGGGCGGCGCCAATCTCTACTTCGGCAACTACCGCGAGCTGATGGTTTATAGCGCCACGGCGAACTCCCTGACCAAGGAAGACACGAGCGTTCCGGGCGTGGTGCTCGCGGTCTCGCCCGACGCATCGACGACGGTAATCGCCGACCAAGTCCGCCAGGTCATTTATCTGTATACCAACAGTACCGCTGTCCATACCTCGATCGGCGGATTGGGAACCCGGGCAGCGTTCACGCCCGATAGCCAGACTCTCTACGTGGCGGGACCCAATGCTCTCTACATCCACAACGCGAACTCCGGATGGAGCGTTTACTCGAACCTTCCGACCCAGACGGGCGCGGGTTGCACTCTCGACAATACGGGGACATCGCCCTATTGTTCCCCGGACGTCGCGGTCACCATTCCCGGGGAGGGAGCTTTCCTGAGCGGCCCGTCTACGACGACTGCGTATAGCTTCTGCCCAGACACGACGCAAAATCCCTTTCTCTATTACCCGAGCGCCGTGCCGCTGGGAGCGGTTCCGCCGACCGATCATCTCACTACGACGACGGATCGCGTTCACGTCCTGGGGGCGAATCCGACCACCTTCACGGATGTCTACCTGGGCACGGCGGCGAATCCCGGAGTTCCCATCGGCAACAGCCTTACCGATCCGACCGGCACGTGTATTCGTCCCACCGTGTCTACCGTACAAGGCTTGACCTTCGAAACGACCGCGCTGCCGACGTTGACGCTGCCCGTCACGGCAGCATCGATCAATCAGGTGATCGCTTCCCCAGACTCCACGATCGCCTTCGTCACGTATAACGCACCGGCAGGCACGGTCAGTCCGCTGTTGCCCGCCTATAGCATCTCTCCAACGTTCGGCGCGGCCGGAGCCTTGACCAATGTCACGCTCTCCGGCACAGCGACCGCGCCGCTGGCGGGCACCTTCAGTCCGGACAACAGCACATTTTTTGTGGGCACTGCCGGTGACAACCTGGTCCACTTCGTCGATGTGCCCACGCTCACCGATACCAAAACGATTAACCCCGGGCTGGTCGATCCGACCGGGGCCCCTGTTCCGGTGCAGTTCTTTGCGGCTCGACCACGTCCCACGACTTAATCGGCGCAGGCGGTGGAGTTGGTCCTTCGCCGCTGCGATCGCATCGAATAAGTGCCGGACAACCGCAGGAATCAGCAGGCTGTCCGGCCCAGGCTTGCAAGCTGCCTCTTGCTGTCCCTCGCGTAGTGTGTGACGATCAACAGCGTTGAAGAAGATTTTGGAGGAGACACGGAATGTCACTGCGCATCAATGACATCGCCCCAGACTTTACTGCCGAGACGACCCAGGGGACGATCCACTTCCACGAATGGATCGGCGACGGCTGGGCAGTCCTCTTTTCTCACCCTAAGGATTTCACCCCGGTCTGCACTACCGAACTGGGTAGCGTCGCCGGGCTATATCCGGAGTTCCAGAAGCGCAACTGTAAGGTTCTGAGTTTGAGCGTGGACCCGATCGCGAGCCATGGCAAGTGGATCAACGACATCGAGGAAACGCAGGGCTTTAAGGTGGACTACCCGATGGTTGGCGACCCGGACCTGAAAGTTGCCAAGCTCTATGACATGCTTCCGGGCGATGCAGGGGAGAGTTCAGAAGGCCGCACCGCAGCGAACAATGCTACCGTCCGCACCGTCTTCATCATTGGCCCTGACAAACGGATCAAGCTGCAACTCAGCTACCCGATGAGTACTGGCCGCAATTTTCCTGAGATCCTTCGAGTGCTCGACTCCATGCAGCTGACGGCAAAGCACAAGGTCGCGACCCCGGCCAACTGGCAGCAGGGAGACGATGTCATCATCCTTCCCTCTGTCTCGGACGAAGAAGCGAAAGAGAAGTACGTTGACGGCTGGAAGACGCTGAAGCCCTATCTGCGAGTGGTCGCTCAGCCGCAGTAAGCCCGCTTCTACGCCAGGCGGCATCAGTATTGCTTATGTTTTCGCGATTTCAGGTCGCGCCGGCGGCGTTCTTCCGTACGCCGGTCAACCTGCTCGAACATGTGCGCCATGACGCCGGCGAAGGCGGAAACGAGAGCTCCCACGAGGAGAAACAGCGCGATCGTCTTCCACAAGGACCCGTTCCCCGGCAGTCCGATCTGATAGGGACCGGTGGTGAACATCATTCCGAAAGAGATGAGCGAGAAGACGAAGAGAGTCGTGCCAAGAACGTAGAGGTTGCGCGACATAAAGGGCCGACTCAATGCTATAACGCTGGAGCGTTTGCAGCTTTCGGCTTCTTACTCGTGGAGAAGAAGTCCTCCACGACGCCAATGTCATTGGTCACCCGGTAGGGCGGCAGACTGTCGAGAAAGACCTTACCATACCGCTGGCGCTGGATGCGGGGATCGAGCAGCACGAGTACTCCCCGATCGTCGAGGGACCGGATGAGACGGCCAAAGCCCTGTTTCAGGGTGATGACCGCCGAAGGCACCTGATACTCGAAGAACGGCGCACCGCCGGCGGCCTCGATAGCCTTCATGCGCGCGGCGACGACGGGATCGCTGGGAACGGCAAAGGGCAGCCGGTCGACGATCACGCAACTGAGCGCATCGCCCTGCACGTCGACGCCCTGCCAGAAGCTTGAGGTACCGAAGAGGACAGCGTTGGGCGTTTCGCGGAACTCCTCGAGCAAGGCTTTACGGGGCGCCGTGCCTTGTAGCAGAAGCGGAAAGCTGAGCTCAACCAGCAGCCGTTCGTACATCTCGCGCATCTGCTGGTAGCTGGTAAAGAGACAAAAGGCGCGGCCCCGGGTGATCTCGAGTACCTGGCGGATGCGCTTGAGCGCGGCATCCTGAAAGCCTGGCTCGCGGGGATCGGGCATCTCGGGCGGCAGATAGAGGATCGCCTGCTTGTCATACTTGAAGTGCGAGGGAACGACCAGTTCACGGGCACTCTCCATACCGAGGCGCTTGCGCAGATGGGCAAAGCCGTTCTGCACGGTCAACGTGGCCGAGGTGAGCACGATGCTGGGGAAGCTCTCGAAGAGCACTTCGCCGAGGAGTTCGGAGATGTCGATCGGCGTAGCCTGAAGGAATGTATTGCGGCCGCCTTCCCGGCTGCGGCCGGGGCGGCGCTCGATCCAGAAGACCGTGTTGCGGCTGTCCGCTTCCATAAGGAACTTGAGCTGCTCCCGAATGGCCGCAGTCCGTTTGCGGAGCGCCGCAGCTTCCTCCACACCGCGCAGCCGCTCCAGTTCGCCCTCGAGGCGATGCAGCCCGTTCATCAACCCGAGATAGAGGTCGCCCTGGCCTTCGAGGAACTCTTCGCGGCCCTCAAAGGCGATGCGGCCGTCGCCGTTTCCGCCGTAGCTACTACCGAGCGGCAGTACGGCGAAGAACATGCGGGCCCGTTCGCGGAGAAGCTGACCAGCGGACTGCACGGAGCCGCCCAAAGAGCTCTTTGCGCGAAGCGTGACCTCCAGATCGCGCACCAACTCTTCGAATTTCACATTGCTGACGCTGATCCCGAAGTAGCTTGACGCTACATCCTCAAGCTCGTGGGCTTCGTCGAAGATGACGACGGCGGCATCGGGGAGCACCCCAGCGTCGGGAGCATTTTGAGCCTGCTGCTTGACCGCCAGGTCGGCGAAGAAGAGATGGTGGTTCACGATAATGACGTCGCTCTCCTGCGCCTTGCGCCGCATCCCGGTGATGAAGCAGCGCTCGTAATCGGGGCATGGCGTTCCCAGGCAGGCCTCGCTGCGCGCATCGAGCCTCGCCCAGAGCGGACTTATCTCGGGAAGATCATCGATCTCGGCGCGGTCGCCGGTTTCGGTGGTCTTCTCCCACTCGGCGATCGCCTGGTACTGGCTGATCTCTTCCAGGCCGTTCAGGATCGGCTGTCCGGTCAGGGAGTAGAGCTTGTGGCGACAGAGATAATTGGCTCGGCCTTTCATATAGCAGACGCTCAACGGGCCGAGCAGCGACTCGAGAAACGGCACGTCTTTGAAGAAGAGCTGCTCCTGCAGGTTCTTGGTGCCAGTGGAAATGATCACCCGCCGCCCCGAACGCAGCGCCGGCAGCAGGTAGGCCAGGGTTTTGCCGGTGCCCGTACCTGCCTCGACGATCAGGTGGCTCTTCTCGTCCAGGGCGCGTTCGACTGCCTGCGCCATCTCGAGCTGGCCTTTGCGGAACTCATAGGGCAAGGTGGAGCGCGACAAGAGGCCGCCCGGCGCGAAGAAGTCGTAGAGGGAGGGGAGCGCTGAAGTCTTCGCGATGGAGTCGGTGGGCAAAGTGGTGTTTGGGACGCCTGGAGCGCGCTGGGCTTTCCTTTATCTTAAGTCCTCTGACTGGGGAATGAAGTACGATCAAAGAAGGGAGGTCAACATGGCAAGTCTCGATTGGTCGCAGTGTTGAGCGGTCGAAAGCATCCCGGGAAAGGTTAGCGGAGCCTGGATTTTCCGCGACACGCGTATGCCCGTCTCGATTGTCTTCGAGAATCTCGAGTCCGGCGCCAGCATCGAGGAGATTACGGGAGTGGCTCCATATCACTCGGGAACAAGTGGTGGCGGTGTTTGAGTTCGCGGCAAGGAGCCTGGACGCTCCTGCGGTCTTTCCTTCTGGGAGCAGACAGTTGGCCGATGCGCGTTCTGTTTGACCGCAGTACGCCAGCACCTCTGCGATTCCGCCTTAAGTCTCATGTAGTCACCGAAGCCAGAGAACGTGGATGGGATCAGCTCGCGAACGGCGACTTGCTCAATGCTGCGGAGTCAGAAAGATTCGAGGTTTTTGTCACAGCCGACAAGAACATGCGCTATCAACAGAACCTCACTGTACGGAAGATCGCTATCGTTGTGATCGGCAACGCTCAGCGAAGGGTCTCAAGGCTACACGCAAATCAAGTGGTGTCGGCGGTGGATGCAGCGACACCCGGCAGTTTCGTTGAAGTATCTGTACCATTTAGTTAGACAGGGAAGTCCAGTGAAAGCAGTTAAAAGAAACCGCGATGGCGCGAAGAAGACCGCCCGCAAAGTAGCCGCCAAAGAGAAAGCCGTCCGCCGCGGCCATGCTGCCGCCGCGCGTCCCAAAAAAGCCGTCGATGCGGCCGCCGCGGAAGCCAAGCCGGTCAGATTTCTAACCAAGTCGGCGCGCCGCAAGCCCCCGGTCGTCGGCAGGGCCGGCCAGGAGCCGGGGACCGAGCTGGACCTGGCCTTTCGCGCTGCTCCCGTTGCCGCCGAAGCGGCCAGGGTGCGCAAGAGCCGTCGGGGTGAAATCGAAAAGGCCGGATCCTCGGACCACGAGCCGCTCTTTGCCATTTGCGGACGGCCGAATGTGGGCAAGTCCACGCTTTTCAACAAGCTCACCGAGACTCGCCGCTCGATCGTCGGTGACGAGCCCGGCATTACCCGGGATCGAATTTACGGCGAAGTCCGATGGATGGGGCGCGTCGCCCGCATCGTCGATACCGGCGGCATGGTTCCCGATGACGAAGCGCTGATTCCGTCAGAGATTCTTCGCCAGGCCCGCGTCGCCCTGGAGGAAGCCGAAGTGATCGTGATGGTCGTCGATGGCCGCACCGAGCTCGCTTCGCCCGATTACGATCTCGCCAAATACCTGCTGAAGGGCGGCAAGCCGATCATGCTCGCGGTCAACAAGATCGACACCGAGCAGATGACGGCCGCTGCGGAAAATTACCGCCGGCTCGGTTTCAAGACCATCTTCCCCATCTCGGCCGAACACTCGATCGGCATCGGCGACCTGCTGGATGCCGTCTTTGAGGCGCTGCCGGTGGTTGAGCCGCCGGTCGAAGCGGAGAAGGACCCCCAGGCTGCAGTCGAGGACGACGACCGCAACCTCCACCGCACGCATGGCGAATATGAACAGTTCGAGACCAAGGTCGCCATTATCGGCCGTCCGAATGTCGGCAAATCCACGCTGCTCAATGCGTTGACCGGTACCACCCGCGCTATCGTCTCGCCCATCGCCGGAACTACCCGCGACGCGGTCGACGAGGTCATCGACCACGAGGGTTCGCGGTTCCGGATTGTGGATACCGCAGGCATCCGCCGGAAGGGCAAGACTCACGAGATGGCGGAGAAGCTTTCGGTGGTCATGGCCCGCCGCCACCTCGAAGCTGCCGATGTCGCTTTGCTGGTGATCGACGCACAGGAAGGTGTCACTGCTGCCGATGCCACGATTGGCGGTTACGCGCACGAGAGCGGCCGTTCGGTTGTCATCGTGATCAACAAATGGGACCTAGTCACCACCATGCGCACCGACGGCAAGCCGCCTGCCGACAAAGAGGTGTTTGAAGAGCAGGTGCGCCATGCGCTGAAATATCTGCATTACGCGCCACTGATCTTCATCTCTGCCTCGCGCGGCAACAACCTCAAGAAGGTGCTCGAAGTGACCAACCACGTCGCTCACGAGCGACGCAAACGCGTCACCACCGGGCAGATGAACCGCTTCCTTGAAAAGGTAGACTTCCAGCGTGCCACCGTGCCGATGGCGCACAAGATCCGCATTTATTACATGACCCAGGCAGCGGTCGCGCCGCCGACCTTCATCCTTTTTGCGAACCGGCTGGTGAAGCTCCACTTTTCATTCGAGAGGTTTCTGGAAAACCAGGTTCGCGCTGCGTTCGGATTTGAGGGCTCCCCGATCTGGTTCAAAGTGCGGGCGCGAAATCAAAAAGGTCCGGAGTAAGCCGGGCATCTCTCGGCGTGAGCTTATTCCATTCGGCTCGCTGCAGAACGCCCGGCCAGCCAACGACCGATCGCAATCATGGTTATAGCCATCGCGACAAATGCACCCGTAAGCATGGCCGCATTCATGAGCGTTCGCCCATAGCCCAGAACCCCTACATCGATGAACGGGTAGGGGTAGGTTCCGGTGAACGCACCGCTCACCAGCGAGTAAGCCAGGTAAAGCAGCGGGTACGGCAGCCAGCGAAGGGCGTCCGTCCAGCGCAGGCCCTGCTTGGGTGCAAGCAGCAGCCAATACGCCGCGTAGAGCAGCGGCATGGCATCGTGAAGCAGAACGTCGGCAAGCTTCTGTAGCCCTTGCGGATTCCAGACATGGCGCAGCAGCAGGTTGTAGGTGATGCCGACGATCACGATGTTGACCGCCGATGCTGTCTGCACGGAAGGGCGTGAAAACCACTTGCCAAGCAAACTGCGAGGCAGCCACAGGGGGAAACTGAACTGCGCCGCGATCAGGATGTTGGTCAGGACGGTGAAGAAGCTGAGATAAAACACTACAGCGCCAAAAACGGTTGTGCCATTCGCGACCGAGCCATCGATCGTCAGGCGCAACTGGAGCAGCAACGCCAGCCAGCCCAGCACTGCTCCGGTAGTCATCCATGCGCGGCGCATCACTGGGGTATTATGGCCTGCGCTACCAAACCGGGGGCGCCCCACTCATCGGGGGGAAGCTTTCCGGCGGCGCCATGGGAAGATGCAGATCTACGGGAATGGCGGCCAAGCAAGACGGCTCAAGCCTCTCACCCAGGGCGGCATAGCGGCCTCCGTAGAAGTAGGCGGCATAGGACTGTTTAAAGATCGCGGCGATGCCATAGATCGTGATTGCCGCCATGACATACATCGCCAGCACGATGAGTCCGACGACGATGGCCAACGCAACGCAGATCACCTGGCCCAGCACAGTGGCCCAGAGCGCGTGATAGAGCAGCGCACCGACAGCGAAGATTGCGAGGCCCGCAAAAAGCAAGACCAGGAAAAGAGCCAGCATGAGCAGCCACGTGATCCCAAGGCTGACAGCGAATCGCAGCAGAATGTATATGGCGACCGGGCCAAAATTCGTCTTAAGTAACGCGAAGAGCCGGCTGAAAGAAGCTTCGATCGGAGCATCCTCAATCGCCATCGGAGGCAGCAGGAAGTCCTGCATCAACGCATCGACGACGGCCCACACGAGACCCACGGCAAAGATTGACAGCAGGAAGGGCAGCATCGCGCCCAGAGCGGCAAGCGGGTTCGCCTGCGACCCGGCATTGATCAGCGGCCGCACGGCATGCATGAAGTTCACCAGCGTCGGGCCGACGACGAGAACGGCGATGACCATGGTTGCGAGCACTACCAGGATGACCACGCCAAAGTAGCGCCATGCCTGCCGTCTATAGGCGGACCACGCCTGGCGAACTCCGCCGCGCTTGTAGACGACCAGGTCGAAAAGCGTGAATCGTAACCGGCAATAGAGATAGGCGGCAACCACCCATATTGCCCCCCCGGCGACCAACGCGATGAGGAGAGCTGCGACGCCATACGCAGCCAGACCTGGAGTGGGTAGAAAATGGCTTCCGGTCGTAAATGTGGACCGGTGGCCCGCGTGGCGGAGTAGCGAGAACTGTAAACCTTGTACGGGGTAAGAAACAGAGGCGGAGTAGAAGCTTGGCTGTGTTAACGCGCCGACCAGCGCGATCTTCAAAAAGAAGCCCAGCCGGAAGGGCTGCGCCAGCACCTCACGCGTCCGGCGAAAGGCCGGCCCCAGCGCGTCCAGCGGGGAGAGTGGTGTCATGCGAACACGATACACCGGAAGACCGGCCGCGAGTTACAGCCGGCAACACATTTTCATTCAGCACCGGCGGTCAGTCTTCCGTCAGATGCTCCTGGAGAGTCTGGGCCATCTCATCGATCGAGGTCTGCTGGCTGAGCTGTTCGATGTCGGAGTCCCGGGCGACATCTTTCAAGCCCATCTTTGCAGCCAGCTGCCGTTCGATGCTCAGCACCGCGGTAATCTCCTTCTCCGTCAATATCAGGATCTGCAGGATGAGGTGGTCGCGCTCGTCGGTTCGGCGGCTCGTCCGGCTCTGCCGCATCACGATGAAGCTGGCCAGAAAAATTGCTTCGAGCGCGACTATGGTATCCAGTGTTTGAAACGGGAATGGGTCAAAATGAGGAACGCCCAAGGCCAGGGTGTTCACCAGCACCCAGGCGGCGAACCAGCACACGTGGACCGACACAAACGTGAGACTGCCGATAAAGGCGCCGAGCGAATCTCCGAGTCGCTCGGATTTGGTCCGGCGCTCCAGGAATTCCTGTTCGTGCTTCGCGATGATCTCGATGTGGTCGCGAAGATGAGAGAGTGGTTCCGGCATATATTTTCGGTTCAACGAGGGTGCAAGTGGAGGTGCTCAACCAACCGGTGCCCATCCGAGTACCCGGCCCGTCACGGATTCGCTCACCGGCAGCTTTGCGAACCATGCGTCGAATGCCGCAAGCGCGTTTTCACATTGCAGCCGATGACGCTCCCGCTTGTCTCGTATCTTCTTCCGGAGGGACTCCTCGAGCGGCGGCAGCAGGTCAAAGGTGATGTTTGCCGGCTGGAAGCGCGCGGCCTCGGCATGAACGATGTAGTTCACCAGCGAGCCCAGGGCGGTCTCGCGGGGGATCAGCGCCGGCGTCTCGCCCCGTGCCGTCGCTGCCGCGTACATACCAGCCAGCATTCCGGTGGCGATCGACTCCGTATAACCTTCCACCCCGGAGAGCTGCCCGGCGATTAAGACAGCTGGCCACTCGCGAAGATAGAGCCCCTCGGTGAGCACCGTGGGTGCATTGATATAGGTGTTTCGGTGGATCTGCCCATAGCGGAGGAACTTCGCATTTTCCAATCCTGGAATCATGCGCAGAATGCGCGCCTGCTCGCCAAACTTCAGATGGTTCTGGAATCCCACCAGGTTATAGGAGTCTGCGCGTAGGTTCTCGCACCTCAACTGCACCACCGCATGAGGAGTCAGCCCCGTCCGCGGGTCGCGCAAGCCCACCGGCTTCATCGGCCCGAAGCGCAGGGTGTCACGACCGCTCCTAGCGAGTTGCTCGATCGGCAGGCAGGCCTGGAAGTACGAGAGCCTTTCCCACTCTTTCTCCTGTACCTGCTCGGCGGCCATCAAGGCATCGTAGAATGCGTCGTATTCCTCCCGGTTCATCGGGCAGTTGATGTAATCGGCAGTTCCCTTGTCGTAACGGGCGGCAAAATACACGCGATCCATATCGATCGAGCCGGCTTCGACGATCGGGCTGATCGAGTCATAGAACGCCAGGTGTTCGCTGCCGGTGAGCCGGGCAAGCTGGGCCGAGAGCGCCGGGGAAGTCAGCGGCCCACTGGCCAGGATGGTGATCCCGTCTTCCGGATCGAAAGCCGTCACCTCTTCGCGATGGACTGTGATTCTGGGTTGATTGGCAATCGCCTCGGCGATACGCCGTGAGAACTCGACCCGGTCGACCGCCAGCGCGTGTCCTGCCGGTACTGCGCTCAAATCGGCCTGCTTCAGCAGCTCCGAGCCTCCCCGTCGCATCTCCTGCTTCAACAGCCACGGCGCGGTATTTTCACTTTCCGACTTCAACGAATTCGAGCACACCAGTTCACCAAAATCCTGCGTCTCGTGAGCTGGAGTCATCTTTACGGGCCGCATCTCGTAGAGGTCGACCTCGGCTCCCAGCCTGGCCGCGGTCAGCGCCGCTTCGGGGCCGGCCAGCCCTCCGCCAATGACCTTGATCCTGCTCATGCCTTTATTTTAAAGGTTTGCGGGCGAGGTCGACGCCAGTGCCGTCAGCGCTTCGTCCGCGACGCGCATGATGCGCCACTCATCGAGGAACTTTGCCCCGAGCGATTGATAGAAGTCGATGGCCGTCTGGTTCCAGTCCAGCACGTTCCACTCGAAGCGGGCACACTGCTTTTCAACCGCGATCGCCGCCACCCTGGTCAGCAAAGCCTTGCCGATTCCCTGACCCCGAAACCGCGGATGGACGAAAAGATCTTCCAGATGAATGCCCGGGCGGCCTCGCCATGTGGAGTAGTTGAAGAAATAGAAGGCAAAGCCCGCAGCCTCGCCATCCTCCTCCGCCATGAGGCAATGAAAGAGCGGCTGGCGTCCAAAGCCGTCGCGAAGCAGGTCCGCTTCCGTGGCAACAACCGCCTGCGGCTCGCGCTCATAGATGGCGAGTTCATGAATCAATTGCAGGATGAGAGAGACATCAGAGCGCTCGGCGCGCCGGATTGCGACCATCTTTCTAAAGTACACGGGGGATAAAATACACGGAACAAATCGCAGCGGGGGCGTGCGCCAGCCATGCACGACGGCAGCCGACGCACTCGATCCTCGTCTCTCCGCGTTTCCCGCGATACGATAAAGTGTGAGCATCGAAGGTTCCGTATCGATTTCTGAAACTCGTCCGCGCGCTGTCGTCTGTCTCTCCGGCGGCATGGATTCCGCCGTCTGCGCGGCTTTGGCCGCACGGGATTTTGACGCCTATGCCATCCACTTCAGTTATGGGCAGCGCACCGAGCGGCGCGAATTTAAGAGTGCCAGCGCCGTAGCCCAGGCACTTCATTTCGCCGGCTTTCTTCCTCTGAAAATAGACATTTTCCGGCGAATTGGCGGATCCGCCCTGACGGACACCTCGATCGCGGTTCCCGACGCGCCGGACTCTGAGCCGCTCGGCGAATCCGTCCCGGTCACGTACGTCCCTTTCCGCAATGCCCATTTTCTCTCGGCAGCGGTCAGTTGGGCCGAGGTACTCGGGGCGAAAAAGGTGTTTATCGGGGCGGTCGAGCAGGACAGCTCCGGCTATCCAGACTGTCGGCCAGCCTACTATGAAGCTTTTCAGCAACTTATCCGCACCGGTACGCGCGACGGAGACATCGAAGTTGCCACTCCCATCATCCATATGCGCAAGCGTGAGATCATTCGGCTTGGCCTTGAATTGTCTGCGCCGCTCCATTTAACGTGGTCATGCTATTCAGGCGAAGACGAAGCCTGCGGCGTATGTGATAGCTGTGCCCTCCGGCTGCGCGCGTTTACACAGGCCGGGGTCGCCGATTTGATCCCCTATCGAAGCCGGGGATTGGCAATTTCGGCCGCATCATGATGCTGGCCGGAAGAATTCGAATAGATATCTGGATACTTGAAGGAGAAGGACGAATGCGCAGATTGAAACTCACGCTGGTGGCCGCCGTACTTGCGGTGCTT
The DNA here is from genome assembly GCA_965199205.1 of Acidisarcina sp. GTDB lineage: Bacteria > Acidobacteriota > Terriglobia > Terriglobales > Acidobacteriaceae > Acidisarcina. The sequence continues at coordinate 1,256,340 of OZ240688.1, forward strand.
CCAGCCCTCATTACGGCCCACGCCCAGACGGCGCCGGGCAGTATCCACGGCCATGTTCAGGATCCGGTCGGCGTGACGATGACCGACGGAATCATTACTTTGTCGACGGACGGCGGCAAGACCGCCAAGTACACCTTCAACACCGATGCGAATGGCGATTACAAGGGTTCGGGAATCGTTCCCGGCGCTTATACCGTCTCTCTGAAACAGCCGAACACGCCGCCGGACAAGGTCGTCGATCAATTTATGGAAGTGAAGATCGCTTCCGGGGCCGATACCCTCCAGGATTTCGACCTGACCCGCGCCGATTATCTCTCGAAGATGACACCCGAGCAGCGGAAGGCGGCCGAAGACCTGAGGACCAAGAACGCGTCGGCGCTGAAGGAAAACTCGGTCATCAAGAACCTGAATGGGAATCTGGCCAAAGCCCGCGAAGACAACAAGCAGAAGAATTACACCGAGGCCGACTCGCTCATGAGCCAGGCTACGGCCGCAAAACCCGACGCTGCCGTGCTCTGGCTGGAACTGGGCGTCGCCCAGGCAGGCGAGAAAAAATATGATGACGCAGTAACATCGCTGAAAAAGGCAATCGATCTCGATGCTGCCTCGAAAAAACCTAATCCGGAGATCCAGGGCGCAGCCGGAAATGCCTTGGGCGAAGCGCTGGCCAACCAGAAGAAGTCCGCCGATTCGGCAGCCGCGTACGACGCAGCCGCAAAGATCAATCCGACGCAGGCTGCGATGTACTACCAGAATGAAACGATCGTGATGTCGCGAGGCGCCGATCCGGAAGCGACCGCCGCCGCAGCCGATAAGGCCATCGCCGCCGACCCAACCAAACCCATCCCGTATTACCTGAAGGGCCAGGCGCTCATCAACAAGGCAACAGTCGATCCGAAGACCCAGAAGATCGTCGCGCCTCCGGGCTGCGCCGAGGCTTATCAGAAGTATTTGGAATTGGCCCCCGATGGGCAGTTTGCCCCCGAAGCCAAGCAGGTTTTGGGAGAAATGGGCCAGACGGTCAAGAGCAGCTACAAGGCCAAGAAGTAATCATCACCGCGGACAAGCGGCTCTCGCGTGCCATGGCGCGGGAGCCGCTTTTTTTGCCTCCGCATCCTTCAAGGCCTCCGCATCCTTCAAGGCACAGGCCCATCACACGCGCCGAAGCTTCCCTTCCGCTATTTGTCTTCCTGCTGCCGCTGAAACACTCTAGAATGAGAATGTGGCGACAAATTCGATTACCTCCGTACTGAGTTACACCGACGCCAGTGCGCTGGTTCGCGAACACGCGGCATCGCTCCGGTTCGCCTATCCTCGAAAAACGGAGATCCTCAGCCTGCCCCACGCCCTCGGCCGTGTGCTGGGCCGGCCGGTGCTGGCGGATCGCGACCAGCCTCCCTTTGACCGCTCAACGCGAGATGGCTATGCGTGCTACGCCGCCGATCTCGGCTCGGGTATTTCTCTTCCTGTGGCCGGGCAAATCCGCGCCGGAGACGCCATTGAGGTTCCCCGCACGAAGCTCCTCCGCGGCCAAGCCATCGAGATTATGACCGGGGCTCCGGTGCCGGCAGGCGCGGACCACGTCGTCATGTTCGAACACGTGCATTTCGATGAAGATGGCGAAACGATTCGTCTTCACGAAGGGCGGCCCGGGAGCCAACCGCCGCAGTCGGGAGCGAATATTGTTGCCGCCGGGGCCGAAGCGCGGCGGGGAGACATTATTCTCCATGCAGGAACCCGTTTGCGGCCGACCCACATCGCTGCGGCGGCAGCCTGTGGGGCTGCCTTGGTTCACGTGTATGCGCCTCCGCGTGTTTCGATCCTGGCCTCAGGCGATGAGCTGGTCGATCTCGAAACCACCCCTCTCCTGCACCAGATTCGCAATTCGAACAGCTACTCGCTGGCCGCCCAGGTAGCTTCCGCCGGCGGTCAGCCCGCCCGGCTCCCCCTGGTTCGCGACGATCCCGGCAACATGCAATCCGCCATTCGCATGGCGATGGACGCCGACCTGCTGCTGCTCTCCGGCGGTGTCTCGATGGGCAAGTATGACTTTGCCGCCGAATCGCTGCTCGCGCTGGGCGCCGAGTTTTTCTTTACGGGGGCCTTGATTCAACCTGGCAAGCCGGTCATCTTCGGCCGGCTGCCGCATGCCACCGGGATGAAATACTTCTTCGCCCTGCCCGGCAACCCGGTCTCGACTATGGTCACCTTCGCTCTGTTCGTCCATCCCCTACTCTGCGCCCTGGCCGGCGACGATAGCAGCGTGCCCCGCTTTGTTCAAGCGACTTTAGCCTCAGATCTTGCGCATAAGCCAGGCCTGACCCGGTTCCTACCGGCGACGCTGAGCGGCGGCCTTGCCCCTTCGGTTACACCGATCGACTGGCAGGGTTCCGGCGATCTGGCCAACACCGCCACCGCCAATTGCTTCCTCGTGGTGCCGCCGGACCGCGATTGCGTCCCCGCCGGCGAAGCCGTTACCGTGCTTCTCAGTTGACGGCGACAGGATGGCCGACATGAGGCCCAATCAGGTCCGGACGGATGAAACAAACCCTGCCTTCCTCGACTGCATCTTCGTTAGCAACAACTCTGCGGGGAAATGAATGAACGTGCTCGCCTTTTTCCAGGCCACATCGCACCTCCACGAACACGAATTGTTTTTTAGCGTCAGCGCACTCTGCGTGGCGATCGTGGTGGGGTTGACTCTTCATTACGTCGCATTCCAGGTGCTCGCCCGCATTCGCAAGTCGCAGCCGACCAAACAGCCGACGCTGCTCGCGGCCTTGCAGAGGCTGAACCAACCGGCGCGTTACATTGTGCTGCTGACCGGGATTGCTCTCGTACTTCCCTGGCTGCACGCCCGCCTCTCGCATGAGTACATGGCCTACATTTTCAAAACGGTGGCCGTGCTCTGGTTCGCTTCGCTCGGCTGGCTCATGGTTTCGGCTGTTTACATGACCGAAGACCTGTTCGTCGCCCGGTACGACATCAGCGTCAGCGACAATCTCCGCGCCCGGCGCATTCGCACCCAGATGCAGCTGCTCCGGCGCATGGCGATCGCGTTTCTGATCGTGATCGACGTTGGGCTAATCCTTTCCGTCTTCAAGGATTCGACGATATGGCACTATGGCGCCGGGCTGCTTGCCTCCGCCGGACTGGCTAGCCTAGTGCTGGCGACGGCCGCAAAATCGACGGCAGAAAACATCCTCGCCGGACTGCAGATCGCTCTCAGCGAACCGATCCGGCTCGACGATGTGGTGATCGTGGAAGGAGAATGGGGAAAAGTCGAAGAAATTACCACGACCTACGTGGTCATCAAGATCTGGGACCTACGCAGGCTGGTCGTTCCACTGACCTACTTCATCGAAAAGCCTTTTCAGAACTGGACGCGGCAAAGCGCCGAACTCCTCGGGACCGCCTTCCTGTATGTCGATTATTCCGTGCCTGTCGAGGCGCTGCGGCAGGAGTTTACCCGGGTGCTGGAAGCTTCGCAGCAGTGGGATCGCAAGGTAAACGCGCTTCAGGTGACGGACCTGACTGCCCAGACTGCGGAGATACGCTGCCTGGCGAGCGCTGCCAATGCTCCTGACCTCTTCGACCTCCGGTGCATCATCCGCGAGCAGATGATTACCTTCATCCAGCAGAATTATCCGGATGTTTTTCCGAGAACGCGTTTCGCCGCCATTGGCGAAAACTCCGGGTCGACGACCCAGGAAAACCCGGGCCGCTGCTGACCTTACACCGCTAACGCCAGATACTCCCCAAACCAACCGCGTTCATCTTTCCATTGCTTCGCGACGCTGAAGCCAGCCCGAGCGAGTAAACCATTGACCTGCTCATCGGTGAACTTGTAGCTGTTCTCGGTATGGATCGTCTCTGCCCGCGACAGTCGCACTTGAAGATCCAGCGCGGGAATGAAGACGATCTGGGTGATCAGGCTTTCCAGGTGCATCTCGATACGCGAGGAACCTTCATTCCAGCGGGCTCTATGGCGAAACAGTTGCAAGTTGAAGTTGCTGCCAAGTTCGCGGTTGATCCTGGTAAGTATATTTTTGTTGAATGCGGCCGTGACCCCTGCAGCGTCATCATAGGCAGCCAGCAGAGTGTCTTTCTCCTTCACCAGGTCTGCGCCTAAAAGGAGCGCGTCTCCTGGAACCAGTTGACGGCGGACATCCCGAAGCACCTGCAGGGCGTGGCCGAGTTCGAAATTGCCGATGCTCGATCCGATGTAGAGAAACATCCGGCGTTCGCCGGGCCGACGGCCGCCATACAGTTCGTCGAGCGTCCCCAGCCCATCGGTGTAGTCGGCGACAATCGGTTCGACGGTCACGCCAGAGAGCGTGTTTTCCAGCCGGACTTTCGCCTCGCTGAGCGCGGAGGCGGAAACGTCGATCGCGTGATACTTAATGCTGCCCTGCCGGCGTACGGCTGCCTTCAAAAGAAGACCTGTCTTGCTGCCGCTGCCAGCGCCAAGTTCATAAATGGTCAGGTGCCCAACGCCGCAGGCGGCGACGATCTCGTCGGCATGGGACCTGAGGATCTCCCGCTCCGTGCGAGTCACGTAATACTCAGGAAGGTCGGTAATGGCCTCGAAGAGCCTAGAGCCCTCGGCATCGTAGAAGAGCCACGGGCTGAGTGAGCGGGGCCGAGCGGACAGCCCTCGAAGAACCTCAGCGCCGACCGGCGTTTTCGCCGCCTCTGACAGGGAGGGAAATTCAAGATAGGAATGCATGATGATTATCGGGAGATGTTCCCTGGGTTCTCCAATTACCTTCTCGCCAGCCGCAGGCCTGAAAACTGCCAGCGTGTATGTGCAGGAAAAAAATTTCGATAGCTGGCCCGGATGTGACTTTCAGGCGTCCCAACCGACCCTCCGCGCAAGACCATCTGGTTACTCATAAATTTACCGTTGTACTCGCCTAGCGCTCCAGGGAGCGGTTGATATCCGGGGTAGCCAATGTAGGGGCTGCGGGTCCACTCCCACACATCACCAAACATCTGATTCGGCCTGGGCCGCTTTGGGTGCTCGGTTGCAGACATTTCTCCTTGCGCCGGGTGCAAATTTCCTGTCCCCAACAGATGCCCTGCCACCGGAACGGTCATGGCTGCAACCTCCCATTCCGCTTCGGTCGGCAGCCGTTTGGCCGCCCAATTGGCAAACGCGTCTGCCTCGAAATAGCTCACATGGCAGACCGGCGTCGCCGCAAGGTGGTTCATCGGCAGGTTCCCATGGAGCGTAAAGATGTTCCACTCGCCGGCCTGGTCGCGATGCCAATAGAGCGGAGCGCGCCAGCCCTGCGCCAGCACGGTATCCCACCCCTCAGAGAGCCACAGCTCGGCGCGCTCGTAGCCGCCGCAGTTCATGAACTCCAGGTACTCGGCGCAGGTCACCGGCCGGGATGCGATCTGGAAGGGTTCCAAATACTCCTTGTGACGCGGGCTCTCGTTATCAAAGGAGAAACTTCCGCTTATCCCTGCGCCTTGATGACCGATCTCGTAGATCCCTCCGGGAAAATCGATCCACTCTACAGCTTCGGCAGCTCTCGCTACTGGGAGCGGCTCATTCGAATACACGGGATGAAGCGGATTGGTCCAGAGGGCGTGCTTGATATCGGTCGCTAAAAGTTCGAGATGCTGCTGTTCGTGGTTCAAGCCGAGAACAGCCCGCCTTTGCGCCTCTTCCGGCAGGTCTGCTTCAAAGAGCCTGCCCATCGCTGCATCGACGTATCTGCGGTACTCGAGTACCTCGTCGAGCCCAGGCCGGGAAAAGGAAGACCGCAGCTTTTTTTCGGGATGATCGGAGACGGAGTTGTAATAGCTGTTCAGAAGCCAGAGGAAGTCGGGATGGAATTCGCGATAATCGGGCAAAAACTCCCGCAAGATAAAAGTCTCGAAGAACCAAGTGATATGCGCCAAGTGCCACTTGGCCGGGCTCGCCTCAGGGCTCGACTGCACCATCATGTCTTCCGGCGTCAGCGGCAAGCAGAAGTCGAGACTCTGTTGCCGCACACGACAATATTGATCGAGGAGGGTGTTCTGTGCGGCGGAAGTGACGGACGGCTGCTGCGCGATCGCTGGAGTCATAGATGAACAAACCTCGTGGGTATAAGAGGACGATTCGTACTGTCCGTTGTTGGATGCCCGGCAGCTTAATCCGTTACAAGAACTGCTTTGTTGACCGCACCGCGAATTCTGGCGGAATCAATACATCCGGTTGAAAAGCCAGGCGAGGCCGAAAGCCGCACCCGCCGCCAGGCCGCCAATTAATGTCGTCTGCAAGGCATTTCTGAGGCTCCCTGCGCCGGTCAACCGGCCCTTGACTCCGCCAAAGACAAAAAGCGCCACCAGGGTCACGCCGACCGACAGTTTCAGCGCCAGGGAAGCTCTATCCATCAAAATATAAGGGAGCAGAGGAACCAATCCGCCAACAATATAGGACAGGGCGATCGTCAGCGCGCTCTGCTTGGCGCGCCCCTTTTCCTGCTCTTCCAAACCTAACTCGAAACGCATCATGAAATCGACCCAGGCCTTCGGATTGCGCTTCAAGGCCTCGAGCACCGGCTCGCTTTCGACTCTCTCCACGCCATATTCTTCAAAGATTTCGTAGATCTCTTCTTCCTCGTCGTGAGTCCGCTCAAGGATCTCGCGCTCTTCGCGCTCCCGTTCGCTCGCATAATGCTCAGCGTCGCCTTGCGCCGCAAGATAACCGCCCAGGCCCATCGCGATAGAACCGGCGGCAATCTCGGCCAGTCCCGCCAAGACGACCAGGTGGGTCGAGTGGACCGCTCCTGAGAGCCCGGCTGCCAGCGCAAACGGCACAGTCAGTCCATCCGACATGCCAATGACCACATCCCGCACGAGCGGACCGGACTGAAAATGGCTCTCGATGTGTGCCGAAGCGGCCCGGTGCGTGTCGTGCATGGAGCGGAGTCTAACTGAAGCGGCCTGCTAACTCCAAGAAGCTGGCCCGATTTTACGCACTCTGCGCCCGTCGGTTCCGGCGGCCTCTCGTTCGGCTTCAACCTGTCTGCGTCTTCCCGTCCCGGCATGCCGTCTATCTCAGCGAAGGTGAGCTTTTCCGTGGCGAGAACTATGGTCCTGCTGAAACGTCGAATCCTGCCCGCCTTGCTTGTCTGTTTAGCGGCACTCCCGGGTCTAGCCCAGGAAGGCCCTTCCGAAGGCGGAATGGGCGGCGGAATAGCCAACGGCCGGGGAGTAGGCGGCACCATCACTGCTATTTCCGGATCGACCCTTACTCTCAAGACCGAAGAGGGCGATACCTACCAGGTCTTCACCAGCGCCAATAGCCGCATCATGAAGAACCGCGAGCCAATCAAGCTGGCCGACGTTCACGTCGGCGACGCCATGATGGCGGGCGGCGAGGTCGATGCAAAGGCAAAGACGGTCGGCGCGGTCTTTGTCGCCGTTCTCACTCCGGAACAGGCCCAGCAAGCCAGGAAGATGCGCGAAGATTTCGGCAAAACCTGGACCGCGGGCGAAGTAACGGCAATCAAGGATACGGACATCACCATCAAGCGAAGAGATAACGTCGCCCAAACGTTCACAGTCGACGAAAACACCTCCTTCAAAAAGCGCAAGGACAGCATCACCATGGCCGATATCCAGGTAGGCGACCGGTTGATGGCGCAGGGCGCCCTGAAGAACGGCACTTTCCTTGCTACCACCGTCAATGTCGGGCGCATGGGTCCGGGAGGCGGGGAAGGCCGCGGCCCCGGCGGACAAGGCCATGGCGCGAGCGGGACGTCCGCGGGTGCGTCTTCTACACAGCCGAACCCATAGCCTGCTCTGACATCGTTTGAACGGAACGAAGAACAATCCTCGATGAGCATCCGCGCACAATCCGCTGGCTGGGCCGTAACTGTGTCTATTGCGATGGCCTTCCCTGGCGCTCGCGTTTTGTTTGGCCAGAATGCGCCGGCAGAAGCGCACCCGACACAGTCCCTGCCTTCTGCGCCGACGGCCGCAGGCGCGACGGCAGGAGGTACAGTTCACGGATCGGTGCTGGCGGGAACCGTTCCTCTGCCAGGCGTCAGCGTGACCGCGACCAACACCCTCACCGGCAAGAAATTCACCACGACCACGGATGTCACCGGCTCCTACGCGATGACGATTCCGCAAAATGGCCGTTATGTCGTCCGTACGGAACTGGCTGCTTTCGCCCCTTCGACAAAAGAGGTCCTGTTGAATGCGGCCAGCCGCGATCAGGCAGCGAATTTTGCCATGATCCTCGCCTCACGCGCCGCTCAGCAGGACCAGCGCGAACAAGCCTCGACCCGGTTCACCGGTACAGGCGGGGCGCAGGCGCTGGCGCTGATGGGGGCTGCCGCCGATCTGCTGCAGGCGGGGAGCGGCAACAGCATCTCCGGTGCCCAACTGCCGTCGATCGCTGGAAACTACGATACCTCTGGAGATTCTGTCGCGGTCACCGGGCAAGCGGGCACAACCAATCCTTTTGCCGGGATGGGGGACATGCGTCAGGGTTTCGAAAACGAGCAACAGCTCCAGGCCCTCGGTCAAACTCCCGGCCAGACGACCCAGGGCGGGGGTGGTTTCTTCGGAGGTCCGGGCGGCGGCGGGTTTGGCGGCGGCCCGGGCGGGGGTGGTGGAAGAGGCGGGCGAGGTGGCGGCAATTTCCGGAATTTCAAGGCAAACCAGCCGCACGGCGCGATCTTCTGGAATGGCGGCGATTCCGCGCTCAACGCGCAGCCCTTCGCGATTCGCGGGCAACAGGCGCAAAATCCCGGGTATAACAGCAATCACTACGGGCTGACGATCGCCGGGGAGCCGTTCATCCCCAAGCTCACCAAGCCCAGCAGCAAAGACTTTGTTTTCCTGACCATTTCAGGCCAGCACACCACATCGCCAGTCAATGAATACGGTACGGTGCCCACGATGCTCGAACGCGCCGGAAACTTTTCGCAACTCACCGGCGCCAATGGGGCGCTTATCCCCATTTACGACCCCACAACCGGTCAGCCGTATCCCGATAACACGATAACGTCTGCGCTCAGCCCCGAGGCGAAGGCCCTTCTGCAATACCTGCCCGCGCCTAACCTTCCCGGCACGACGCAGAACTACCGGCTGCTGACCACGGAAGGCTCGAACACGGATGTCGTCGGCGTGCGCTACAACCATAGTTTTGGCGCCTCGACCGGGAATCTGCCTGCCATTGCACGGCAGTTTATCAATACCGGAAGCGGCCTCAACCAGAGCCTCAATATGAACTTCAACCTGAGCCACGCTGCCAGCGACGACATCAATCTTTTTCCATCGCTGGGCGGCAAACAGCAGACCCACAGTTATTCCGTCGCCGCCGGCTACACGATCGGCAAAGGCAAACTGACGAACAACATCACCTACACCTGGAACCGCAACGATTCTGAGCTGCGCAACTACTTCACCAACCTGCAGGATGTCGCGACCGAGACCGGCATACTCGGATCGGCTGGCGCGCTCAATCCCAATCCACTCAATTACGGGCTGCCTAACCTGGTCTTCAACCAGTTCACCGGCTTCAACCAAACGCAGCCAAACTTCCGCCTGACGCAGACGTTTGCTCTTTCGGAATCGAGCTCCTGGCGTCACGGCAAACATAATGTCCGCTTCGGCGCAGACTTCCACCGCGTCGATCTCAACCTGATCGGGGGCACCAACTCCACCGGCACCTTCTACTTCACCGGCCTGGCGACACAGGCGCCGGGGAGCTCCGGCGATAGCCAGGTCGCCACCTCGGGGTCATCGTTCGCCGACTTCCTGCTGAGCGCCCCGCAAGAGACGACCATTCAGTCGCCTGACCAGAAAGCCTACATGCGCCAGAACACATGGGATGTCTTCGGGCAGGACGACTGGCGTGTACTGCCCAGCCTCACTATTCTTGCTGGACTCCGCTATGAGTACTTTTCTCCCTATGCAGAAGAGACCGATCGACTGGCTACCCTGGACTATAACGCCGCATTTACCCAGGTCGCGCCGGTCTATCCCAATCAAATCGGGCCTATCTCCTTGCAGAAATACCCGCGCACGCTGATCGCTCCGGAGCGCGACAACTTCTCTCCCCGGCTCGGATTCGCGTGGCGCGCATTCAGGAATACGGTGATTCGCGGCGGCTACGGGATCAACTATACCGTCGGGCAATACGGCAACTTCATTCAGAACCTCGCCTACCAGCCCCCGTTTGCCAATGTTCAGACCAATGAGGCGACCTCGGGAGCGGTGATTTCGCTCGCGAACGGCTTTTCCGGGAAGCAAGCCGAAAGCAACTTTGCGGTGAACAGCAACTACCGGCTACCGTATGTGCAGGTCTGGAATCTGGACATCCAGCGCACCCTGCCGCTGGGGATCGTCTTCAACGCCGGGTATAACGGGGCAAAGGGCACCAGGCTCGACGTTCTCTCCGCACCTGGAATCTACAACAATGTCCCGGTTCCAGGGGTTCTCTTCAACTTTGAGGACTCCGTCGCCTTTTCGAATTTCAATGCGCTGGTCATTCGGGCCAATAAACGGATGCAGAACGGCATCTCCGTGCAACTGACCTACACGTACTCGCACTCCATCGATGACGCCTCTTCCGTCGGGGCCAGCTCGCCGGTCGTTGCCCAAAACTGGCAGAACATTGTGGCCGAGGAGAGCAATTCCAGCTTCGACCTTCGTCACCAGGCAAAAGGCAGCTGGGTGTACGAGCTGCCTTTTGGCCCCGACAAGCACTACCTCAGCAACGGAAACTGGGCTTCTCATGCCTTTGGCGACTGGTCGATCTCAGGCAGCTACACACTCGCCACCGGCGAGCCCCTCACGCCGACGATCTCCGCCTCGGTGGCTGACGTTGCCCGCGGCACCGCCGGCTCCGTTCGCCCCGATCGGCTACCGGGGGCTTCCATTCGTGCCGGTGGCGGCAGCATCGATCACTGGTTTAACACGGGCGCTTTCTCGACAACCTTCGCTCCGGGGCAATACTACGGAACGGCCTCGCGCTACTCGATACCCGGTCCAGGCACGACGAACGTGAATATTTCGTTATCGAAGACCTTTCAGTTCAAAGACACCAGGAGCTTCGAGGTCCGCGCCACCGCCGCCAACGCCCTCAACATTGTCCAGTACTCGGGCGTGAATACACAGTTCGACTCGACGGCTGTCGGCCAAGTGACTTCCGCTCAAAGTATGCGCCAGATGACCTTTCTCGCCAGGTACAGGTTCTAGCCATGGCAAAGAGCCCCGAGGTTTATATCCTGTCTAAAGGTGACGCCCCGCCTATCCTACCCAGGCAGAGGGCGAGATGGGGATTCGCCGTTTTCCTGGTTCTTACCCTCTCTCTTGGGTTCGTCCGTCTCCACGCACAACAACCGCCGCCCGATGGGCTTCCGCCGCAGGACTCGCAGCCCGACAACGGCTCTTACACCCTCAAGATCAACAGCGACCTTGTGCTGACCAATGTCGTCGTCCGGGACAAAAAGACGGGTGAAGTCGTTCGCGGGCTCAAGGCGAGCGATTTTACCCTGCTCGAAAACGGCAAGCCGCAGAAGATCTCGACCTTTGACTTTGAAAGCGTCGACCAAGCGACCCCGCTCAATGAAGCCACGGTCACCGGCATGGCGGGAGGCGCCAGGGCGCCGCAGAAGCAGGCCCTGTCCGTCACAGCGACCACGGAACAGCTTCGCAACCATCGCCTCATTGTTTTCTTCTTCGATCTCACCTCGATGCAGCCGGAAGACATCGACCGCTCCGTCGACGCGGCCAAGAACTATGTCAACAAGCAGATACAGGCCGCCGACCTGGTCGCGGTCGTCTCGCTGAATACCGGGCTCTCGCTCGACCAGGATTTCACCGCCGACAAGCCCTCGATTCTCCGCGCTGTGTCTACCTATAACGGGTCACAAGGCTCGAACCAGGGCTTTGCGCCTGGAGCGACCAGCACCACCAACGCCGTCGAGGACTCCACCGCCTTTACCGCTGACGAGACCGAGTACAACGACCTCAACACCGACCGCGAACTCTTCGCCATCTCTACTATCTCCAAGTCGCTCGCTTATATCGGTGAGAAGAAGTCGTTGCTCTACTTCTCAGGAGGCATCTCGCGCGACGGCATTGAAAATCAAGCGTCGATGCGCAACGCCATCAACGCTGCCGTGCGCGCGAACTTATCTATCTACAGCGTTGACACTCGCGGCCTGCAGGCCATCTCCCCGCTCGGCGATGCGACGACCGGCAGCCTACGCGGCACCGGGGCCTTCAACGGCTCGGCGCTCCAAAATAATCTTGACGCCAACTTCAACTCGCAGGAGGTGATGGCTACGCTCTCGTCCGATACCGGCGGCAAGGCCTTCTTCGATTCGAACGATTTCGCACCCGCCTTCCAGCGGCTGCAACAGGATACTTCGGCTTATTACTCCCTCGGCTTTCGCTCCACCGATCCTCACCGCGATGGCCGCTATCGCAAGCTCGCCATCAAGGTCAACCGCAACGACGTGAAGCTCGAGTATCGCCAGGGCTACTACGCACCGGCCGACTTCAAACACTCGACCAACGAAGATCGCGAGCGTGAACTCGACGAAGAACTCGCCAGCCAGCTACCCGCTACCGACGTTTCTGTCTACCTGCAGGCGCTCTACTTCCGGACCGACGAGACGCATTTCTTCGTACCTGTCTCGATCGTTGTGCCCGGTTCGCAAATCCCTTTCACCAAAGGCGGCGATCGCGACAAAGCAACTTTGGACATCATCGGCCAGGTCAAAGACGCGGCCGGCCACGATATCGGCGATGCCCGGCAGACGGTCAAGCTGGCCATCCCTCGAATGGATGAGGGGCAGTCCCAGCATGCCTCCCGCAAAAACATTCAGTATTCCACCGGCTTCAACCTGCCGATCGGGAAATACCACCTGAAGTTCGTCGTCCGCGAGAACGAGACCGGCCACATGGGTTCGTTCGAAACCGATATCAACGTTCCCGACCTGCGAAAGACGCCGTTGAAACTCAGCTCCGTCGTTCTCGCGAACCAACGCATTCCCAACACCAACAAGAAGGACCCAAGCCCCCTGGTCCGCGACGGCGTGGAGTTCGTGCCTAATCTGCCCCACGTCTTCCGGCAGGACCAGCACCTGTATCTGCTCTACGAGGTTTATGACCCAAGTCACGCAGAAGCAGGCGCCCGTTCAGAGCAGGGCCAGGCCGCTCCGAAACCAGCCAAAGCTGCCAAAGGCGGACCCGGAGCCCCGATTCGCGTTCTCACCAGCATCGAGTTCCTCAATGGGACCACCAAGGTTTATGAGACTCCGCTGGTCGAGGCCAAGGAAGTGAACACGCCGGTCAGGAACGCCGTCGCCTTCCAGTTCGATCTTCCGCTCGCGCAACTCAAAGCCGGACTCTACACCTGCCAAATCAACGTCATCGACGATGCCGGCGGCAGTTTCAGCTTTCCTCGAACAGCCATGCTGATTCGGGACGCGCAGCCGGCTCCCTCCGCGCCGCCGGTCGCTCGGCCCGCTTCTTCAACACCGTCTCCCGGGGCGCAATGACGATGGCGAACGCTGCCTGGCTCCAAAAATAACGCTTCTGAGGCAACTCTCAGCGAGTCCTCAGCGATCAAAAGGGGGTTGTTGATCGACCCCGGCCCCTGCCGTTTGAAGGTTCACAAGAGCCGCTGGCGATCCACGGCTTTTGTCCTTCGGAGGCGTATGCGGGATCCAGGTGCTATCAACTTTCCTTACAGCCGGAGGCTTGCTCCAGCGGCCCTCCTGTTTTTTATCTCGGCGACAATCCCACTCTTCGCACAGTTTGGAGCTTCGCTACAAGGCACGATAGAGGACCAGTCCGGAGCCGTTATTCCTGGGGCTACGATTACTCTCTCCCAATCCGAAACCCAGCAGCAGCGAACCCAGACCAGCAGCGCGGAGGGCTCCTATCGCTTCTCCGAACTGCCGCCTGGCAGCTACGCGCTCACTGTGACTGCGGCGAACTTCGAGGTCAACAAACAGGAAAACGTCGGCGTCGCCGCAGAGACTCCCCGCAATCTGGACATCAAGCTGACGCCGGGCGGGGCGAGCGAAACCGTCACGGTCAATGGCAATGATACCTCCGCTTTGCAGACCTCGGATGCTAGCATCAGCGGGACAATCGACAGCCAGGCGCTGCAGCGGATTCCGGTCTTCGGCCAGGACCCTTATGAACTGCTCCGTACGGCCCCCGGCATCACGGGCGACGGTGCCCGCAGCGGCAACGGCCAGGGAGTCTTCCTTCCCAACGGCTCCGGCCCGGGGCAATCCAACTCCGGCATCTTCCAAAGTGAAAACCAGGTGCAGATCACTGCCGATGGCCAGCGCACCGCCGACAACAACTTCCTCATCGATGGCGTCAGCGTCAACAGTCTTGGCTATGGCGGTGCAGCCGTCGTGACGCCCAACTATGAAGCAGTCGGGTCGATTACGGTGGTTTCCACCTCGTATTCCGCCGAGGATGGGCGCAATTCCGGGGCGCAGATCAAGACGGTCACCAAGAGCGGCAGCAATGACTTTCACGGCAGCGGCGTCTTCCTGTATGACGAGCCCGGCTTGAATGCTTACAACCGTTACGGCGGTCCGCTCGGTCAGCTGCCGGTTCGCGTCGGGAACAAGGCCCGTACGTACCTGGCATCGATTGGCGGCCCGATCGTCAAGAACAAGGTCTTCTTCTTTCTCTCGTACCAGGGCTTTACCCAGTTGAACGAGACGTTCCCTTCGCAATTCATTGAAACGCCGCAGTTCCGTAGCTTCATCGCCACGAGCCGCCCAAATTCGATCGCCGCGGCCATTGTCGGGGCGCCAGGCGGCACTCCCCGGGTTGCGAAGATACTCCCTGCCACCTGCACTACCCCGGTGGACCTGGGTACGCCATGCCAGACGCTGCCTGGTGGAATCGACCTTGGCTCCCCGGCCGGGGCTACCGGCACTTACCTGGCAGACGGGCAACTTGGGGGCGGGCTGGACGGCATTCCGGACGTGGAGTATGCGCAGTTGATAACCCCGATTCGCTCGCGCGGAAATCAGTACAACGCACGCGGAGACTGGACGGTGAGTTCGCACGACCAACTCGCCGCCAGCTTCTACGTCACCAAGCTGGATAACCAGGGCATCAGCTCGGCGACCGAGTCGCGCCCCAACGGCGACCTGCCTTTCAAGCCGCTCAACCAGGCTTACACGGCCATTTACATTCATACCTTTTCCCCGAGCCTGTTGAATGAGCTGCGCGGCAATTTCACCCGCTTCGCCGACGACGGGGTGAAAGATGGCGGAACTCTGGTCAACTGGGGCACACCCTATATCAACGTCCAGAACATGTCGTTCGACAGCGTGAACGACCTCAACTGGGGCGTGAGCCAGGCGAGCACGACGCCTTCGATCCTGGCCGAAAACACCTACGAGATTCGCGACACGGTGACCAAAACTTTCGGCAGCCATACGATCAGGGCGGGTGTGGAATACCGGATCGAGCAGGACAATAACAACCTTGCCGGAGCTTCCCGGCCCACATACGCCTTCGCCGGCATCTGGAATTTTGCCAACGACGCGCCAGTGTATGAAGGCATTACCGCCAACCCGAACACCGGTGGGCCGGCCATCTCGCAGCGCTACTTCCGCGATCATTACTGGGGGCTCTTCGTTCAGCACGATTGGAAAGCGTCTCCCAATCTCACGCTCAACGCCGGGCTGCGCTGGGAGTATTTCGAACCGCTCTACAACAAGGGCTTCGCCGTGGACTATCCCACGCTCGGACCTCCCGGGCAGGAACTGACGGCCGCCGTGCTCATGCCCCACAACCATCTCTGGAATTCGCAGTGGAACAATTACTCCCCGAAGGCCGGCTTTGCCTATACGCCGCCCGGCATGAACAGCAAGCTCGTCCTGCGCGGTGGCTTTGCGATGGCTTACAACCGCCTGCCCGTGGCACTTTTCGATAACGCCGTCGAGGACGGCCCCGGCTTTCTCAATTACGGGCTTTGCTGCGCCAGCAGCCCGGCTACGGTCGCGAGCAGCGGCGTTCACTATGGGTTGGGCAGCAACTACTCTCCCTTCAGCTACGCGCCCAACCCATTCCTCGCGGTCGGAACCAACGCGAGCGGCCTTCCGGCAAATGGAGCGGGCATTGAGGTCTATGGAGCCTTTCCGGACACCAAGAACCCCTACAGCTATCTCTATTCGCTTGAAGTGCAGCGCGAGCTGCCCAAGCAGTGGGTCTTTACCGCTGGCTACCAGGGTTCGCTCGGGCGCCACTATCCCCGCCTCGTGAACCAGGTTTTTCTCTACAACACCACGGTCAACGGAGTCTCGACCCCGTTCAGCAGCGGCGCCTATTTCGCCCAGACCGACTCTGTCCAGTCTTATAACGGACTGAACCTGCATGCGTCGAAGAAGCTGACGCAGGGGGTCACCCTCGACGCGATCTATACCTTTTCGAAATCGCTCGACCAGGTGTCGAATGGCGACTCCTCAAACTCAAACGCTAACCAGACCGACCCGGCCCACAACAACACCGAGTACGGGCCATCGGATTACGACGTGAAGCACCGGTTGACCGTCAGCGGCATGTGGGACCTGCCGAAAGTTCAATCGGGAAATGCGCTGCTGAAAACCGCCGCGAATGGATGGCAGATGAATGGAATCTACACCTGGCACACTGGGTTTCCGTTCACCCCCGTGACTTATCAACTCCATGGGATTCCGACCCTGGCGACTGCAGAGACCATCGGGCCGGTGCGGCCGCTCGCCTACTACGGCGGCCTGCAGAGTGGCTGCAGCAATGCCCTCTTCCGCAACGGAATTGCCCCCGGCAACGACACGAGTCCAGCCGGGATCACTCCTGTCGTGTCGAAATATTTCAATGTGACGCCGCCAGCCTCAGGAGCCGGAACGCCGCCCGGTATAGGCCGCAATTCGTTTCGCGGACCATGCTATGTCGATCTGGATCTGAGCTTCGCCAGACAGCAGAGCTTTGAGGCTCGAGGACACAACATGCTGCTCCGGTTTCAGGCGAACTTCTTCAACATCCTGAACCAAGAGACTCTGACACCGTTTACCAATGGCAACGGCAACCCGGCAGCTCTGGTGGAATCCACGACCTTCGGCCAGGCGCAGTCTGCGAACGCGGGGCGGGTGCTTGAGTTCTTACTGCGCCTTCAGTTTTGACGCGCGGGCGCCTGGCTCACTAGCTGACGGAGGGCCGCTTGCCCCTTCCGGCCATCTATTCCGGCGGGAGGAGTTTCCATGGACAATGCCGGCAGCCTGAACCGCAACAGTAGCCGCGCTTCAGGTGATAGGCCTCGGTGAAGACCATATATGGCCCGTCGAAATAGTAGTCCTCGCCCTCAACGGCCGGTTCTCCCGTCAAGGCCCATTCAGGAACGTCAGGCACCGGCATTCTCCAGTGGCAGCTCTCTCCGCATTGGGAGCGCCGGCGCGAAAACCTCTGGCAAGGGACTGCCTGCGCCTGCAATGTCAGATCGCGTGATCTCGCCCACCATCGCTCCATTCCGATAGCTGACGGTTTTCCCTGGGACAGCGGCAACCCGCTCGCCTGGTACTACGATGCCGGCCAGACTTAAAGGATCGGCGGCCGAGATTGTCACTTCGGCATCGCGCTCCGGTCGGCGCCGCATCTCCCGCAGCGACTCCACGGCCTCGGGAAGCGCGAATTGCTCGCCGCCAAACCCTGAGAGGAAGCGACCGCCGCGCACCTCGCCCCGCGCCTCCATCCGGCGAAAGATGCCCAACAGGTCCCGCCAGCGCGGCATGGTCTCTTCCCGCGCAAGCAGATCGCGGAAGACCACCCCATAGCGCCGCAAGAGCACAGCACAGGCCGACTCGAGTTGAGTTTCGCGAACGCCCGGGTTCTCCTCTACAGCATCCGCGCACAACAGGCTCCATCGTCCTGCACTGTTCCGCTGCCTTGGACCCTTCATGGAGGGGGGTGCGGCATGGGCGGCCTTACGCCGGGGATCGATCAAGACACGAAGACTATCGAAACCGTCGGCTGTGACCAGGCCGGCGGCAACCAGTTCCCACAAAGCCCGCTGCAGATCGGCGGCCGTTGAGGCAAAGCAACGCACCAGGTCGCCGGAGAACATTGCGCCTCGTTCCGCGAGACAGGCGCGCAGCTTATCGGCAAGCTCGCTCAAACAAGCGGTCAGCGTGGATTCCGGTATCTGTCGCTGTTGCAGGCACAAATCCATCCACAGTGCCTCCTCGCGGATAAAGAAGGTCACCGGGGCCATGCTGGTCGGCACGATGCGCCGCGCCGTGGACTTGCTTCCGCCAGTCTCGGCGCTATGGAAGGCGAGATGCGGCGAGATGCGTCCCCAGCCGACGACACCCATGATGCAGAGCGAGTCCAGCCAGCGCGGATCGTACCCGGCGACACGTTGGGGCAACAGGGATCGCTCCCACTCGATCGCCGGAGCCTCAAATCCTTCCAGGCCGCGTATTGCCTCGAGTACGCCCTGCTCCCCGCTAAGCTGCGTCTGTGGCGCGAGATGCTGCCAGTGAAGCAGCCACTGCAAATATACTGCCGGGGTCACCGGCTCGATCTGCTTGCGCAGCGCGCCCAGCGTGCGCTTATGAATGCGCTGCAATAGACGCCGCTCGCACCACTCGACGTTTTCATCTGCAACTACGGCGGTAGCTTGTTCCTCAAAGACGCCACGGAGGATGGTTCCGCTCGATTCCAGCAGCACCATTGCCTTCCATATTTCATTTGCCGGAATACACAGCTTCTCTCCGAGCGACCGGGAGGTAAGCGGACCGAGAATACCCAGCCAACCCAGCGCCAGCTTACGGGTAACATCCTCGCGCGTCGACTGCTTTGTGCCTGAGAGGACGGCCAGAGTCCGACTGAACTGCATTTCCGGCCAGAGCAAGCGCGCTTGCTCAACGCGCTCGGCGGCGATTGCATATTCATTGCCGTCGAACTCGCCGACCGTCGTCCGGCCCTGCAGAACGAGCCGCTCGAAGAATAACTGCCAATCGCAGGTCCGCGAATCGGCCAGCATCGCGGCCGGAATGACTATCAGCGCACAGAGCAGGTCGTGGAACTCATGCTCGTCGCGCACGTCGGGCCAGATCTCTTCGCGTACCGCGGCAATCGCTGCTGGATCGAGCCTTCCGGCTTCGCCCAGCACCGAATCCGGCACTGTGCCCCGCATACTCACCGCCCGCGCTCGGCGCTCCTCGAGCGGTGCATCGTCGAGGAACGCGTACGGGTTGGCATTCAGCAATTCGTGCGCAAATTGCGAAGGCGTGGTGGTATCGACCGCCAGGCAGCGCACCGCGCCAGTCTGCATGCTGACCAGCAACCCCTTCAACCCGGCAAGGTCCATCGCCTCGCTCAGCACATCTTTCATCACCTCGCGAATCAATGGGTGGTTTGGAATCTCGCGATCGCCCTGGATGTTCTCCTGGCAGGCCGCGACCTGCGGAAAGACGCTGGCCAGCAGATCGTCTGAGCGGGTTCGCTGCACCTGCGGGGCGATCCGCTTTCCGTTCCGAAACCGAAGCAATTGCAAGCTGCGCCCAGCATCCCAGCGCCACCTCGCTTGAAAGATCGGCGAGTCGAGAGAAGCCTGCTCCAGCAGTTCGGTCACGGTGTGATCGTTGATGAAGTGAAAGACGTCGCTCAGCGGGAAGCTATGCTGCTCGGCAAGCGAGATATTGAGGCCGTTGTCAGTCGCTGCCGCCTGCAGTTCGAAGTTAAATCCGCGGCAGAACCGCTTGCGCAATGCCAGACCCCAGGCCTTGTTGATGCGGCCGCCGAAAGGGGCATGCAGGATCAATTGCATCCCTCCACCCTCATCGAAAAAGCGTTCGGCGATGATGGTGTGCAGAGTCGGCACCCCGCCCAGCACGGCACGGCCGGCAACGATATAGCCGATCATCTGCTCCGCGCCGGAGTCATCGACGCCGCATTGCTCCTTCAACCACGCGACAGTTTCTGCTACAGAGGGATCGGTCTGGCGGATGTACCCGGGCAGGATATCCTTCGTTCTCTCATCAATTTCTATGCGGAGGTCAGAGACAAATTTTGAGAGCTCCATCGTTCGCTGCGGTGCCTCCCCGCGCCAGAACGGCACAGTTGGCGGCTGGCCATGCGCGTCTTCCACCATCACGCGCCCGGCGCTCTCAACCCGCTGAATGCGCCAGCTCGTGTTGCCGAGCAGGATGATATCTCCGGCTGAAGACTCCACGGCAAAGTCTTCATCAAGCGTCGCAATCTGGATCCCCTCCGGCTGCACGATGACAGCAAACAATGCTGTGTCTGGAATGGTGCCGCCGTTTGAAACCGCGACCGTGCGAGCGCCCCGCCGCGCTTGGATGCGCCCCTGCACACGATCTCGCAGCAGGTACGCGCCGAAGCGGCCGCGGCTTGATTCAATCCCTTCGCTCAAGAGGCAAAGTAGCTCCTCAAACTCGTCCCGCGTGAGATCGCGGTAGGGGTACGCGCGCTTTACGACCTGAAAGAGAGCCTCTTCTTCCCACGGCTCAGCCGCACAGGCCGCAACGATCTGCTGCATCAGCACATCGAGCGGCTTGCCGGGAATCTCCAACCGGTCCAGTTCACCGCTTCGCATGGCGCGGACAAGCGCCGCCGATTCCATGAGATCATCGCGGGTGGTGACGAAGAGTCGTCCCTTTGGAATTGCGCCGCGCCAGTGGCCAGCGCGTCCGACGCGCTGCATCGCGGCCGCAATTGCTCGCGGCGAGTTCACCTGGCATACCAGGTCGATGCTTCCGATATCGATGCCGAGTTCGAGCGAAGCCGTCGCGACCAGCAGCCGGATTTCGCCGGCTTTGAGTTTCCGCTCTGCCTCAAAGCGCAGCCTGCGCGAGAGGCTGCCGTGATGGGCAGCAACATTTTCCGCGCCGATCCGCTCGCCTAAAGCGAAGGCCAGCCGCTCGACCATGCGGCGCGTGTTCACAAAGACCAGCGTCGATCGATGCTGCATCGCGAGCGTGGCCATGCGCTCGTAGATGGAATCCCAGATCGCGTTTGTCGCGACGGAATTCAATTCGTCATCCGGCATCTCGATCGCGAGATCCATCTGCCGTTTTTGACCTACCTGCACGATAGCGACATCGCGGCCGCGCTCGCCACCCAGGAACTCGGCGACCAGGGCTATCGGATTCTGCGTCGCGGAAAGGCCGATCCGCAGCGGAGCCTCACTGCGGCCCGCGATCCATGCGCCCGGCATCAACCGGTTCTCTCCGCAAACGAGGGCGTCGAGCCTCTCCAAGGTGAGCGCGAGATGCGAACCGCGCTTGTCATCGGCGACGGCATGAATTTCGTCGACGATGATCGTCTCGACGCAGCGCAGGTTCTCGCGACTCTTCTCTGCCGTCAGCAGGATGTAGAGCGACTCCGGCGTCGTGACCAGAATGTGCGGCGGCCGCTTGAGCATACGCCGCCGCTCGGCCGGCAACGTATCGCCGGTACGCACCGCGGTACGGACCTCCGGGCACAAATACCCACGCTCCAGAGCCAGCGTTTGGATCTCCCGCAGCGGCCCGTCCAGATTTTTCTGAATGTCGTTGGACAAGGCCTTTAACGGAGAGACATAGACGACCTCGGTCTGCGCGTCCAGGGTTCCTGCTATGGCTTTCCGCAGCAGGCGATCAATGCAGATCAGGAAGGCGGCCAGCGTCTTGCCCGAACCTGTCGGCGCCGAGATCAGCGTGGGCCTTCGCTCCAGGATGCGCGGCCATCCCTGCTCCTGAGGTTCGGTAGGCGTACCGAATCGACGGACGAACCACTCCTGGACGACAGGATGCGCCCACGCCAGTCCCGTGGCGACCGGTAGCTCCTGCGCGGGTTCAAAGGTTTCGGCAACGCTGGCCATAGAACATTCTAGCGCGATCTTCGTTGCATCTTCGCCTAGATCCCGCAATCACGCCGTTGGTACTATTCGTCTCTCCAGAAATGCCAGCAACATGGCATTGACGGTCTCCGGCGCTTCCTGCTGCACCCAATGGGAGACTCCGGGAAGCCTTCTCAACGTAAGATCGGCGACGTAAGCTTCGGTTCCATCGAGCGTGAGGAGATCCAGGGCAACGTCGGCCTCACCCCAGATCATTAGGGTCCTGATGGCGATTTTCGGAAACCCGGCGCGCATCAGGCGGCGAAAGCCGCCTCGAGCAAGGGCGCGATACCAGTTGATCATCGCGGACGCGGCACCCGGTTGGCTGATCTGGTTGCGGTAAACTTCGAGGACCTCGTCGGAAACGCACAAGGGATGCTGCGCAGCACCGGCAAAGATCTTCGCAAGAGCGGCTCCGTGCTTCGCGCTCAGCAGAAACTCCGGGAGCCAAGGAATCTGAAAGAATCCGACATACCAGGATTTCCGCAGTTGCCGCCAATGTTTCAGCGCTTTGCGGAAGCAGGCCGGATGCGGCACATTCAGAATGACCAGGGCATCCAGCGGCCGCAACTGCCGGGCAGCGAAGCACCAGGCGACCACCGCTCCCCAGTCATGCGCGATCAGCACCACCTCGCGCGGCGCAAACTCGGCGGCGGCGACATCGACGATTGCCGCTACGTCGGCCAGCAGCTTTTCGATTGCATAGTCCTGCACCTTACCGGGCCGGCTTGAGTGGCCGTAGCCCCTCTGATTGACGGCCCACACGCGAAAGCCGGCCGCGGCAAGCGCCGGCATCTGCGCTCGCCAGGAGATTGCATGTTCCGGAAAGCCGTGCAGGCAAAGCGCCAGGCGGTCTCCGTGGCCGCACTCCAGAACTTCGAAGTGCAAACCGTTCGCGTCGATTCTTCGCACCGCCACCGCATCTGGCATACCTCGACTCCATTGACTGGACGGTGCGTCGAAGCAACTCCGCCCGGTAGAATCAGACTATGGCATCGCTGAGCCCGGAAGATCGCGCGCGCCGCATCAAGCTGATCCTCTTTGACGTAGACGGAGTGCTCACCGACGGCAGCATCTGGGTGCTTCCCATTCCGACGCCGCTCACCAGCAACAACTTTCCGGGGAGAGTCGAACCCAAGGCATTCCATGCGCATGATGGCGCTGGCATCTCATTGGCCCGCCTGGGCGGCATGAAATGCGGATTTATCACCAAGCGAACTTCCGAAACTGTCGCGACCCGCGCCCGCGATCTCAAGGTCGAGTACCTTTACATGGGCCAGTCTTACAAGATGCAGGCAGTGCGGGAGATTCTCGAGAAGGAGTCCATCACTTTGGAGGAGATCGCCTATGTCGGTGACGACGTGATCGACCTGCCCGTGATGCGCAAGGCGGGCCTTGCCATCGCGGTCGCCAATGCCCGCGAACCGGTCAGGTCGGCAGCCCACTACATCACTCCAAACATTGGGGGCGCCGGCGCGGGCCGCGATGCCGTCGACTTCATCCTCAAAGCCCAGGGCCTGTTGAGTACAGTCATCGAGCAGTACATTGCCGAAGAAGATCTCATGGCCCGCTCGATGGGTATCGGCAAAGGCGGCTCATGATTCACATCTGCCGAGAGGCCGTGGCATGGTGGTCGATCTTCACAAATGATTGAACTCTGGAGCGTTTCCGCACCCTAATGTGCGTCGCCGCCGATGGCCAGCTTGATCGCATGCAAGAGAAGTTCCCCAACGGCATCCAGGCTCTGCATCACTCCGTTTGGATTTCCGGGCAGGTTCACAATCAGGCAAGTTCCTCGCAATCCTGCCACCCCTCGGGATAACCACGACCGCCGCTCATATTCGCTGCCGGCCAGCCGCATCTTTTCGGCGATCCCGGGGACTGGCCGTTCGATTATCAGTGCGGTCGCTTCGGGGGTGACATCCCGCGGCGCACAGCCGGTGCCGCCCGTCGTCACCACCAATTCGGCCCGGGACGACCACGCAAGCAACGCCGCCGTAATCTCTGCGGCCTCGTCGGGAACGACGAGCGCTGCCACAATCTCAAATCCGAGGCTGCGCAGGCCCTGCTGCGCGGCTGGACCGGACTTGTCCTCGTAAAGACCTGCGTGGACGCGATCGCTCACCGTGATGACGGCTGCGCGCAATGGCGTCGCACTCATCGCGTCACACCCGGACCATTGCGCCTGGACGCGGCCTCGCGAACATAGGCGCCGCTGCGGCCGCCGCTCTTACTGAGCAGGTAGATGTTCTCAATCGTGATGCCATGACCGGCCGCCTTGCACATGTCATAGACCGTCAGCGCGGCAACGCTTACCGCCGTGAGGGCTTCCATTTCGACGCCGGTACCGGAGGTCGTTCGCACCCGGCCCCGGATGCGAACTACCGCTCCCTGCACCGCAATTTCAAGTTCGATTCCTGTGAGCGGCAGGTTATGACAGAGCGGGATCAGTTCTGCGGTGCGCTTGGCAGCTGTGATGCCTGCGATTCGCGCTACTTCGAGCACATTGCCCTTGGGGTTATCGCGCAGAGCGCCAAGCGCGGCGCGGTTGAGCCGGACCTCTGCCTGGGCCTCTGCCTCGCGCAGCGTCTCTGCCTTCCCCGATACGTCCACCATCTGCACCGAACCGTCGCCGCGAACGTGCGTCAAGGGCGAGGTCTTCTTCCGGAGAGTTGCCATACCACCAGCATAGTAGCGGGATGGCTTTGCGGCCGTGCGTTTTGTAGCCGTCTCTTCAATTGCGCTCATTTGCCAGCCATTTGCCGCAAAACTTCCCGCATGCCATACTCGCCCCATGCGTGTCCGTGTGCTGCTCTTTGGACCATTGGCGGAAATATATGGCGTCCGCGAAGAGTGGGTGGATCTTCAGGGCGCCGCGCTGGCAGTAGACGTCTACCAGCATTATCGCGAACGCGACTCCCGCATCGGCCAGCTCGAAAGGTCCCTGCACATTGCCGTGAACCAAACCGTGGTCACTCCGGAGCATGCGCTCTCACCGAATGATGAGGTGGCGCTTCTGCCGCCTGTCTGCGGCGGATCCGGCCTGGCGCCTCCCGCGCAGGATCTCATCGACCTTGTCGAGACTCCGCTCGAGGATCATCCCTGGCGCAGACACTTGGCAGAGGCCGCCGGAAACTTCGGCGCCGTCACCACTTTCGAGGGGTTGGTGCGCAAGGAAGACCAGGCTGATCCTGTGATTGCTCTCGCCTTTGACGCCTATCGGCCGATGGCGCTCTCCGCCTTGCGAGCTCTCGCCAAAGAAGCGCGAAGCCGTTGGCCGCTTAAGGGCCTCGTCATGCTGCACCGGCTCGGCACCGTTCCCGCCGGCGAAATCTGCGTCGTTGTCTCGGTGGCAACCGGCCATCGAGAAGAGGCCTTCGAGGCATGCAGGTTCCTCATCGACACCCTCAAGGCGACCGTCCCGATCTGGAAGAAAGAAGTGACAGCCACAAGCTCTCGCTGGGTGGACGGAACGCTCCTGCCGGCTGGTCAAGAACTAGCCGCAAGCTGAGAAGCCGCATCTTATCCAGTGGCCGGTTTCTCTCGACAAACGCTCAGCGGAGCGAAATACCTTCATGCACAAGCTTTTACTACCAGCAGCAATCGTTTTCGCATGCATGGCCGGTTGCAAGGCCACGCCGCTGCCCATCGTCCAGATCGACCGGGCCTCGACCCTCACGATTCCTTTCGACAACCTGGCAAAGACGATGCCCCAGTTTGATCTTCACCAGCGCAGTGGGGGCAGTCGCTTCCTCCTTCAAAGCGACGTCGACCTGAAACAGCCGGTCGACGTACTTGCCCTGGCCGACGTCCAGCTCTTCGAAAATGCTGCCAGTCCGCAGCAAACGACGCGTTTTCCCTGGTGGTCGATCTTCGCCGGTAATGAGATCGGCATTGCGTACACGGTAAGATCCAAGGCCGCCGGCCAGATTAACACCGGCAATTGGTTCCAGATCCTGCAGCAGAACGGAGTTCAGACCGGCTACTCCAACCCGGAGCAAGACCCCGAGGGCTACAACACCGTCCTCGCCTGGACCCTGGCTGACGCGTACTATCACCAGCCTGGATTGGCCGCCCGGCTACGCGCCTACATCCCGCAAAAAAACATCCGCGGCGACTCCACGCAGCTGATCGCGCTGCTGAATACCGGCGAACTCGACTACGCGTGGGAATACCGCTCTGTCGCCGAGCAGCACCATCTCCAGTTCCTTCGACTGCCCAAAGAAATCAATCTCAGCGACCCGGCTCTTGCGGCAACCTACAAGACAGCCTGCCTTGACCTCCATCACAACGGTCAGGTCCAGCAGCACTGCGCCCAGCCCATCCTTTATGCCATATCGATCGCCGCCGATTCTCCCCATGCGGAAGCGGCCGCGCAGTTCGTGCAGGCGCTCTACGGCGCTGCCGGGCGAAACGCCCTGCAGGCCGCGTCGCAACAGCCGCTGACGGCGCAGATTGGCGGGAATGCCGGCGCTGCTCCTGGTTGGCTGAAGGCGCTTGCCAGGTAGACCGGCAACCGGCAGATCGAGGGGGGGTCGTCGCCGGAAAAACGAGCTTCTATCTTCGTGGCGTTGCCGCGCTCCACATCGGCTAGCATGAACAAGTGAAACGAAGCCCCGCCGACCGCTGCCTCCTGACTATAGCTGCGATTCTGGGCGCGGCCCTCGTTGCCTTTCTCATCGTTCCGCTCGTTCACCTCAGCTGGGTTTCGCCTGCGGCGATCGTTCAGCTCTTCACCGTGCCAGAGGTCCGGAAGGCATTAGCTCTTACTTTCTTCTGTGCGGCGATTGCCTCAGCGCTCGGTCTGCTGCTCTCGGCAGCATTGGGCTATTGGCTTGCCCAGCGGCCGGTTTGGTTTTCCCGCGTTCTG
Source organism: Acidisarcina sp. (assembly GCA_965199205.1). Classification (GTDB taxonomy): domain Bacteria; phylum Acidobacteriota; class Terriglobia; order Terriglobales; family Acidobacteriaceae; genus Acidisarcina. Next base: position 1,283,096 of record OZ240688.1, read on the forward strand.
CTGCCTCTGATCGATATTCCTCTGCTTATTCCACACCCCGTCGCCGGCATCGCGCTGCTGCTTCTGCTCGCTCGTCCCGGGCAGTTGAATGCTTTCCTGCAATGGCTGCATCTCAGCCCTTCTTCCGGATCACTGATCGGGACCCCTGCCGCCATCATTGCCGCGATGCTCTTCGTCTCCGCCCCCTACCAGGTGCAGGTCTGCCGCCAAGCCTTCGCCGGACTTGACCCAGCCTATGCCCGGCGCGCCCGCACTCTTGGCGCAGGCCCTTGGCAAGCGCTGCTGCAGGTTGAATTTCCCCTGGTACTCCGCAGCCTGCTGGGCGGTGCCGCCGTCGCCCTTGCCCGCTCCGTCTCCGAATTCGGTGCGATCCTGGTGGTTGCCTACTTCCCTCGAACGCTCCCTGTTCTCATCTATGAAAAATTCTCGACAGAAGGCCTCGAAGCCGTTCGGCCACTCGCCGCCCTGATGATCCTGGCGGGATTGCTGCTCCAGGCCTTCCTGCATGCCTTGCAGCCAAACGAGTCGCTGGAACATGCCTGAGGCTGGCATCCACGTCTCCCTGGAGGTAGGCGGCTTGTCACTCACATGCGGCACCGCCGCCTTTGGCCCCATCGACTTTACCCTGCCTCGCCCAGGATGCTGGTGGCTCACGGGCGCAAGCGGAGCAGGCAAATCCCTTCTGCTCGAGTCTCTCGCCGGCTTCCACGCTGAATCGAAAGGCAGCATCCACGTCAGTGTTGGAGCCAGACGCCGCGATGTCGCCCGTCTCGCGCCTGAGCATCGGTCGATCGCCCTGATGCCCCAGCGCTGGAGTCTCTTCCCGCACTGGAGCGTGGCCCGGAATCTTCGTTTTGCCGCTCGCCTCAGCGCGTCGCCCGCGACCCGGATAGACACGTTCGCCCGAAAACTCCGGGTGGAAGGACTTACCGGGCGCACTCCGAATGCCCTGAGCGGAGGTGAGACGCAGCGGGTAGCCCTGATTCAAACCCTGCTGTCACCGGCAAGGGTCCTGCTGCTCGACGAGCCGCTATCCGCGATCGATGCGGCCCTGCAATCGGTCGTCCTGGACCTTCTCCAACAGGAAGTTGCCGGGCAGCAACGTATCTGCCTCATCGCCGCCCATCGCGCCGCGCCAGGCTTTCCCCTGCAAGGCACATTGTTGATCCAATCGGGCCGTCTCGTTCCCAGCGCAGCGGCCATTTAGAATGAGAGGAAGAAGCAAGTGGATCCGCGCGTGATCCATCGCATCCTATCCAGCAAGCATGCGGTTAACTGACAAATTCGGGCGCACCATCACTGACCTGCGCGTATCGATCACCGACCGCTGCAACTATCGCTGCGTCTACTGCCGGTCGGGCGAAGACAACGTCCAATTCTCCGAACTGCCGATCGGCGATTCCGTTCGCCTCGTACGGATCTTCGTGTCACTTGGCATTGAAAAGGTCCGCATTACGGGCGGCGAGCCGCTGCTCCGCAAAGAGATTGTTCCGATGATCAGCGAACTTGCCGCGATGACCACGGCCTACTCTCCGGATGGCGACCTCACCGGCGCCGGCAAGCCGCTCGATGTCGCCGTGACTACCAATGGACACCTGCTCGCCAGGCTGGCCGAGCCTCTCAAGCGGGCTGGCCTTTCCCGTGTAACCGTGAGCATGGACGCAGTCGATCGCGAGAAGTTCGCCCGCATCACCCGCGTATCGAATGGTTACGAGGCGGTCCTCGCGGGCATTCGCGCCGCGAAGCGCGTTGGGCTCGAACCCGTCAAGATCAATGCCGTCATCATGCGCGGCTTCAACGACGACCAGGTCGTCGAGTTCGCCCGCTTCTCCCGTAACGAAGGCGTCATCGTTCGCTTTATCGAGTTCATGCCGCTTGAAGAAGGGCGCATCTGGGCGCCGGACACAGTGGTCGGCTTCAACGAAATGCTGAACCTGCTGAACGGCTTCCGACCGCTTGTTCCCCTGGCGCCGAACACATCCGGCGAGACCGCGATGCGCTACACCTTTGACGACGGCATCGGCGAGATTGGGATTATCGCCCCGGTTTCGAATGCCTTCTGCGGGGCCTGTAGCCGGGTTCGGCTGACCTCCGACGGAAAGATCCGGACCTGTCTTTTTTCGCAGTCGGACCACGATCTGTATGGAGTGCTCCAGCGCGGAGGAAGCGATGAAGATCTGGCGGCCTTCATCCAGGCAACGATTCAGAAGAAAGAAGCTCGCCACCATATTGGGGAAGAGGGATTTCTCAAGCCATCGCGAAGCATGGTGCATATCGGCGGATAAAAGTCTGCTCAGACGCAGGCAATCAGCTTAGATTCCTCCCGGTCGGCTCCCCTTCTCCTTGCACCGTTCTCCTCCCGAATACACCACGAATCGCGATCCCCTGAGAAAGCCGATCAGCGTCAACCCCATCTCTCGAGAGAGCTTGACTGCCAGGCTCGATGGGGCTGAGATCGAAGCCAGCACCGGGATTCCCGCCGCCACTGCTTTCTGGGCTATCTCGAAGCCGCCGCGCCCGCTCACCAGCAGGATGTGCTCCGAGAGTGGAAGCCTTCTTTCCAGCAGCGCCCACCCGACGATCTTGTCGATTGCATTGTGCCTTCCGATGTCTTCGCGAATCTGAAGCAAGCGGCCATCGGCGTCGAAGAGCCCGGCAGCGTGCAAACCGCCGGTTCTGTCAAAGACCGCCTGGTCTTCGCGAAGCTTGTCGCTCAAGGAACAGAGCAGTTCCGGGGCAACGCGAAAGTTCGGGTTTGGAGCGCGCAATCCTCTTCTTCGAATGGACTCGACCGAAGCTTTACCGCAGACCCCGCAACTTGACGCGGCAAAGAAATTGCGCTGCATCCGAGCCGGGTCATAGTCGATTCCGGTGATGCCGGCCTCGACGACATTGCGCTTGCCGGTGCTCTCGTTGGTAACGGCGCGGATGTCCGCAAGCTGTTCGGCACGGTCGATGATGCCCTCGGTCAGCAGAAATCCGGCAGCTAGCTCGAGATCGTGACCGGGAGTGCGCATCGTCACGCTCAAGGGAGCGCCTGGATTCTCATCGGAGCTGACGCGGATCTCGAGCGGCTCCTCGGCGGCAAGGTAGTCACTTACGCGGCGCACTTCGCCGTTGCGCCATTCAAGCACCTCAGTGATCTCGACACTCTGCGGTGGCGGACGCAATCAATTTGCCTGCTCTCTTGACATGCCCGGCATGCCGGAAACGCTCCAAAGGATTATGATTCCAGCTCTATGCCATTCGCCATCGAACAATTGGACCACCTCGTACTCACCGTAGCAAACCTGGATGCCACCATCGACTTCTATACTGAAACTCTGGGCATGGATGTCGTTGCCTTTGAGGGACGAAAAGCGCTGAAGTTCGGCGAACAAAAGATTAACCTGCATCAACGCGGACACGAAATCAATCCCAAGGCCGCGCACCCCACTCCCGGCTCTGGCGATCTCTGTTTCATCACCCTCACTCCATTAGATGAAGTTATGGAATACCTGGCGCAACTTAGGGTCCACATTGAAGAAGGGCCGGTCGATCGTACGGGAGCGGTCGGAAAACTAAGATCGGTTTACATTCGCGACCCCGACCATAACCTGGTTGAAATCTCGAATTATGTATAACGGGCTCGGCGCAGGCAAGCCGAGCTTTGGGTCCGGTTCTCCTGGCGGAGAGTCTCTCTGAAGTTTTCTGCCGCAGTGATGGCAGGCGGCCGCTCCACTCGGATGGGCACCGATAAAGCATTGCTGCGTATCGGCGGAGAGTTGCTGATCGAGCGCCAGCTGCGCTGCTTGCGCGAAGCCGGCGCCGAAGAGTTGCTGATTTCGGGCCGCACCGGCGCGGAGTACGCGATCGTTCCGATCAAGACCGTATATGACCGCCATCCGGATTCAGGTCCGCTCGCCGGATTGGCTGCAATTCTAGATGCGGCAGCCCATGAACTCGTCCTTGTGCTTGCCGTGGACATGCCCGCGATGAACCCAGCGATGCTGAGAAAGATTGTCTCTCTTTCGAAAGACGACTTTGGCTGCATACCGATGGATGAGGTGGGCTATCAACCCCTGGCGGCCGTCTATCCGAAAGCCGCGTTCCCCCTCGCCACGCGGCAACTGCTGACTGAGCATTACTCCATGCAGAACTTCGCTCGGAGCGCTATTGCGCAGGGTCTGGCAGCTTCATTCGAAGTGGAGCCGGCAGAACGAGTCTGCTTCACCAACTGGAACCGTCGATCTGACTGGACGCCGACAGAGGCCTGAGCGCCGCCTCAGCAGAAGCGGTTCTTAAGAGGATTGGGGAAAGTATCGGTGTTTTCCACCTCACCGCGGTCCAGGCAGGCGAAATCCTTCTCAACCAGCACTGACAGGCTGCCGCGAACACCAAGGTCAACGATGCCCGAGACGCCAGTCTCTTCTGTGTTCGCCCAGCTCTGAACTACCTCCACAGGAAGCAGTACGGTGACGCGACCCGGTTCGGCTACTACGTCGACCAGCGGCCGATTGCTATTTCGTTCGAGCACATAGGTCAATTTTGACCCGACCCCCGGGCCGAAGTAGATCGTCTCCTCAATTCGACCCGTCTCTACAAAGGCGGCCAACTCCGAGCGGGACACCCGAAACCGGAGAGAACTACCCTGTATGCGAAGCTTCACAATTCACTTCCCTGCTCCAAGTTTCTCCGACTTGTCTCGGGCTGTTTTGCCGATACTTTCAAGCGCAGCCATCGAGATCGCAATGCCGCGCAGAAGATCACCACGGAAGAGCCGCCGAAGAATTCCAAAAAGACCTGGCGCTGGTTTTTGCACTTCCCTCACCACGCTCGCTGTCAGGTCGTGGGTACCATCTTTCAGCACGTCAGGGTTGAGGCTTCCTACCAGCTTGCCGAGCACCATCAGGTTCCGCATGGTGTTGATGCCCTCCGGCGTGTTGGCATAGCCGGCGACCTTATCGATGATCGTGTTCTCGGCGCTGATTGCCCCGCGCAGCATGTCGAGGATTCCATGCTTCTCCAAGGTGTCAAGCAACTGATAAGCCTTGAGCACTGCGGCTGCGTTTTCGAATGGCGCCGCTTCAACCTTCTTCCGCAGCGCCTCAGCCGGTATCTCTACCCTGTGTTCAAAGTTCAGATACTTGGCCATCTTGCTCTACTCTCTCCAGCGCTCTTAAGCTTATGACTTGCTCAGGGTCTCAATCTGCACTAACTTGTCATCCTTGCCGGTTCCCGGAACGTAGTAATCGCTGCGCTTCCACTTTCGCTCCACTTCGACGCCATTTTGCGGGGTGGGATGGCCATATCGAAAATTCTTCCTCGGCAGAGGATTAACCCCCATCTCCGGCAAGATCGTCAAATGAACGGCCGTCTCTTTGAACGCCGGCGTATGGGTCACGACATCCGTATTGCTGCTGGTAAGTCGATTGACCGGCTCTTCAACCGTGTTCATCGGCATGTATAGTTGTTTGCCGTGTACCCGGTCGCTCACCAGCACCTGCACCTTGATCTGTCCCGATTGCGACTTCAACCGGACCCAGCGCCCAGATTCAAGGCCGCGCTCTTTCGCAAGCTCCGGCGACACCTCTAGAAAGCTATTGGGCGTGATCTCCATGATGCCTTCGCTTCGGTAGGTCATCGATCCTTGTTCGAAATGCTCCAGCAGGCGACCGTTGTTGAGATGCAAATCGAACTCGGTCGTGGTCTGTTCTCCAGGCTCCTGCCACTTCAGCGGAAAGAGCTTCGCCTTTCCATCCGGAAAAGGAAACTTTTCCGTGAAGAGCAGCGGTTGATCGCTGCCATCCTGGGCCACCGGCCATTGCAGGGTTTTATACCCTTCAAGCCGTTCGTAGCTGACTCCGGCGAACAAGGGAGCTAGGGACGCTGCTTCCGCCATAATCTCGGAAGGGTGCTTGTACTTCCAATTGCCGCCGAGCACATTCGCGACGTCCTGAATTATCTCCCAATCCGGCTTGCTCTCACCCAGCGGCTCAAAGACCTCGTAGAGGCGCTGAATGCGCCGTTCGGTGCTGGTAAATGTTCCTTCTTTTTCGAGGCTCGGCGCAGCAGGAAGAATTACATCGGCAAAGCGCGCAGTCTCGCTCATCACGATATCCTGGACGACAAAGAAGTCTAACTTGGTTAGCGAGTCTCCGACCAGGTTTGCGTTCGAGTCGGAGGTGATCATGTCCTCGCCCTTGAGATAGATCGACTTTAGCTTTCCTTCCTGAATCGCGTCGATCATCTCGTGATTATCAAGCCCCTTGCTGGTCGGCAGCGTGACTCCCCAACCGGCTTCCCATTTGGCGCGGGCTTCCTCATCGTCGACCTTTTCGTATCCGGGATAATAGGCCGGCATCGACCCGAAGTCGCTGGCGCCCTGCACATTGTTGTGGCCGCGCAAGGGATAAGCGCCCGCGCCGGGCCGCATGTAGTTTCCCGTAATCAGCAACAGATTTGAAATCGCCGTCGAAGTGTCTGACCCATGGCAATGCTGGGTGACGCCCATCGCCCATAAAATGCAGACTCCATCAGCCGCGGCCACTTCGCGTGCAACCGTGCGCAGCGTCTCCGCTGGAACACCGGTAATGCGCTCGGCAAACTCGATGCTGAAAGGCTCGAGGCTCGTTCGATATTCATCGAAGCCATTCACCCAGCGCTCGACGAAATCCATCTTTCCAAGCTTGCTATCCAGGATGTACTTGGCCATCGCCGACAGCCAGACCAGGTCGGTGCTGGGATTTGGCCGAAAGAAAATATCGGCCCTTCGCGCCATTTCGTGTTCACGAAGATCGGCCACGATTAATCTCTGCCCGCGAAGCTTGTGCGACTGCTTCACCCGGGTCGCCAGCACGGGGTGACTCTCGGCCGTATTGCTGCCGCAGATCAAGACCAGCCCGGCCGCTTCAATGTCTCTAATGGAGCCGCTGTCGCCGCCATAGCCGACCGTGCGAGACAATCCCATCGTCGCCGGCGACTGGCAGTATCTCGAACAGTTGTCGACATTGTTGGTGCCGACGACGACCCGCGCCAGTTTCTGCATCAGGTAGCTCTCTTCATTCGTACACTTCGACGATGCGATGAAGCCCAGCGCGTCCGGACCATGTTCCGCCTTGATCGCCGTGAATTTGCTTGCGATCAGCTTCAGCGCCTCGTCCCAGCTCGCCTTGCGAAAGGTCTCGCCTTCACGAATCATCGGTGAAGTCAGACGGTCGTCAGAGTTCACAAAATCCCAGGCAAACTTCCCCTTGACGCACGTCGAGATCCCATTCGCCGGTCCATGCGATGGTTCCACCTTGAGAATGTGCCGATCCTTGGTCCAGACATCGAAGCTGCAGCCAACTCCGCAATAAGTGCAGACGGTCTTGGTCACCTTGGTGCGGGCCTCGCGCATCGCCGCTTCAGTTTCAGACAAAGCCAGAATCGGCGGATAGCCAAGTTCCGGCTCAATGCCCTTGACCACGTCGATCATGTTCTCCAGAGCTTTCGCCGGCCAGTCGGTGAAGTAACCAGCCTCGCCGAGCATCGACTTTTCCATCAAAGCGTTGCAGGGGCAGACCGTCACACAGTGCCCGCACGAGACGCAACTCGAGCCCGCAATCTGTTCGCCGCCGTCCCAAAGCACCCGCGGCTGCTTATCTTCCCAGCGAATCGACAGAGTCTCGTTGACCTGGACGTTCTGGCAAGCCTCGACGCAGCGCCCACAGAGAATGCATTGGTCCGGGTCATAGCGATAGAACGGATTGGACATGTCCTTCGGGAACGGCTTCGGCACGAAAGGCCGCGCCTGGTGGACAACATCCAGCAGCGCCGTCGTATTATGCACCGTGCAATTCCCGTTATTGTTATCGCAAACGGTGCAGTACAGCAGATGATTGCCGAGAATCCGGTCAAATGCCTCGCGCTGCGCGACATCGACTCGCTCACCCTCGGTGGCGACCCGCATTCCCGCCACCGGCTCGGTCGCACACGCCCGCACCAGCTTGCCCTCGACCTCGACCAGGCAGGTATCGCAGGTCTGGATCGGTCCCAGCTGTTCGTGGTAGCAAACCTGCGGGATGACCGTTCCGGCAGCATTCAACACATCCACAAGGTACTTGCTGGCACCGATCGAACGGGGAACACCATCGACGATGATTTGCGAAGCGGAGGGTACGTGGTCTTCAGAGCAAACCGAGGGAGGCGCCTGTCGTTCAGTGGAGGCCATGCAACTTTAGATGCGGATTGTAGCGCGCCGGGTGTTATCGGGCCTCACGGCTGCTTTCCCGATAACCTCTTGTTGAGCCAGGACAGGCGCCAGAAACCTCACGAAGCGGAGAGGCCGCTCCTTAGAGAAACGGCCTTTCACAAGCCACGGGTCGTCGCAGTCTACTGGGGCGGCGGTGGCACCTCTCCCTGTGGTCCTGGCCCATGCCCCATATGCGATTTCATCTGTTCGAATTGCGCTTTCTGTGTGTCGTTCAGCAACGCTTCGATCTTCGACTCAGTCTGCTCATGCAGCGCCTTGGACTGCGCCATGAACTGCTGGTGAGTAATCGTCTGGTTCTGCTCGAGGCTCTTGTGCTCGGCCTGCTGGGTCGTCAGAAGGGCCGCGACCTGGCTCTCCTGCTCCGAAGAAAGACTGAGCCGCTTGGCCATATGAGCGGCCATAGCCGCCGGATCCATCGGGCCATGGCCCATTCCCCGGCCAGGCGGGGGAGGCGGAGCCGAATCGCTCGATTGGGCCGTCACAAGGTTTCCCGCGAGCGCCAGGCACGCGCCCAGGGCGAGACCGCATAGTGTTTTTCGCTTCATAATTCCTCCGTTCGACAGTGGCGGCGTCAACGGTTCAAGCAGCCATCCCTGTCTACTACCTCAGACGAGGATTCATTCCGCGCGCCGCAGCTACTTGCCGCTTTGCTGGCCTTTCTGGAGAGCTTCTCCCCCAGAAGCCGCTGCCGAAGCTCGATCAGATCTGGGCCGTCCCTCCGTCAACAAACAGTTCCACGCCATTCACAAAGCTCGAATCGCTCGAGGCCAGGAACAAGGCGACCGTGGCAATCTCTTCCGGCCGCCCAATCTCTCCACGCGGCACCAGGGTTTTGAAATATTCCTTCGCCTCTGGCCCTAAGGGATCGAGGATCGGCGTGTCGATCGTGCCTGGGCTCAGGATGTTGACCCGGATCTTGCGCTCCTTCAGGTCGACCAGCCAGGTCCGCGCAAACGAACGCACTGCGGCTTTACTCGCGCTATACACGCCAAAGGCGGGAAAGCCCTTGATGCTGGCAATCGATCCGTTCAGGAAGATGGAACCGCCATCGCTGAAGAGCGGGAGCGCCTTTTGAACTGTGAAGAGTGTGCCGCGCACGTTCAAGTTGAAGGTTGAGTCGAAGTGCTGCTCGGTCACCTCGCCGATCTTCGCGAACTCGCCCCAACCCGCGCTCGCAAAGAGTACGTCGATGCGTCCCTTTTCTTGCTTCACCGTCTCGTAGAGGCGGTCGAGATCGGCCAGATTTGACGCGTCGCCCTGTACGCCTGTAACGTTCCGTCCGATAGCCCTCACTGCCTCATCCAGCTTGTCTTGCCGTCGGCCGGTGATGAAGACATACGCGCCTTCCTCGACAAATAGCTTCGCCGTCGCCAGCGCCATGCCGGAGGTTGCCGCCGTGATGACTGCTACTTTGCCATCTAGCTTTCCCATTCAATCCTTCCTTTCGCACTATTTTCATCAACAAAAGAGTCAAACAGAACTCTGGTTGAGGAATGTGACTCAGGCCTGTGACTCACGTTCCTCGACCGCTCTGCCAGTCGGCAGCCGGGCGGACAGTTATCTCAAGCCCCCGCCGGTGACGAGCAACTCGCCAGTGAGCCAGCCCGACTCGTCGGAAGCCAGGAAGACGGCCACGGACGAGATGTCCTCCGGCTTGCCACTGCGGCCGAGCGGAGTCTGGGAGATAAGACCCTTTTCAAAATCAGTGCCAATGAACCCCGCGGCCTGTGTTCCTTCGGTATCGACGATCCCCGGATTGATGGAATTCACGCGGATCTTTTTCGGTCCAAGCTCCTTGGCCAGCACACCTGTAATTGCGTCGACCGCGCCCTTGGTCGCGGTGTAGACGGCGCTGTTCGGCGGGGTCAAGCTGCTTACGGCGGAACCGATGTTGATAATGCTTGCGCCCTCACCAAGATGCTTCACCGCTGCCTGCGTGGTTAGCAGCATCCCCAGCACATTGATGTTGAACTGCTTGTGGAACGAATCCTCAGTGACTCCCTCAATCGGTGCGAACTCATAAACACCGGAGTTGTTGACCAGGATATCGAGCTTGCCATAATTCTTGATGGCGCCGTCGACGATGCCTTGCGCTTCGGGGCCCTTGGAAACATCGCCGCCCACGGCCACGGCCTTGCCACCGGCGGCAGTAATGGCGGCAACCACCTTTTCCGCCCCGGCTTTGCTTGAAGCGTAGTTCACAACAACCGATGCGCCCGCTGCGGCGAGCGATTTAGCGATGGCGGCGCCTATGCCTTTGGACGCCCCGGTGACGATTGCGACTTTCCCTGTGAGCTTGCTCATGACGTACCCTCTTGAACTGCTGATCCTGGAATGGATGTTTGCCGGTTGAACTTGGAACCGCCGAATGACGCGGCTCCGAATAGGTCGATGCACACTAGATGGAGACCAAATATCCCGCGATTCATTAGTTCCGAATATGTGAACAATAGAACAATCGGCCCGATCGGCGTAGCATTGGAAACAATGAGGCCTCTCTTCCACCCGGCGATCGACGAAATCACCGTAGAGGCAGTCCTCTATGCCCTCTCCGACCCGGTGCGAGCGGCCATCTACGCCGACATTGTCAGCCAGAACTGTACGCAGAACTGCTCGACCTTTCTTTCCGTCAGCGAAAGGCCTATCCCGAAGTCAACACTCTCTCAGCACTTCAAGGCGCTCCGTGAAGCAGGCCTGATCCGCGGCGAACGCCGAGGCGTCGAAATGCATAACACCTCCCGCTGTACAGAAATCGAGAAGCGCTTCCCCGGACTCATCGCCGCCATCGTCAACGCCTACAACGTGCAACTGGCGGAAGAGAAGCGCGCCGCCGGGAGAGAAACACGCAAATCGGCGACACGCGAAGGAAAGAAGTAGAGCCATTCGGTCCTGCCCAGAGCCCTTGAATAGGGGAACGGCCATGATCTGCATGCAGCTCAAGTACCGTCAGCCGGACACCCTGGAATGCGGATTCTTGCGCAAATCCGATTTTTCACGAGGCACAGCTGTTGTACGGCTCACGTTGGGGAAAATCGTGGCAAAGACACCACTGCTGGCGCCTAACTCTCCCGCTCCTCCCCGCCAGCATACAGCCAGCCGGTACGGGCGGGTCATCTGTTTAGTTTCAGGTAACGGGACCAAACACTCCGGCAACGGGAGGATCGTCGGACACGATTCAAGAGCAAACTAAGCAGTGTTTAAGCAACGTCTCGGCCATCGCCGAAGCAGCAGGAAGATCGCTCGCCCGAGTCGTGAGTCACCGTCAGTCTCCTCGAGGAAAATGATTTGCTGGCAGCAGTGAGGAGCGGCTCCGGTGGTTTCCGACGAACTCGCCAGCCTGCCAAGGCGCGAAGTTGCCGGTTCGAATCCTGGCATGAAGATCTCTATCCCAGCCACCGCCTGGGCCCGAGCATTCTGAAGGGGCCCAACTGCGAGCAACTGGAAGAGTCTGGTTCCGGCTCGCTTTAATCGAAAGATAGTTCCGATCCGGCAGACGCTTCCCGCAGGAAAACGAAAATGGCCCACTCCGAAGAGTGGGCCATTCTAAATTATTCCGGCGATCACCTAATCTCCCACACACCTGCGCGTGCAGTACCATCGGCCCAGCGAGGCTTAACTTCCGTGTTCGGGATGGGAACGGGTGGGACCCTCGCAGTATGGTCACCGGAAACTTGAGAAGGCGCTTGGCGGGAAACTCCCGCAGCCCTAATCCCGTTCTGGCTTAAGAACCTGGGGTAATTTCCCCCGGGCTAATGCCGAACGCTGAAGAGGCAAACTGGCGCCATTCAACCTGATTTTTCACAACGAAACCGATTGGGCTAGATCATATTACCGCGTCGTACTGCGTTTCCAAATGATCAATTACTTGGCTGTCAGTTGAATGCTCTAAGCGGCGGTGAATTGCTGCGCAGAGTTAATTCTATGGACAAGCCGAACGGGCGATTAGTACTGGTAAGCTACACGCATTACTGCGCTTCAACCTCCAGCCTATCAACCAGGTGGTCTTCCTGGACCCTTCTTGACCCTTTTGGGTTGGGAGATCTCATCTTGGGGCGTGCTTCCCGCTTATATGCATTCAGCGGTTATCACAACCGAACTTCGCTACCCAGCCGTGCCTTTGGCAAGACAACTGGAACACAAGAGGTTCGTCCATCCCGGTCCTCTCGTACTAAGGACAGCCCCCCGCAAATCTCCTACGCCCACAGCAGATAGGGACCGAACTGTCTCGCGACGTTCTGAACCCAGCTCACGTACCGCTTTAATAGGCGAACAGCCTAACCCTTGGAACCTTCTACAGCTCCAGGATGCGATGAGCCGACATCGAGGTGCCAAACCGAAGCGTCGATATGAACTCTTGGCTTCGATCAGCCTGTTATCCCCGGCGTACCTTTTATCCGTTGAGCGATGGCCCTTCCATACAGAACCACCGGATCACTAAGGCCTGCTTTCGCATCTGCTCGACTTGTAGGTCTCACAGTTAACCACACTTATGCCTTTGCACTCGACGGCTGATTTCCAAACAGCCTGAGTGTAGCTTCGCGCGCCTCCGTTACAATTTAGGAGGCGACCGCCCCAGTCAAACTACCCGTCTTACTATGTCCCTCTCCCGGATCACGGGAGGAGGTTAGATTCACAACACTCACAGGGTGGTATCTCACCGGTGGCTCCACCAAGCCCAAGAGCCTGGCTTCAAAGCCTCCCACCTATCCTGCGCAGTAAGAGTCATAAATCATAGTAAAAGTGTAGTAAAGGTGCACGGGGTCTTTCCGTCTAGCTGCGGGTAACCGGCATCTTCACCGGTACTACAAGTTCGCCGAGCAACTCGTTAAGACAGTCGTACGATCGTTACACCATTCGTGCAGGTCGGAACTTACCCGACAAGGAATTTCGCTACCTTAGGACCGTTATAGTTACGGCCGCCGTTCACTGGGGCTTCAATTCAAAGCTTCGCCTTGCGGCTAACCTCTCCTTTTAACCTTCCAGCACCGGGCAGGTGTCAGCCCCTATACGTCGTTTTCGACTTAGCAGAGACCTGTGTTTTTGTTAAACAGTCGCCGTACGCGTTTCACTGCGGCCCACTTGCGTGGGCGCTCCTTCTCCCGAAGTTACGGAGCTAATTTGCCGAGTTCCTTAACAAGCTTTCACTCGAGCGCCTTTGGATATTCTCCTCGTCTACCTGTGTCGGTTTGTGGTACGGTTCCCATGCTCTCTCCTTAGAGGATTTTCTCGGCAGCGTGGAATCAGCAGCTTTCAGCCATACGGCTTACTGCTTTGCACCTCAGTGTTATGCCCCGACGGATTTGCCTATCGGAACCACCTTACGCGCATCGAACCCCATAGCCATAGGAGGTCCTGCTTATCCTTCTGCGTCACCCCATCGTCAAACGAGAATATGGGAGGTCCGGAATATTAACCGGATGTCCATCGGCTACGCCTTTCGGCCTCACCTTAGGGACCGCCTAACCCTGAGCGGATTAACCTTCCTCAGGAAACCTTAGACTTTCGGCGTGAATGGTTCTCACATTCATTATCGCTACTTATGCCGGCAGGGTCTCTTCTCAACGCTCCACCAGTCCTCTCGGTCTGGCTTCATCGCGGTTGAGAATGCTCTCCTACCACGCACACTCAGAGAGTGTGCATCCGCTGCTTCGGTATACAGTTTTAGCCCCGTTATATTGTCGGCACCGGACCGCTTGACCAGTGAGCTATTACGCTTTCTTTAAAGGATGGCTGCTTCTAAGCCAACCTCCTGGCTGTCTGGGCGTTCCGACTTCCTTTCCCACTTAACTGTAATTTTGGGACCTTAGCAGGCGGTCTGGGCTGTTTCCCTCTCGACTGTGAAGCTTAGCCCCCACAGTCTGACTGCCGAACTGGTTGTCACTGGCATTCGCAGTTTGGTTGGATTCAGTAAGCCGGAAAGCCCCCTAGTCCATCCATGTCTCTACCACCAGTGCAAATCATTCGACGCTAGCCCTAAAGCTATTTCGGAGAGAACGAGCTATCACGGAATTTGATTAGCCTTTCACCCCTACCCTCAGCTCATCCGAGCTTTTTTCAACAAACACCGGTTCGGTCCTCCAGTGGATGTTACTCCACCTTCAACCTGGCCAAGGGTAGATCATCCCGCTTCGCGTCTATTCCTGCCAACTGAATCGCCCTATTCAGACTCGCT